>CAZHKT010000109.1:0-12258 GCA_964533045.1 uncultured Acidobacteriota bacterium | reverse complement strand
CGGGGGATGTGCGCGCCGAAGTTTTTCGCGTGCTCGACGCCGGCGTGCCCCTCGTGGCGCCCGAGTGCGCCATTCCGCTGCGCACGCCGGTGGAGAATCTGCGGGAAATTCCCCGGGCCGTCCGTGCCTGGCATGCGGAGCGGGATGCATCGCTCCGCCGAAGACAGGGGGGTTCTTAGGCCGGGTCGCGGATTGACTTACGCTTCCGGCAGGCATTCAATGAGGGCGATGAAGCTCGGGCCCCGAGGCGGACAGCGCCGCACTTTTCATTGCCTCGCGAGGCGCCCGGAGGAATATCCATGAATCCGCTCGACTGCATTTTCAAACCCCGATCCATCGCCGTGGTTGGAGCCTCCCGCCGTCCGGGGGCCATTGGGCGCGAGCTCATGCACAACCTCATTGAGTACAACTTTCACGGCAAGGTGTTTCCCGTCAATCCGAAGGCCGATTACATCCACTCTATCAAAGCTTTTCCCAGCGTCTCGGCGATTCCGGATCCCGTGGACCTGGCCATCATTGTCGTCCCGCGCAACGAAGTGCTGGGGGTGGTGGATGACTGCGGAAAGAAGGGGGTGAAAGGATTGATCGTCATCACCGCCGGGTTCAAGGAGACGGGCGCGGAAGGCCGCGAATACGAAGAGCAACTGGAGGAGCGCATGGCGCGGTACGGCATGCGCGTCATCGGCCCGAATTGTATGGGCGTCATCAATACTCATCCGGACGTGCGGATGGACGCGACCTTTGCGCCCACCCTGCCGCTCGCCGGCCGCATCGGCTTCATGTCCCAGAGCGGCGGGCTGGGGGTGGCCATCCTCAACATGGCACGCCAACTCGATATCGGCTTTTCTTACTTTGTCAGCATGGGGAACAAGCTGGATGTTTCGGTGAACGACTTGCTGGCGTACTGGGAGGACGACGCGCAGACCGACCTGATTCTGATGTACCTCGAATCCTTTGGCAACATGCAGCAGTTTATTCAGCTGGCGCGGCGGGTCTCCAAACGAAAACCCCTGGTGGCGGTGAAGTCCGGCCGCACGGTGGCCGGCGCGCGCGCCGCCTCCTCGCACACCGGAGCGATCGCGTCGCAGGGACTGGATGTGGCCACCGACGACCTGCTCGAGCAGTGCGGTGTCATCCGGGTTGACACGGTCGAGGAACTGTTCGACCTGGCGATGGGTTTCAGCAAGAATCCCGCCCCGCGCGGAAACCGGCTGGCCATTCTCACCAACGCGGGCGGCCCGGCCATTATGGCGGCGGATACCGCCATCAGCATGGGACTGGCCATCGGCAAGTTCTCCGAACGGACCACCTCGGAACTGAAGCGACTCCTCCCGCCCGAAGCCAGCATCGTGAATCCGGTGGACATGACGCCCATGTCCGACCGCAGCAAGTATCAGGCCTGCGCGCGCCTCATTCTGGAGGACGAGGGGATCGATTCACTGCTGGTGGTTTTTGTTCCACCCATGATGACCAGCGCCATGGAGATTGCGAGCGGCATCGAGGAGTTGCGCCGCCAGTTCGAGAAGCCGGTGCTCTCCGTGATGATGGCCCAGGAGCAGTTCTTTAAGGAATTTAACGAGAAATATCCCGGCCACATGGCGATTTACATGTTTCCGGAATCGGCGGTGCGCGCGCTGTGGGCGCTGGACCGGCACCGTCAGTGGCAGGAGCGTTCTCTGGGCCAGATCAGAAAGTTCGAAGTCAACCGCAGGGGTGGGCACGAATTACTTGCCCAGGTCCGCTCCGAAGGGCGACGACAACTGACCACCCCCGAGGCGCTGCAGCTCCTGGAGGCTTATGGAATTCCGGTGGCGCGCCATGTGATGGTCCCGGACCTCCGCGAAATGCGGTTGCGCGCGCAGGATTTTACTTTCCCGGCTGTTCTGAAGGCTATCTCGCCTGGCATCGTGCATAAAACAGAGGTCGGCGGAGTGGCTCTTGATTTGCGCACTCCGGAGGAGTTGCATGCAGCCGCCGAACGCATGGCGGCGTCCCTGGCAGAGCACTGCCAGAAGCAGGGAACCGCATCATCCCAGCCTCCCGCGTTCTTGGTTCAGGAATTCGTCCGCGGCGGGCGCGAGGTGATTCTGGGAATGACCCGCGACGCAGTGTTTGGACAGCTTCTGATGTTCGGCCTTGGCGGAATCTTCGTCGAAACGCTCAAGGATGTGACCTTCCGCGTCCCACCCCTGACCGATGTGGACGCCGGTGAAATGATCCGCCAGATTCGAGGTTACGCGCTCCTGGAAGGCGTGCGCGGTGAGGCTCCGGTTGATTTCCAGGGACTGGCGGAAGTCCTTCAGCGATTTTCGCGTCTGGTGGAGGACTTGCCCCAGATTGCGGAAATCGAGATCAATCCCTTCCTGGTTTTCCCCGAACGGGACCGATTCCGCGCCGTGGATGCGCGCGTGCGCCTGTGCGATTGAAGCGGGTGTAAACTTAGAGGTGAGGGCCCGATTGACTCGCAGGAGGCAATGGATGCCCAACCGTCGTCAAATCCTGCGGTTCGCGGCGGCCGTCCCGCTCGCCTGGGCCGCTCCGACACAACCCCTTCCTTACCTGCAGGCAAATCCCGGCAAGTCGCGCGTGGTTCTGGCCCGCGACGCCCAGTTACGGCCCTCCGGGTCAACCATTGACTCCGCACGTTTGCTGGCCCTGCTGGACCGTTCCATCCAGGCCTTGACGGGACGTGACAGCCCTCGGGAGGCATGGGGCCAGATCGTGCGCCCCGCAGAACGCGTCGGACTGAAAGTAAACTGCCTCGCAGGACGCGGGCTCTCAACCCACGTTGTGCTGGTGGAAGCCATTTGCGAACGGCTCCAGCAGGCGGGCGTCCGTAACATCATTATTTGGGACCGTTTGAACGCCGATCTGGAGAGTGCCCACTTCAAGGTGAGAGAGCGAGGGGCCGGCGTCCGCTGCATCGGCAACGACGTGCTGGGCTACGAGGAGGAACTCGCCGTCGCGGGCAGCGTCGGAAGCCTGCTGGCACGGACGCTGACTCAGGCTTGCGATGTGGTGATCAATCTGCCGGTGCTGAAGGACCATGGAATCACCGGGGTTACCATGGCGCTGAAGAACGCCTTTGGCGCCCTCCACAACCCCAATAAATATCACCTCGACGTGGGCGACCCCTATATTGCCGATGCCAACCTGCTGCCGGCGATCCGCCAGAAGTTCCGGCTGCACATTTGCGATGCGCTGACCGCCCAGTATGACGGAGGGCCGTCCTTCATGCCGCAGTGGGCCTGGCCGGAGAACGGACTCCTCGTGTCTCGGGACCCGGTGGCGCTCGACCGAATCGGCTGGCGGATTCTCGAGCGCAAGCGGAAGGAAAAAGGCCTGAAAACGCTGAAAGAAGTGAACCGCGAGCCCACATACATTGCCACCGCCGCCGATGCCGGCCATCGCCTCGGCACCAATGACTTGGACAAGATCGAAGTGGTGAACGTATGAGCAAGCAGGGAGCGAGCAACGACAGCATGAGCAGCTGGACGGACCGCCGGTCATTTCTGAAGGCCGCCCTGCCGTATCTGGCCGGCTGCTCGGGGATGATAGCTGCGTCTCCCAGCCTGATGCCTCTCGCCGCCGAGGGGAGCGATGCACAATTCATCCAGGAAGCGCAGTTCTACGAGAAAAAACCCTTCAAGAAGATTCGATGCACGCTCTGCCCGCGCGAGTGCGTGATTGATGATCGCGAACGGGGTTACTGCGGCGTGCGAGAGAACCGCGGCGGCACCTATTACACCCTGGTCCATTCGCGCGTGGTGACGGCACATATCGACCCGATCGAGAAGAAGCCGCTCTTCCACTTCTTGCCCGGCGCGAGAGCCTTTTCCCTGGCCACGGCGGGCTGCAACGTGAACTGCAAAATGTGCCAGAACTGGGAAATCTCCCAGGTGCGGCCCGAGCAGGTGCGCAGCACCTACGCGCCGCCCGCCCAGGTGGTTCAGCTCGCCCGCCAGAACCGTTGTCCGGTCGTCGCCTATACCTACAGCGAGCCGGTCGTTTTCTACGAATACATGCTGGATACAGCCCGCGCTGCCCGTGAAGCCAGCGTGCGGAGCGTCGTCATCACCGGAGGATACATCACCGAAGAGCCTCTCAAGAAACTCTGCCGGAACGTGGACGCCATTAAAGTGGATTTGAAAGCCTTTTCCGAAAAATTCTACAAGGAGATTGTGAACGGCGAACTGAAGCATGTTCTGAATGCCCTGGTGCTGATGCGCCAGCAAGGCATGTGGATGGAGATTGTGTACCTCGTCATCCCCACGCTCAACGATAGCGACGCGGAGTTTCAGGCGCTTGCCCGGTGGATCAAGGCGAACCTGGGACGGGACGTTCCGGTGCACTTTTCGCGTTTTCACCCTGAATACTTGCTCAAGAATCTGCCGCCCACGCCGCTCGCCACGCTCGAGCGCGCCAAGGCTGCCGCCGACGCCGAAGGTCTCCGTTACGTCTATCTCGGCAACGTGCCGGGGCATGCGGCGGAGAGCACCTATTGCCCGCGCTGCCGCCGCGTTGTCCTTGAGCGAACGGGATACGTCGTCGGCGGTATCCACCTCAAGGATGGCAAGTGCCGTTACTGCGCAGAGCCTGTTGCAGGGATATGGTCATGAAGAATCGCCTGTTTGTCTTCATTCTTTTCGTCGCAGCATTCCTTGCCTCGCTTGGGATTCCCCATCAACTTGTGGCCGCACCACCGGCGAGCGCGAAGGGAAAAGTCCGGCCTCCGGCGGTTGCCGGCGCGTTTTATCCAGGGGAGGCCAAGGAACTCACACGCGTGGTGGACGATTTTCTCGGCCAGGCGGCGGTGACGCCCATCGAGGGAAAGCTGGTGGCGCTGGCGGTTCCGCACGCCGGCTACGAGTATTCGGGGCGGGTGGCGGCGCATGCCTTCGCCTTGCTGAAGGGGCGCAAGTTCCAGCGGGTGGTGGTCATTTCGCCTTGCCACATTGAGGCCTTCAGCTTCAACTCGGTCTATGATGGCGACGCATACGCGACGCCTCTGGGCCCGATCCCGGTGGACCCGGCGTTTGCCAAGAAGCTGGCGGCATCGAGTCCGCTCATCAAAATCTCCGGTCGCGGCCACGGCATCGTCGATGGGCGCGGAGAACATTCGCTGGAGGTCGAACTGCCGTTTTTGCAGCGGACATTCGGATCTTTCCTGCTGGTTCCCATCGTGATGGGCGATCAGAACTACGACATCGAACGCGCCCTGGGCGTGGCCCTGGCCAAAGCCATTCAGGCGGCGCCAGCCGGCGAAAGCACGCTGATTGTCGCGAGTTCTGACCTTTCGCACTTTCATCCTTACGACGAGGCGGTGCGGTTGGACCACAAAGTGCTCCACGCGCTGGAAGAATGGGACTACTTCAACATGTCGCAGAACTTTGAGCGGCGCATCTGGGAGGCCTGTGGCGGCGGGCCGATCGTCGCCGCCATGATAGCCGCCGAGCGGCTGGGCGCCCATGGCGCCAAGGTGCTGCAATACGCCAACTCCGGTGACGTCACGGGCGATAAGAGCCGGGTGGTGGGATACGGCGCGGCGGCATTCTACGCGGACAGGAATCCCAAGACGGGCCGGCAAGCCGCGTTTTCACTGGAGCCACGCGAAAAGGACGCTCTGTTGAAAATCGCCAAGCAGGCGGTATTTTTCGCCGTCAAGGAACGGAAACGAATCCAGTGCGACCCAGGCGGCATGGCGAAACTCGGGCAGGACCGCGGCGCCTTCGTCACCTTGAAGAAGCACGGCCAACTGCGCGGCTGCATCGGCTATATCGCTCCCATGAAGCCGCTGTGCCTGACGGTGCGCGACGTGGCCATCGCGGCGGCGCTCGAGGATTCCCGCTTCCGGCCGGTCGAGTTCAGGGAACTGCCAGAGCTGGAGTATGAGGTGTCGGTGCTCTCCCCGCTGCGGCGCGTCACGGATATCAAGCAGATCAAGGTGGGAGAACACGGTCTGGTGATTCGGCGGGGTAATCGTGAAGGCTTGTTGCTGCCGCAGGTGCCGGTGGAACAGCACTGGGACCGGCAAACTTTCCTGGAACAAACCTGCCTGAAGGCCGGCCTGCCGCCCGATGCCTGGAGGGATGAGACTACCGATATCTTTTTATTCACGGCGTTGGTGTTCGGAGAGCAAAAGGGGGGCGGCCACTAGTGTGGTGCGTCGCAGATAACTATTCAATCGCGGGGCGCCGCGTAGCGGCGGCCTTCAGGCCGCCACCCGTACGTGTCGCCCTGAAGGGCGACGCTACGTCCCGCTCGGCCGAAACCACGGAGGAGACCACGAAGGACATCCACTATTGTAAAGAACCGTTAGACGCACCACACTAGGACGGTGCATTCCCGGCCCTGGGGGCGAGCGTCGCGACAAGAACCGCCGGGGCCACACTCACCACGGCCATGAGAAGCGCACTGCGGAGGAATCCGTAGACGGGAAACCAGTAGAGACTGAGGACCACTGCCCCCGCGGCGGCCCCCAGCAGATCGAGCCCGTAAAGAATTCCGGGGTTTGTCTGCTCGCCCTCCGCAAAATAGGCCCGGCTCGCCACCGAAAACTGATATCCTCCCATCAGCCCGCAGGCGAGAGCCGTCAGTGGAAACGCTGTCTCGGTCAAAACCGATTGGCCGAAGTCGGAACTGACGCGCGTGAAGGCTTTCAGAATTCCGAAGAGCAAAAGCGGCGCGAGCGTGGCGGCGATTTGTAATGCGGCCACGGGGCGCAATGCTGGACTGCATTCCGGATTCCTCCGAAGCGCGAGCCACGCGCCCAGCGCCAATCCTGCCATCAGAGCGGCCATGAGCAGAGCGAGTTGGTGATAGACATACCCGTAAATTGCCTGAAATCCCAGCAGGATCAGGATCTCGAGCCCCATGAGGGCAAATCCCATAGCCGTCACGCAGGCGCCCACCGCAAGGCGGCGTTTGGCGGCGCGGGAGGCATGACGCCGCCACCAGAGCGCCCCCGCCGACAAGAGGACCAGTCCGAGGGCCAAGCCACCCGCCGAATGAGCGAAGGGTATCTTGGAGAGCGTGTGGAACCAGCGCGACGAACCAGGATGGAATTGTGAACTCCACAGCACGACATCGAAGTAGTAGGCGATGGGCGCGAAATCGCGATTCACGGGAGTCGAGGAATGGGGCGATATCTGCTGGCGCAGGTCGTCCACGCGATCGGAGGAGATTCGAAAGGGCAAGAAGTACTCCCGGACATATCGAGTTTGAAGCCGGCGGGATTTGAGTCGCGCTATCAAGATGTCGGGGTCCAGCGTGAGCGTCCCGTGCCTGGGGGAGGCGAAGAAGTGCACCGATGCGCCGGGTAGGGCCGCGACCTCCGGGAACACCTCCCGCAGGGTCCGGTTGATACACCGGAGGAAGTCCCCCAACGGCGGGCTGATGTAGTCTTCCGACGCAGTGAGCTGAAACGAAACGATTCCGTCGGGAACGAGCTTTCGGGCAGCCTCCTCAAAGAACTCGCGCGTGTAGAAACGGTTGAGCTGTGCCGTTTGCGGGTCAGGCAGGTTTACGATAATGATATCGTACAGCGACTTCGCCGATTTGAGAAAAAGCCTTCCGTCGAGCCGATGAACCCTCACCCTCGGATCCGCAAGAGCGGGACTCCACTCGCTGGCAAAGTGGGCCTCGGCCAGATCGAGAATGACAGGATCGAGTTCGACGTAATCCACTTGTTCGAGCGACGGGTGCTGAAGCGCCTGCTTCAGACTGCCGTTGATGCCTCCGCCGATGAGCAGCAGCCGCCTGGGCGCCGGGTGCTCGAGCAACGCATAATGCACCGCTTCCTCGGCGGCTTCGGCGTTCGGGACGGTGGCGACAACCAGGCCGTTTTCGTAAAGGCTTCGCGTGCCCTCCGTTTCGACCACGGCCAGGTTGCCGTAGCGTGAATGGCGTGCCTCGACCAGATGAAAACCCTGCCACAGTCGCCGGAGCGAGGTTCGTTCCGCGCGCGGCAGGATGGCCGCCGTTAACAGCAGCGCGGCGCCCGCCACCGCCCCCCGGATCACCGCGCCTCGCCAGCCACCCGTCCGCGCAAGCAGACTCGCTGCGGCCACCAGATTCACCACCACGATGAGGGCCGCCGTCTCGAAGGCGGTCGAATAGGGAAGCAATACCGCGCTGGCGGCGACGCCTCCCAGACCCGAGCCGAACGCCTCCAGCAGGTACATGGAGCCGGTCGCGCTGGCCATGGATACGCCTCCCGATTCAGCCGCCAGGCGGCTGCCGGCGGCAAACGCGCAGCCGGAAACGAGACAGAACAGACTGAGCGTTGCCAGCGACGTCACGAACATCGGGCCCGGCCCCAGCAATTCGCCGGGCGTGGCCTGCCAGAATCCCTTGCTGGCCCGAACCGCAAGAATGGTGACCGGGAAGCTCACGGCAAGCAGCAACAGCAGGGCAGCCATCGAACGGCGCGCATCGGTTCTGCTGAAGATTGACCGCCCCAGCAAGCTGCTTCCGGCCGCAGTCCAAAAGAGCCAGTTGGCCAGCATTACGCCGAGGGACAGTTCATTTCCGTAGAAGATGACGATCAGTTCGCGCAGCAGAACGACCTGGGCGACGAGCGCGGTGAATCCCACGAGGATGAGAACCGCCGCCACTGCCGGCGGGATTCCAGCCAGAGTCGGCGGACGGGGAGACGACTCGTTTTGCTGGTCCGTCCAATGGTGTTCGTGGCGGCCCATTTGGCCTAGCCCTGAGCCTTGAGGATTTCGTGCGCGCCGGCCAGCTTACGCGGGATTGCCAGTTTCTGCGGGCAGTGCGGCAGGCAATCGCCGCAGGCGATGCAGGTGTCGGCCTGGCGGTCGAGCATGGCGTAGAGAACCCGCGCGCGCAGCCCTTCGCCGTAGTCCTGCGCGTAGCGCTCGTAGCGCAGGATGTCGGCAATCGGCACGCCGTGCTGGCAGTGGCGGGCGCACTCATTGCAGAGGCGACAGACTTCGCGGTCGGCGTAGGCAGTCATGACCTCCAGAGCCCGCGCGTCGGCGGCGCGCAGAGGTTTTCCCGCCCCGGAAAACGTATCGACAAATTCGCTCAGACTGCCGATCTGAATCACGGCGGCGTCCAGTTCGGTGGCGGTCGTGAGCCAGCGAGCCAAAGCATGGTGGGGAGAGGTGCCGGCGGGGAGTTGCTTCATGAACTCAGCATCACCCTTCATGCGGCCCGCGCCGCGCGTGGTCTTCATGGCGATGGTGCCAAAACCCTTGCGCCGCGCCAGGCTGACGAATTGCTTCATGGGTTCGGTTTCGCCATACGAGAACATGAATTGCGCGTGTTCGAAGATGCCGTCTTCGATGACCGCCGCCAGAATATCCGCGGCATTCTGGCCATTTTCCACGCGCGCGTTGCTGCCGTAGTGATGCTGCGAGAGGCAAAGGTGCCGGACCAGGCCCTCCTTCTTCAGTCGTTCAAAGGCGCGCACGAATCCCCGCTCGCTCTTCACCTCCGCGGCGTTATGAAAGCCGAAATGAAACTGCATATCGTCGAAGTAGCGCAGGCCGGTCTCGGCCAGAGCCTGCTTTACAAACCGGTAATGTGCCTCTTCATCAATCTTGCCGGTTTCGTGGCTCCCGCGCGCGCGGTCGACGCAGACTTGGCAGAGGTGCTCCTCCCGATTCTTGAGAATGGCGGCGGGAACGCGTTTGCCCCAATCTTCGGCCTTGTGCCAATAGTTGACGCCGCAACGGATGCCGGCCTCCACCGCGTCAGCAGACCACGACGATGCCCCGATGAGCACGGACACTTCCCTTCCGCCCCGCCCCAGCGGGCGGCGAGGCAGTCGTCCCACCCTGGCGGCGGCCTGCGCGACCTCCTCGGGCGTGGCGGCGGAGCACGCCTGGCCGATCCCGGCCGCCAGGACTCCGGCCGAAGTCATCAGAAATTCGCGACGACGCACTTGATTCCGTGTGGCCATTTCAGCCTCCCCCCTCGCTTCAGTAGCGCGGGCGATCTCACGGGTGCAGCCGGGATGGCTGCGCTCGCAGCGCTCGGGACTACGGCAACTTTTTTTCGATGGCCTTACCCAGCTCCACCAAAGCATTGCCGATCTCGGGTGATTCTTCGTAAGCGACGACGCGCACGACCCAGGCGCCCTTGCGATAGACGAGGCCGGCAGGGAAGAGTCGTGCTTCTTCTCCGACACCGGCCGGCTGGGCGCCCTGCGATGATTCCGCGGCCAGGAGTTTCGCCGCGCCCGCGGGCGAATTCATGACATGAATGTCTACCACCGCCTCCACCCGGTCCTGGAACTTATAGTCGCTTGTAAGGGTCCGAACGACGCCCGCCTGAACGTAACGTTCGGCGTCGCCATCGACGTACTCCCACAGGTTGTCGGCCGTGAAGGTTCGCGTGGCGCTGGACTTGGTCCAATGCGCGACTTCACCGGTTTGGGGCAACGGTTCAGCAGCCGGTGGGGCCTTGGGGGAGCCGCACGATGCAAAAGTCCACCCCACCATGATCGCCATGATGCCCCATGCCGAACATCGAATCGTGAATCCGGTTCTGTTCATGTTGCAACTCGCTTCGCTTTCTTCAGCATGACCTGATTGGTTTTCGAACGGCTTTCGCCGATGCTGGTGACGTAAACCGCCGGGCGATCCTGCACGGGGCAGGCAAATTCGCAAGCGCCGCATCCCACGCAGCGTTCGGGATCGATGTGAGGCTGGCGCACCAGCTTCGGGTTGCCGTCGGAGTCAAACACCTCGGCTGGACGCAGGTAGATGGCTTTAGGCGACGTCGGGCACCATTCTTCACAGACGATGCACTCGGTCGCCATCGCCCAGGGCAGGCATCGGCCGCGATCATAGAACGCGGTGCCGATCTGGATCGGCTTTTGGATCCTGGACGAGCCTGTAACCCAGGCCTTTTCGGCCGAGGTGATTTCCCAAATGGCGCCTGTGGGACAGACCTGGCTGCACAGCACGCAGCTCGGCTCGCAGTAGCCCATGCGCGGAACGAGAAGCGGCGTCCAGAGGCCCTCGAGACCTGCTTCGGTCAGCGTGGGGTGAAGCGCATTGTTGGGGCAGACCTTCATGCACTGGCCGCAGCGAATGCAGCGGGCGAGGAAATGCTTTTCGTCGAGCGAACCCGGCGGGCGGATCAGGCGCGCGTCATGCTCGACGGTCAGTCCCGGCGTCGAGCGCATCAAGGGCAGCGCCGCCGCTCCCGCCGCGACGCTGGCGAGAGCCTTGCGCCGCTTCAGATCGGGCGCGCCAATGGTGGTCGGGGTTTCAGGGAAGAAACGGAACTTGATACCGCTTTCCTCGCAGTCTCCCACGCAGTTGAAGCAGAGGTGGCACTCGGCCTTGCGCCAGGACACGCCGGGAATGGGATCATCGCCGCCTTGACAATCCAGCAGGCAATGCTTGCAGTCGTTGCAGCGGCTGGTGTGTTTTTCAAGCCCCAGGATCGACCAGCGCGAGAGCACGCCGAGCAAAGCGCCCAGCGGGCAGAGCGCCCGGCACCAGAAACGCGTGATGCGGAGGTTCAGAACCATGAGGGTGAGGAACAGCAGGCCCAGGAAGAAGCCTTGGCGGAAATAGGGCTGCTTGAAACTCAACAGGATATGACTGAGAAGGAGTTGCAGGCCGCTCACGAAGAATTGCAGCGCGGTAATGCCTGTCCGGTCCAGCCTCTCGAACACGGCGTTCAGCGCCAGGTTCACGCCCGGCAGAACCGAGAGCCCGAGCGATCGGACCATGAGAGAAATGGGATCGAGGAGGCCGGCCACATCACTCCCCAGCAGGGCAGCGACCAACACGGCAATCAGGATGTAGTACTTCAGCGCCTGCCACGGCTTGTAGCGATTGCGCGCGATTCGCTCCGGACCGCGCTTGTGCTCGGACTTCCAACTGCTGAAAAAGTGATTCAGCGTGCCCAGCGGGCAGATCCAGCCGCAGAAGAAGCGCCCGAGAATCAGCGTCGGGATGATAATCACCAGGCTCCAGAGGAGGCCCTTGTAAAGCGTTCCGGTTGAGAGCGCATTGGTGACGGCGGCAAGCGGATCGAGTTCGAGAAAGATGCTGACAGGATACGGTGAGCGGACCTCTCCTGTTGCGGCCGAAAATGAGCCGCGAAACTCCGTCTTGTAGAGCAGGAACAGGAAGAGGGCGAAGAAGACAACCTGCGATATCCGCCGCAGCTTGGGCAGGCTCTGCTGGTTCATGGCAACGCTCGATTTGGCCTTGGGAACAGCAGTTAGATGGCCATGCCGCCCACTCGGAGGAGAGAATCCTCCTTCCATCT
>CAZHKT010000108.1:0-12268 GCA_964533045.1 uncultured Acidobacteriota bacterium | reverse complement strand
GGAGACACCCTCTCTCTTTCCAACTCAATTTTCAACACGAAATGTTACAGCCTATATCGAGAACCGGGGTGTGCCGGTGTCTATTGCCGGCCGGCTCACTTTACCCACGAGACTCAGGAGGCATCATGGATCGTCCGAACCCCAGCGCGGTATTGCTCATTTCCGCCCCCGACCAGAAAGGATTAGTGGCGCGCATCACGGATTTCATTTTCCGGCACGGCGGGAACATCCTGCATTCCGATGAACACATTGATGCCGATGCCGGACTCTTCCTGATGCGCGTGGAGTGGGCCCTCGAGGGATTCGCGCTGGCGCGCCAGGAGATTCGGAAGGCCTTCGAGCCGCTGGCGAGCGAGCTGCGGCTGGCCTGGGACCTTCGCTTCTCAGACGAGCCGCCCCGAACCGCTATCATGGTCTCGAAGTTCGATCATTGCCTGTACGATATTCTCTACCGGCACCGGACAGGTGAGTTACGCGCCGACCTGCGAGTCATCATCAGCAATCATCCGGACCTGGCTCCCCTGGCCGGGCAGGCGGGGATCGACTTCCGCGTCTTCCCCGTCAAGCCGGAAACCAAGGCCGCACAGGAAGAAGCGGTTCTCCAGGAATTGCGTTCGCGCGGGGTTGAGTTCATCATCCTGGCGCGCTACATGCAAATCCTGACAGACAATTTCATCCGCCAGTTTCCCAGCCGGATCATCAACATTCACCATTCGTTTCTGCCGGCGTTCATCGGGGCGCAGCCCTACCACCAGGCGCACCGGCGCGGCGTGAAGATTATCGGCGCCACCGCCCATTACGCCTCTACCGAACTCGACGCCGGACCCATCATCGAACAGGACATCGTGCGCGTGAGCCATCGCGATTCAGTGGAAGACCTCATTATGAAAGGACGCGACATCGAGCGCGTGGTGCTGGCGCGCGCCGTCCGCTTGCATCTGGAGAATCGCGTCCTGGTCTACGGGAACAAAACCGTCGTTTTCGACTAAGAGCGCGGTGCGCCGCGCGCCACGCCCACCTCGTCCGCCACCGGGAGAAATGCCGCGGGCTCCCCCTCGGACAGCCGGAGCACCGCGCGCTGGGTCAACGCTTAGACCGAGAGCTTGCTCAGGTAATCGAAGCTCATCTTGATGCTTTCGAGCGGGTCGCGTTCGCAGAAATCCTGCTCGACGAAGTAGTGCTTCAGCCCGCCCTTGGGCGCCGCCGCGAAGATGCGCTTCCAGTCGATCGTGCCGCTGCCCACCTCGGCAAACAGGCTGGTACCCTTGTCCGCGTCCAGTTCCGTCGCGGGTTCATTCCCTGCCTTCAGATCCTTGATGTGCAGCAGCGCGAACCGGCCCGGGTACTTCTCCATCAGCGCCACAGGATCGTGCCCGGCGTGCGTCACCCAGAAGCAGTCCATTTCCATTTTGACCAGCTCGGGATCCAGCTCGGCGAGGAGATACTCGTAGACCAATTTTCCATCCAGCGTCTGGAATTCGAAGTTGTGATTATGATAGGCAAACTGGAGGCCAGCCTTCTTGACCTGCTCGCCGATCTTGTTGAAGGAAGCCACCAGCTTCCTGTACTGGTCGAGCGTCTTGCGATCCGCGGGGTTTTCCAGAATCGGCATGACCATGTACTCACAGCCGACCGTCTTGGCGTCTTCGATCGCCTTGGGCAGCTTCTTCTGCAAAACGGGGAGCATCCAGTGACCGCTTACGGCCCTCAGGCCATGAGCGTCAAATAGCTTTTTCGCTTCCACGGCAGTCTTTCCGTAGAAATCGTAGATTTCGAGGTTCTTGTAGCCGATCGCGGCGATCTGCTTGATCGTTCCCTCGAAATCCTTGACGCACTGGTCGCGCACCGTGTAAAGCTGCACGCCGATGGGCAAACCCAGCGGCGGACCCGCCGGCGCCGCCGGCTTGGGGGGAGCCGGTTCCGGCGTCGTGGTGCAGGAAATCCCCGCCAGCGCCGGAAGCGAGGCCAGTCCCGCCGCTCCCTTGCGCATAAACTCTCTTCGATTGATCGGATTCATAGGATGAATTCTCCTCCGATGAAATTTGGAGATCCGAAAGCGGGTTTACTATAGCGGGAGAAGCGGGGCGATGCAACGCGTTCCCGCTCCGCTCGGTTTCGGTAGCGTGCTAGCATAGACCCGTGCAACCTCACCACCAATCGACACCGCAAATCCGAGACGAATACTATATGCTCCGGGCCTTGGCCCAGGCCGCGCGTGGCGCCGCAGAAGGCGAGGTTCCGGTGGGGGCTGTCGTGGTCCGCGAAGGAAAGATCATCGCGCGGGCCCACAATCGGCCCATCGCCCTGCATGACCCGGGCGCTCACGCCGAAATTCTGGCGCTGCGGCGAGCCGGTCGCCGGCTGGGGAACTACCGCCTGAGCGGCTGTACGCTCTATGTTACAATTGAACCGTGCGCGATGTGCTCTGGCGCCATCATTCACGCGCGAATCTCTCGCGTGGTTTTTGGAGGGTTGGATCCCAAGGCTGGCGCCTGTGGTTCTGCCCTGTCGGTTCTGAATCACCCGAAGCTGAATCACAAAGTGGAAGTCACCCAGGGCGTTTTGGAGCAGGATTGCGCCTCGATCCTGCGCGAGTTCTTCCGTAAGAAGAGGCAGAAGAATTGAGCCATTGAATTATTGATTTATTGCTCCATTGACGGCGACGGAAACCGTATGGCGCGTCACGGATTCCTTCAGTGAAACAATGCCTCAATGGCGCAATGAATCCAGTAACGGACGGAGAGGTACCGAAGCGGTCATAACGGGGGCGCCTCGAAAGCGTCTTGCCTGCCAAAAGCGGGCACGTGGGTTCGAATCCCACCCTCTCCGCCATTTCGCCCCAGTTCCTCGCATTGAAGTCTGCTGTTGCGTCGCGTATAGTCGGGCCTTCGATGGCGCACAGCGGCGGCAATCCTTCATAACGCGCCGTCGTGGGAGGCGGGGCCATGCCTTCATTATTGAATGTCGTTGCCATCGACCTTGGCAATTCCAGCGGGCGCGTGGTCCTGGGAAATTGGGCTGGAGGGCGGGGCGTTGTCCGCGAGGTGTATCGCTTCCCCAACGCGTACGATCTGCGGGACGGCCACGTCGTCTGGGACACGGAACGCATCTGGAAGGAAACGCTGCGGGGAATCGGCGCGGCCCGCAGGGAGGCTCGCGGGGAAGTTCATTCCATCGGCCTGGACGCCTGGGGGGCCGAATACATCCTCATCGACCGTGACGGCGAGCGGGTTGGCGAGGCCTTCTGCCTCCGCGATCCTCGCAACCAGCGCGCGATGGAGCGCGCTTTCACCCTCATTCCCCGTCAGCGCATTTACGAAATCACGGGCATACAGGTCATGCCCGTCAACACTCTCTATGGTTTGATGGCTCATCTCGAAGAGTCGCCGGGGGAAATGGAGCGGGCACGTCTCTGGCTGGGCACGCCCGAGTATTACCTTTTCCGGCTGTGCGGCGTGCCCGTGGCCGAATGGACGAACGCGCCCAATTCTCAAATGATGGACGCCTTCGCCAGGACCTGGTCGCGCGAGCTGTGTGAAGCGTGCGGCCTTCGTGTCGAGCAGTGTGCGCCCATCGTCCCGACGGGAACCATCCTTGGCCCGCTACGTCCCGCCCTGGCGGCGGAACTGGGCCTGCCCAACACTCAGGTGATCGCCCCCGCCTGCCACGACACGGGGTCCGCCGTGGGAGCCATCCCTCATTCGCATGACAATCTGGCATTCATCAGCTCAGGCACCTGGTCGCTTGTTGGGACGGTCTTGCAGGAACCTCTGGTGACGGACCGTGGTTACCAGTGGAACTTCACCAACGAAGGTGGCGTGAGCGGCACCATCCGGTACCTGCGAAACGTCATCGGATTGTGGCTGATTCAAGAGGTCGTGCGGGAATGGAACGAGGCCGGCAACCCCGTCACGGCAGCTCAACTGGCCGACGCGTGCATGGAAACGTCTCTGGAAGGGCCGACTTTCGACATTTCGACCGAAGGGCCTTTTCTGGCACCCGGGAGCATGGCGTCGCGGATCAACGACGCGCTCGAAGCGCGCGGCTTCGAACGAGAAGACCGGCCGGCGCAGCTTGCCGCTATCATCTTTCGCAGCCTGGCTCATCGTTACGCGGAGGTCATCCGGGGACTGAAGCAATGCACGGGCAAGTCCATTGAACGCGTGTGCATCGTCGGCGGAGGGGTCAAGAACGAGACCCTCAATCGCCTGACGGCGCTGGCCACAGGGTTGGAGGTGGTCCGCGGGTCCAGCGAAGCAACGCTGCTCGGCAATGTGGCGGTCCAGATCGGTGCGATGGAGAATACGCGCTCCTCGCGCCAAATTCAGGAGATCGCCTCGCGGCTCACGTTCCAGGCTGAACTGCCCGACCGCCGTTCGGTGGCGGCATCACCTGACTTTCTTCCTGCCTAGTGTGGTGCGTCTAACGGTTCTATACAATGGTGGATGTCCTTCGTGGTCTCCTTGGTTTCGGTCGAGCGGGACGTAGCGTCGCCCTTCAGGGCGACACGTACTGGTGGCGGCCTGAAGGCCGCCGCTACGAGGGGCCCCGCGATTGAATAGTTATCTGCGACGCACCACACTAGAATCTGTGAGTAATGATTGAATCTCCCCAACTCTTTGGCTAGTATTCATCCTTCCCTCGCACGGCCGGGGCGCGGTGGATTCGGCGCAGATCCGGCACCGTCACGGCCCGGAATGGTCCTGCAACCACTCCATGAGTAGGAATGGATTCCCGGAAACCCCGCCAGCCAGAAGAAAGAAACTTCCCATGGAAACCGCCACTGCATCTCCGGGAAAGGGGTCGGGGAGATTTCTGGAAAAACTGGGTATCTATCCGGCCTTGGCCTGGGGCTTCCCCTCGATTCTCTTGATGATGTGCGCCTGCGGGGTTGAATCGGGATTCCTCTCGGCGTTCCTCGTTGAAAAGGGCCTTTCGGAATCCTCTGTGGCCCTGGTGTTCACGGCCTACGGGGTCACGGCCACGCTCGCCTCCTGGTTATCCGGAGCCCTTTCCGACCTGTGGGGTCCCAAACGGGTCATGTTCATCGGCTTAGCCTGCTGGGTTGTGTTCCATGTCGCCTTCCTTCTGCTCGGTGTCGCGCCGGGCAACTTCCCGCTGCTGCTGATCTTCTACGCCCTGCGCGGATTCGGCTTCCCGCTCTTCGCCTATGGGTTTCTGGTGTGGGTCACTGTGGCCACGCCGCCGCGCAATCTTGGGACGTCCCTGGGCTGGTACTGGTTTGCATTCGCCTCGGGATTCCCCACCCTGGGCTCCTTTATCGCGAGCTACCTGGTGCCGTCGGTGGGGGCCTATCAAACCCTCTGGTGGGCACTCCTGTTCGTGGCCGGCTCAGGTCTGACGCTCATGCTGGTCCGCGAACCCCTGGGCGCGCGCAGGCTTGCCCCGCCGGGTGAGAATCCCATCAAAACCCTCATCTTCAGTGTGACGATCGCCTGGCAAATCCCCAAGGTGGGCATGGGCGGGATCGTGCGCACCATCAACACGGCGGCGCAACTTGGGTTCCTCGTATTTCTGCCGGTTTACACCACCACCACGGTCGGCTTCACCCTGACGCAGTGGCTCCGCATGCTCACCATCCTCTCGGTCACCAACGTCATCTGGTGCCTCTTGTTCGGGATCATCGGCGACAAGTTCGGATGGAGGAGAACGGTGGCGCTGTTCGGAGGCCTGGGCTGCGCCGTCTCGACGCTGGCGCTTTACTACTCCCTGCAAAGCGGGCCGGCCAATTACACGCTGGCCGTCATTGCCGGAATGTTCTTCGGAGCCTGCCTGGCCGCCTTCACGCCGCTGGGAGCGATCATGGCGGCTCTTGCGCCGGACCGCAAAGGGGCGGCCATGGCGATCCTCAACCTGGGTGCCGGGGCGAGCGCCTGGGTGGGACCTGCCATTGTCGGCGTCTTCCAGCCGCGCGTGGGCGTGGCCGGAGTCATGTGGATCTTCGCCATCCTCTACGTCATCAGCGCCGTGCTGACGATGATGATGAAGGTTGACGAGAAGGAGGCGGCTGCGCAGGTTGCCGGCCGCTAAAGCTCTTCCCCGACCCCCTGGCAACAACAAGTGCTTCGGCTGGCGATCGCTGCACCCACCACGCTCAGCCGGGGAAACAGCTCACGTAAGCGATTGCTCCCGCAATACCACCGATCATTGGTCCCACCACCGGTACCCACGAGTATTCCCAGTCCGAACCGCCCTTGCCGGCAATGGGGAGAAGAGCATGGGCAAGGCGGGGCCCCAGGTCGCGAGCAGGATTGATGGCATAGCCCGTCGGCGCTCCCAGCGAAATCCCGATCGCCCAGAGCAGAACCCCGATGAGAAACGGCACCATGCCGGATTGGCCGGGAGCGGCGTTCGCCAGGATAGCGAGAATTCCGAAGACCAGCACGAATGTCCCGATCACTTCCGTCACAAGGTTATGCGGATTCTTGCGGATGGCGGGTGCGGTCGAAAAGGCGGCAAGCTTCAGTGCCTGATCGGGCGTCTCCGCCCAGTGCGGCAGATACGTCAGCCAGACGGCCACGGCACCCAGAAACGCACCCGTGAATTGCGCGGCAATATAGGCAGGCACCTGGCTCCACGCAAACTTGCCGATGAATGCCAGCGCCACCGTCACCGCCGGGTTCAGGTGGGCTCCGCTGATCCTGCCGACCGCATAGATCGCCACGACCAGACCCATCGCCCAGCCGGTCGTGATGACCATCCAGCCGGAATTCTGGGCCTTGGACTTGTTCAGGACCACCGCTGCAACCGCGCCATTTCCGAAGAGGATCAACAGTGCCGTGCCGACCATTTCCGCCAGAAAAGTGCCCATAAGCCTCCTTGGGGGTCAGCCGTCGCCCTGGGCCTGCGCCAGTGCGGGCGTGAATTGAACGCTAGCTTGAGGAAGGTTGGCGCCCCCCGACGAGCGTCGCGCCCCGGATAATAGCCGATTTCCATCGCAATGCACGGCTTTTTCGCACGGCATTCTTCCCGCTGTCCGCGGGCGCAAAACACGCCATCACGTCGCTGGCTGATTCCGCAAGGACGGGGACGGGGTGTATGATGAATGGGTCCGACGTTACCTCGCCAAACCATCGCGACCACAGGACGGAATCATTCCATGAAAGCTGCCTATCTTACCGGCCTTCGAACCTTCGAAATCCGCGAAGTCCCAAAACCCCGGATCCACGGGCCCAGAGACGTTCTCCTGCAAATCGGATCGGTGGGCGTCTGCGGGTCGGACATCCATTACTATCGAAGCGGGCGCATCGGCCCGGCGGCGGTCGAATACCCCTTCATCGTGGGGCATGAGTGTGCCGGCACCGTCGTCGAAGCCGGTCCGGAAGTGCGTCGCCTCAAGCCCGGACAGCGGGTTGCGGTCGACCCGCTCGTTGTTTGCGGCGAGTGCGATCAGTGCCGCCAGCATCGTTCCCACACCTGCCGAAAGCAGAAATTTCTAGGTCTTCCCGGTCAACGGGACGGTTCGCTGGTGGAATTCCTGGTGATGCCGGAGGGTTCCTGCTATCCGATTCCAGACTCGCTCACCCTGGATCAGGCGGTCGTGGTCGAACCACTCTCCATCGGCCTGTATGCCCAGCGGATGTCCCAGCTCGCGCCGGGATCCAAGATCGCCATCTTGGGGGCGGGGCCTATCGGGCTCTGCACGCTGCTCGCCTGCCGCGCCGCGGCGGACTGCACAGCCTACGTCACTGATCTGCTGGCGGAGCGGCGCAAGCTGGCGTCCAAACTGGGCGCCGATTGGACGGGAAGCCCGCGCGACATGGATATCGTCAAGACGATCGCCAACACCGAACCCCTGGGGTTGGATTTCGTCTTCGAATGCGCGGGTGAACAAGAAACCGTGGATCAGGGCATCGAACTGCTTAAACCGGGCGGCACACTCCTCATCGTCGGAATCCCGGAACAGGACCGCATCAGCTTTCCCATTCACACCCTCCGCCGGAAGGAACTGACGATCCAGAATGTCCGCCGCCAGAACGAATGCATGGCGGACGCCATCGAAATGGTGGCGAGCGGCCGGGTGAACATCGATCCGCTCATAACTCACCAATTCCCTCTCTCCGCCACGCAGGCGGCGTTCGACCTGGTCGCCGATTATCAGGACGGTGTCGTCAAAGCATTGATCCACATTGCCGGAGCGTCTTAGAGACAAGCGCCAGGACGACCTCGGTGCTTCGTGGATTAGATTGGTTTGCTGTCCGGGACAAGCTGATTGCAGTGAAAGACAGGTTTAGCCCTCTGTCGAGTTAAGGGCCGTTCGCGCGCGGAGAGCAAAGCTGAAGGCAACCTGCCGGGACGCCCCTGGGCGTCCCGGCGCTGCGTCAAAATAGAATCCAGCTACTTCTTCTTGGGGGGAACGACGGCATCCTTGAACGCCTTCGCCAGCCGGAACTTGACCACCGTCTTGGCCGGAATCTTGATGGCCTCGCCGGTCTGGGGGTTGCGGCCCATGCGCGCCTTGCGGTTCGCTTTCACCGCTTTGCCGAGGCCGGGAATCACAAACGCGCCGCTGCTCTTGCATTCCTTGGTGGCGAGGGCCACGATCTCTTCCAGTACCGCCGCCGCCGCTTTCTTCTGAATGCCCGCCTTCTCGGCCAGGTGAGATACCACTTGGGACTTGGTCATGACTTTCGCCATTTGCTGCAGCTCCTCTCGTGAGTTGAGAATTTTCTCGGGGAACTTCCCATGAAGACCGACGGTCACTCTATGCAATCTATACCCCCATGTCAAGCCATTTTCTTGCCCCCACCGCTCCGCAGCCAGAGAAAATGCGGCTTTTGTCAACGTCACCCGCTGGCTCGCCTGTCGTCATCACGGTTGCGCGGCGCTATCACCTTCCGATATATTCAGAAAGGAGGAGAACCGATGCCGATCTTTGAATATCGCTGCCGCGAATGCGGAGAGCGCTTCGAAGCCATTGTTCATGGTCCAAACCCTACGACGGTCTGCAAAGCGTGCGGCAGCGGGCAGCTGGAGCAACTGCTGTCTGTCTTTGCCGTCGCGGGAGGCAGCAGCTCCTCCGCCGCCGCCCCTGCGGCGGAGCCCGGCCCCTGCCCCTGCGGCGCCCCGAGGCGCGGGATGTGCGGCGGCTAGTTCCTGGACCCGCAGACTTCCTTCGTCAAGGTTATCCGTTGAATCATCCTTCCATTCCGAACCTGCATTTGGGCACATCCAGTTGGTCGAGCGAGGATTGGGCGGGGCCCTTCTACCCCGAAGGAACCGCTTCGGCCGACTTCATCACCGAATACGCTAAGCATTTTGATGTCGTCGAAGTGGACTCGACATTCTATCGCGCTCCGTCGCCCGCCATGGTCCATAACTGGGCGCGCCGCACACCATCGGGGTTCCAATTCGCGGCCAAGGTCCCGCGCAGCATCACGCACGACAAAGTCATGCAGGACTGCGACGGCGAGTTAAAGGAATTCCTGTCTGCGATGGATCTGCTCGAAGACAAGCTGGGTCCGTTGCTGCTGCAATTCCCCTATTTCAACAAGCAGGCTTTTGCCCGGCCGGAAGATTTCCTCGCCCGGCTGAAGCCTTTCCTCGAGAAGCTCCCTTCCGGTTATGCGTTCGCGCTGGAAATCCGGAACAAATACTGGGTGAATCCGCGTTTCCTGGACTTGCTGCGAGCCCACCGCGTCGCCTTCGCCCTCATTGACCATCCGTGGATGATCCCGATAGATCGCCTCATGTCCCAGCACGATCCTGTCACCGCAGATTTCACCTACGTCCGATGGCTGGGCGACCGCAAAGGCATCGAAGAGAAGACTCAGCGCTGGAACCAGCTCATCCAGAACCGCGAGCGCGAAATGGAGACTTGGATTCCGGCCATCGACAAGCTGCTCCAGCGCCGCCTGTGCATCTTCGCGTTCTTCAACAACCATTACGCCGGATTCGCCCCAGGCTCGATCGAACTTTTCTGGCAGATCTGGCAGCGGATGCACGCAGCGTGAATTGGCCAGGGGGGCGGTTCAAGCCCCGCTCGGGGCCCCGGGGGATGGGCGGCCGGCCTCCTGCGGCAACTCGAAGCGCGCAGTGAAATGGAACGTGCTGCCCCGGCCGGGCTGGCTCTCGACCCACAGTCGCCCCCCCATCCGACTCACAAGGCGCTGGCTGATGCTCAGCCCAAGTCCGACGCCGCCATAACGGCGAGTGGTGGGACTTTCGGCTTGCACAAAGGGTTCAAAGACCGTCAGCAGTTTTTCAGGCGGAATGCCAATCCCCGAATCTCGCACGGTGAAACGCAACTCCGCCGCAGACTCATCCCATCGGACGACCTCGACGGTGACGGCAATTTCGCCTCGTTCGGTGAACTTGAGCGCGTTCCCGAACAGATTATCCACGACCTGACGCAGGCGGCCGGGGTCCCCGACCACGGTGGCGGGCATCTCCGGCCCTAGAGTCAGGGTCAAGGTCAGATGCTTCTCCCGGCAGCGATGACGCCACGGCTTCATCATTCCCTCCAGCATCTCCGAAGGGTTGAAGGGTATTCGCTCGAAACTCAACCGGCCCGCTTCGATCCGCGAGTAATCAAGGATGTCATTGATCAGCGCCAGGAGCGCCCGCGCGGAATCTTTGGCAATGGCCAGATACTCCCGTTGCTCGTCGCTGAACTCAGTACGCAGGGCCAGGTCGGTCATGCCGATGATGCCGTTCATCGGTGTCCGGATTTCGTGCCCCAGAATGGCAAGGAATTCATTCTTTGCGCGGTTGGCGGCCTCGGCTCGCTCCTTCGCCTCCTCCAGTTCCCGGGTGCGCTCGCGCACCAAAGCCTCCAGGTCTTGATTGTGTTTTCGGATTCGGGCATTCAGTTCGGCTGCTTCAAGGGCGTAGGAAGTGTGGCCGAGGACGGCGGAAAGGAGCATCAGGGAGATTTCGGTGACGTTGACCGGTGCATGGGCAAGGACGCCCACAAACATGCCGATGATCTGGCTTCGGGTCGCAAGGGCGTGAAAGATGAGGGCCGAGGCTGACTCACGCGCCGGAACCATGACCGCCCGGTTCTGATTCAGCGCCCACGCAAATGTCCCTTCGTCAATATGGAGTTCGAGTTCCCGCGCGAGCCAGGCCCAGGCATCGGGGGGATCGCAACTCAAAGGCAGGAATCCGCTGTCTTCCTCCGACACGCGCAGAAACAGCACTGCCCTGAAATCCATCAACCGGCGCAATTGCTGGCGGGTTGCCTCCAGAATCTCCTCAGAGTTCTGCTCCGGCTTCATGCTGGCCTGGAAGTCGTTGAGGCAGGTGACGAGATCCAGCGCGTCAAGGAGGGCCCGGTTAGTCTCCTCCAGGTGCTCACTTCTCTCGCGCAGGAAGCGCACGCTCTCGAGAACCGAGTGCATCACTTACCTTCCGGGAAAATGGTCTTGAGAACGTCACTGAATTGCCGGTCCATCTGGTCCAGCGTCGGGCCAAACACGCTGGGGGGAATGCCCAGCGCATCCCAGGCCTGGGGATCAAGCGGCGGAACTCCGTGTTGCCCGCTGGCGCCCAATTGCAGCGCGTGGGCCAGGATGTCGGCGAGGTGCACCACCGCCGTCTCCACCGGGAAGCGCCCGGCCAGCGAGGGCGTGTGATGATATCCCACGACATCCTCCAAACTGGCCGGCAGCTTCCAGGAACGAATCAGGAGTCTCCCGACCCTTGCGTGATCAAACCCCAGGGTTTCGTTTTCAAGCGAGTGGAGGAGCTTTCGCTGGCTGGCCGCAGCCGTCAGGACTTCTCGCGCCAGGTCGGGCGATTGCGAGCAGATGACCAGCTTTCCAATGTCGTGAAGAATCCCGGCCACGAAGTATCGTTCCAAGTTGGGATCGCGGCGGTGCGATGCCAGGATCCGCGCTGCCAATCCGCACGCCACGCTGTGGGCCCAGAAGGATTCCATCGAGATCAGATCCTTGGGGATTCGGTCGAAGAGTTTCATCACCGAGGTGGCCAGCGCCAAGTCGCGAAGTTGCTGCGTCCCCACAATGACCACGGCGCGGGAAATCGTCTCGATCTTTCCCGGAAATCCATAAAGGGGACTGTTCACCAGCCTCAGGAGGCGAGCTGTCAGGCCGGGGTCCTCCACAATGATCTGGCTGATATCTGTGACGGAGGCGCGCGGACTGTTGATGGCGTCATTGAGCCGAAAATACACCGCCGGCAGCGACGAGACTTCCACACAACGTGCGACCAAGTCCCGGGGGCTACTGTGCATTCGTTTCTCCGCGTGAGATGTGACGGGCCAGGCGAAGCGTGCACTGGCGCA
>CAZHKT010000107.1:0-12295 GCA_964533045.1 uncultured Acidobacteriota bacterium | reverse complement strand
GCCGCGCCCGCCAAGCCCTTCAATCCGAGTGGGGCGAGCTCTTCGCGCGGTATTAGTTCCCTGTTCCTTCCTTCTTCCCTATAATCGAACGTCGGCATGATTTCATCTCCGGAACCCGTTGCAAGGCCCCGACGAGGCGATACTCCGTCGTTCCCTCCGGCGGCCGGCGCAACTCTTGGCGCGCTGCTGGGCATCGCCGTCGGCCTGTGGGAGGCGGGGGTCCTATACTTCCGCCCACGGCTTTCAACGCTCCATGCCGCCGAGGCGGGCTGGAGCATCTGGCTTATCGCACCGCTCACCGACGCCTTGCTGCTTGGGGTTATAGGATCCCTGTTTTCAATGGCGGTATCCTCTATCAAGTCCCTGCGAGCGCATGCGTCCGCACTCACATTAGGGTTCCTATCGGGATTGGCGGGCGCGACCGCCTCCTGGTCATTCAGCCTGTCCAAAGAATGGGTCGGAAATCTGACGGCATACCATGACGTGTCCGACCCGGCGCTGGGTTTCCTGGCGGGGCTGGCCGTCGGCCTGGGGCTGGCGCGCGTGGCGGGGCCGGACTCAATTTCAACACTCCAGCGGCGGCTGCCCTCCAGGCGGACGCTTCTGCCGGGGTTGACGGCGGCTGGCTTGCTGTTGGGCTTGGGCGCCGCGGCGCGGTCCACGCTTCTTCCGGTATCCAGTTCCGCCGACCATCCTCACCCAGCCGCCACGGCGCGGCCCAACATTGTGCTCATCACGCTGGACGCGGCGCGCGCCGACCATTTTTCCAGCTATGGGTATCACCGCCCGACCACCCCCCACATGGATCGCCTTGCGGCGCGCGGGGTCCTGTTTGAGAATGCCATCGCACCCTCGTCGTGGACGCTGCCCAGTCTCGCCTCCATCATGAGCGGGCTGCTTCCCCATCAACACGGCGCCGACGAAGGCCTGCCGGCTTCACCGCCGTTTTGGAACATTTCCGAGATCCTGCGCCAGCGTGGCTACGAAACCGCCGGGTTCAACGGCAACACACTCTACGGGCAATCCGCCTGGGGCCTTGGCGCCGGCTTGGACCGCTACAGCGACTACTCAGAATCTCTCCGGTACAACCTGGCTCTCACTATCGCTGGCAGGGTGGTAATCCAGCCCGCATATGAAAAGCTCGTCCGCTACGACCTCTTCTGCCGGCGCAGCGCCGGGGACCTGACAGACGAAGCCCTTCGCTGGCATCGGTCGCAGCGCGGCCAGCCATTTTTCTTGTTCGTTCATTATTTCGAACCGCATGATTCCTATCTCCCGCCCGCGCCCTACGACCGGCGTTTCGGAAGGATGAGCCCGGAACTGGCACGGCGAGTCAGTTTCGGGCATGGCCTCGTGCCGGAGCGCCCTTTCACGTCCGACGAACACCGGGACATCATCGCGGCTTACGACAACAGTCTGGCTTACGCCGACGAACAGATCGGTCGCCTGCTGCGCGCCATCGAGCAATCGCCGGAAAGGGACAACACCTACATCATCCTGACCTCCGATCACGGCGAGGCATTCGGTGAGCACGGATCCTACGGGCACGGGTGGACGCTCTATCGCGAGGTCCTGCACGTGCCGCTCATCCTTGCGGGGCCGGGCATTCCTTCGGGCCTCCGCGTTTCCAGAGTTGCTCGCATCCGTGAGATCTTCCCCACCGTCATGGAACTGGCGCTGGGAGAACGATTCCCGTTCAACCGCACCTCCCTGCGCCGGTTTTGGAATCCTTCCTTCCAGCCGGAAGGCTATGACCTGGGTGCCACCTCGCAGCTGAGTTCCGGCTTCCAGCAGCTGGCCAAGCCACCCCTCATCAGCCTGATGACTGAGGAGTGGCACTACCTTCACCGCGCCGACGGACGGAGCGAGCTCTACCGCTGGACGACGGACCCTCGGGAACAAACGGACCTGAGTTCAAGGCCCGAATTCCGGCCCCTCATGAATGAACTCCACGCCCAACTGTCAGAACGCATGCGGCACTCGATGAGGCCCTGGTTTGCACCGCATTACTTGCTGGCGCTCGATACGCCGGAGACCTCGCTGCTTCGCGAGTTGGCCTTCGGCTTCCCGCCGGGCGCTGGACCGCCCGGGCCGCGGGTCGGCATGTCGCAGGCCGGCTTCCCGCCCGACACCTCGGAACCGCCGAAAAGACGCGTTCGAACCGAAGAGGACCTCTTGCGAAGTCTTCCCTACCGGTAATCCATCCCCGGGAGCCGGGCAACGCGCATCAACTCGGGTCCCGGCGGCAGTTGCATTCCAAGCCGCACGGATGCGATAGTGGAAACGAAGGCGGCAAGATCGGTTCGGCCTTCCGTCAGGAATTTTACAAGAACCCTGTGACTGACCGGAATTCCCCAACTCATTCCCCGGCTGAATCCGACCCCGCTCGCCTCGGGAATCTCTTCCTGGTCAGCCTGCTGATTCTCTTTCTGGAACTGGCGTGCATTCGTTGGTTCCCGGCGCACGTTCTCTTCCTCACATTCTTTACCAATACGGTGCTGCTGGCGTGCTTCGTTGGAATGTCGGTCGGTTGTCTCGCCGCCAGCCGCCCGGCGCGCTTCATCCTCTGGACGCCGCCTTTGCTGGCAGTCGCCATGGGGGCCGCTCATCTGGTCGAACATCTGCGGACCTCGGTGGAGAAGGTGGTGAGCGTGGGCAATCCGCAGTCCCCGCAACTGGTTTTCTTTGGCACCGAGTACGTGACGCCCGATCCGGCGTCGTTCTACATTCCGGTGGAAGTCCTGGACGGGTTCTTCTTCTTGATCATCGCCCTCGCCCTGGTCGGCCCGGGCCAGGAACTCGGCCGGGCGTTTCAGCAGGTGCCCTCGCGCATCCGGGCTTATAGCGTGAACGTGGGCGGCAGCCTGGCCGGCATCGTGCTTTTCGCGCTGTGCTCGAAACTGGAATTGGCGCCCGTCTGGTGGTTTGCACCGGCGGCGCTGACGGTTGCCTGGTTCATCTGGCTGGGCACGGCGCATCGAAGCTGGCTGGCGCTCGCGGCGTGGCGTGGCGCCACCGCCGCCTGTCTGGCCGTCGTGGTCTGGCTGGCGCTCCGCACCGGCGGCAACTTTCAAATCTCGCCGCAGAGTTACGGCTCATACCTGCCGGAGGCGGTTACCCGGAATCTGGGGCGGGATTTCGGAACACACCTGTGGTCACCCTACTACCGGATTGATTTTGACCGGTTGCACCGGTCGATCAATGTCAACCTGATCGCCCACCAAGACATGGTTTCGCGCCGGAACGACCGGTTGCCCTCCCACGCCTACCAATTGCCCCACCTGCTCCGTCGCGACGCGGGCGGGGCGCCCTTCGCGAACGTGCTGATCATCGGCGCGGGCAGCGGCAACGACGTCAGCCGGGCGCTCGCCTGGGGCGCCCGGCACGTGGATGCCGTGGAGATCGATCCCGTGATTCTGCGCCTGGGGAGGCAATACCATTGGGACGCACCCTACGCCGATCCGCGCGTGACGACGGTCGTGGACGACGGGCGGAATTTCCTCCGCTCCACGGGTAAGCAGTACGATCTGATCATCTACGCGCTGGTGGATTCCCTGGTCCTGCACAGCAGCTACAGCAACATCCGCCTGGAAAGCTTCCTGTTTACCGAGCAGGCCTTCGAGGATGTCCGGCGGCGGCTCAAGCCGGGCGGACAGTTTGTGGTTTACAACTACTTCCGGCAGGGCTGGATCGTCGGCCGGATCTTTGCCTCGTTGAAGAAGGTTTTCGGCAACGAGCCTCTCGTCATAACCCTGCCCGCGCGCCCCTCCATCGAGCCGGAGAGCGGCGGTGGATTCACCATCTTCATTGCCGGAGACAATCAGAAACTGCGGGACGCTTTCCAGGCTAAAACCGAATACTGGCTCTACGATTTGAAGGCAGCCAGCCCGGAATCCCCCAACGGATTCGAGATGCGACCCGCCGCCTCGGAACAAACCCGCTGGAAACGCTTCATCCCGGCGGCAGTCCATCCGCCGGCCAACTTGCGACTCGCCAGTGATGACTGGCCCTTCCTTTACCTGCGCCAGCCGATGCTTCCCGCCCTGAGCCTGCGCGGCATGACGGTGATGGGCGCGATGGCCTTTCTCCTCATCTTCCTCTTCATTCCGCGACAATCGGGGCTGCCGGGCACGACGCGCTTCTCGTGGCGCATGTTCTTCCTCGGCGCGGGTTTTATGCTGGTCGAGACTAAAGCCGTGGTCCACATGGCGCTACTCTTCGGCAGCACGTGGATGGTGAATTCCGTGGTCTTCTTCGCCGTGCTGGTGATGATCCTGCTGTCCAACCTTTTCGTGCTGCGATTCCGCCCTGGGCGTTTGCGATTCTACTACGCCGGGTTGCTGGCCGCGCTCGCCGCCAATGTCCTGGTGCCGCTCGATTACTTCCTGGGGATGAGTTGCTGGACCCAGGTCGTGGCTTCCTGCCTGCTGGTGTTTGCGCCTATTTTCTTCGCCGGCGTGGTATTCGCGGTGTCGTTCCGTGACAGCCAAACCCCCGACCGCGACTTCGGCGCCAATACCGCCGGCGCCATGGCTGGCGGCCTCGCCGAGAATGCCTCGATGCTGCTGGGCTTCCGCTACCTGCTCCTCCTCGCCGTGGCGTTTTACCTGCTTTCCGCCATCTTCCGCATTTCCGTCGCTGCCACGCCAACGCCAGCAGAATAGGGCGTTCGGCCGGCCCCGCGCGCCGCTTGGAATCCGGGCGCGCGCTATGTTAGTTTTCCAACGCCTTGATGGGATGGAACCTCTTCGATGCCTTTCGCGGGCGGGCGCTGGATCCGGATCCGGTGACGCCGCCTCCCCTGTTCGTGCGAGCGGATTCGCTGCCCCTGGCCGGACTCGTTGCCGCGCACATCGCTTTGTTCTGGCGTGTGCTCTTCACCTCCGACATGTTCTTCTTCCGCGATGTCTTTTCGTACAGCTATCCCCACGCGCGCTTCATTCGCGAGATATGCCTCGCGGGCCAGTTGCCTTATTGGAATCCCACGCTCAATTTCGGCGAACCGGTCCTGGCCAATCCCAATTTCCTCTGCTTCTATCCTTCCACGCTGTTGCTCGTCCTCCTGCCACTCGATCTCGGGTACACGCTGCATTACATCCTTCATTTTGCTCTCGCCGGAGTCGGAACCTACGCGCTGGCGCGACGCTGGAACCAGAGCCGGTTTGCGGCATTTTTCGCCGGCATCGTCTTTTCGTTCAGCGGTCCGGTTCTGTCGCTCGGCAATCTCTACAATCACGCGGCCGCCGCCGCCTGGATTCCCTGGACGCTTCTGCTCGCCGACATGGCCCTCCGCAGCCCTTCCCGCCGTCCGTGGGTATGGCTGACCTGCGTCTTCGGGCTGCAATTCCTGGCTGCCGAGCCGTTCACTCTCTTCGCCACCTTCGTGCTGTGCCTGGCCTACGCCTTTTGCTTGTCAGGATCGCAAAAGCTCTTTTCGATGGCCAACTTCCAGATTCTTGCGGCGTTCGGTATCGTGGGTGTGTTAATGCTGGCACTCTCTGCGGTCGCCTTACTTCCCTCTCTGTCGTTGCTGGCCAATTCCCGCCGCGGCGTGGAAGGCCTCCCTTTTCTCGAAGTGACGAGCTGGTCGTTTCACCCCCTACAATTGCTGGACGTCATCATTCCGGGATTTTTCGGCTCTGCAACCGACAGCCGCACCTTATGGTCGAGCGTTCTATCAAACCGGAACCTTCCATATTTCCTTTCGGTTTTTGTCGGGTATATTCCCGTGGTTCTCGCGTTTCTAGGTCTGTTCCTGCGGCCGGGCTCACGCGAGAAGTTCGCGGGGGCCAGCGGCAGTTTGCTGCTCCTGCTGGCCTTTGGGCGATTTACGCCGCTCTTTGCTCTGGTCTATCTGGTGTTCCCGCCCCTTGGGATGGTGCGGTTTCCGGTGAAGCTCCTGGTGCCCACGATGCTGTTTGTGGCCCTTCTGGCTGGACGCGGGGCGGACGTGATGCGCTCCGGGGACACGATCGATACCAGATCGTGCAAACGCATCCTTCACGGGATTGCGTTGCTGCTGGCCGCCGTCATCGTGGCATGGGTGATTTCGATGGCGGCGTCGCAAGGTATCACGATCCCGGCGGAATGGATTCTGCGCCACACCTACGCCATGTTTACGCGGTTGCCCACCGACCATTTGACCGAAGAAGAAACCCGTATCGCGCTGCAATACCTGGTCCGGATGCTTCAGCTCCATCTGCCGGGATTGGCGGGTTTCCTGCTAGGCACCGGGCTCTGGCTTTGGGCGCGTGGTCAGAGATTACCTTGGGCCCATCGCTCCACTCCCGCGATCATGGTTTTCGGCATGGCGCAAATGGCCTGGGTCAACGCCAGTGCGAATCCCACCGTACCGCGTAGCTTTTATGATTTCACGCCGCCGGTGCTGGCGCATTTTGATTCCGCGGGCAAACCTTACCGCTACGCGTATGTGTTTCGGGAGGCGGCCACCGGCAGAGCCGCCGCTGACACCCAAGGCTTCCTGAATTTCGACTCCATTCCCGAAGCGAGGGGACTGCCAGCCTCTGCGCAGCTTCCCTTTCGCGACCGAATGACGCTGGCGCGCGCCTCGATGCTGACTTCCGCCGAGGGGGTCATCAACATTGATGTGGAGCGGTCCTTCCCCATGGCGCTCTACGATTTCTGGGTTTTTGCTCACAAGCAGGTGGGGTCGGTCGCACGGCGCGCCTGCCTGCTGGGGCGGATGAATGTCCGTTATCAGGTGATGAAAGAGCGGGACGATGGGGCGGGACGGGAAGTCGCGGAGATCTTCAACGGCTCGCCCCAGCCGCACGTACTCTATGAGCTGCCCTGTTATCTGCCGCGCGTGTTCGCCGCTGGGAGAGCGGAAGTTGCCGCCACAGCCAGCGACGCGTTGCGCCCGCTCTCCGACCCCACTTTCGACGCGCGCGGAACCATTTTCATTCCTCCTGATGCCGGCCCGCCTCATCCGGCCGAATCACCCGGCATCGCCGGAGAAGTCGTCATACTTCGCTCTTCCCCGCGGGAAGTCCAGATGCGCGCCACCATGACCCGGCCCGGCTATGTCGTTCTTCTTGACCGTTTCGATCCCAACTGGCAAGCGGCGGTCGATGGCCAACCGGTCACGATCCTGAGAGCGAACCATCTGATGCGTGCGGTCCGGGCGCCGGAGGGAACGCACCAAATCCGCTTCACCTACGAGCCTCGCGGCTTAAAGAGCGGATTGGTAATTTCGCTCACGGCGATCATCTTGCTGGCTCTTGTTTATTTCCGGCGATAAACGGTGAAATTCGTGGAGCGCTCGCAGGGTGCGTAGCGGCGCGCCATCAATTCCGCCAGCGCGGGGAACGCGGCCAGCTTCTGCTCCGAATCGAGATCAGACTGCGAGACGGTAGGAATGGCGTCGCGTCGCGCCACGACGATGTGAAGGGGAGGATTCGCGTTCAGGCCCTCGACCAGTTCCTCGCGCCAGTGCGCTGGCCCCCAAGGGGAGATCAAGCCGAGATTCGACACAAATCGCGTCGGCGAACGCCGCTCGCTCAGGAAATTGATGAGAGGCGCCGTTCCCCACACGTACACCTCGTCGTCCGCCGAAGAGTGGGTCTTCAGATATTCGATGACCTTGAGCTGGTCGGCCAGCTTCTCCAGTTTGTGCTGGGGGAAATAGTTGGCGTAGAACGAGTGGGGATCGCACAACCAATCCGCGAACGACTGAAAATCCAGGACCACACGGAGCCCTTCGGCAAAACCTGCGGCGAACAGCAGATTTGCAAACACAACCCAGGCGAGTCCACGGGCGACCTGGAAACCGCGGGCCCTCAGCCACTCGGCTGCGCGTCGGAAGAACGTCCAGGCGGCCACCAGCAGATAACCCCACGCCAAACCGAAAAAAGGAAGGATCATTTCCGCGTAGTAACTGTGGAGCTTCCCGGGCAGGAGGATAGCAGCCATGCCCGCCAGGAGACCGAGGGCAGCCGGCCCGACCTTGGCGATTTCCCGTCGCACCCAGGCAACGGTCAGCGCAAGCGCGGCGCCGACATAGTTCCAGGGGCCAACGAAGTAATAAAGATCCCCCAGCGCCCACGCGCCGTGGGCGCGCTGCTCAAGACTGGTGGCGCCGTAGTGAACCAGCACGTCGAACTGGGATTCCCGGAAAGACGCCCAGGACCCCCCCAGCAAAAACCAGCCGAGCACCAGCGCCGAAACCGCCGCAAATCCCCCCGCCAGTTTCGAAAGGACGATGAGCGATTCACGCAAGGATTCCTTGAGCCGCAAGCGGGGATTCGGCAGATCGAGGGCGGCCCAGTCGAGCCATCCCACCAAAACGGTCCAGGGGAAGAACGCTAACGCGTTGTACTTGACCCAGAAGGCGGCGGCGAACGCCACCCCCGCAAGCCAGGCCGACGAGCGCGCCCGGGACAGCATGAGGAGACTGGCGGAAAAGAGGAAGACCATCAGCAGGCCGTCGGGCTGGGCGGCGCTGACATATCCCGAGGAACAATGAAACGAGGCGGCGGCGACAGTCCCGATGGCGGCCGCAGCATTTCCAAGGAATCTTCGTGCGAGCAGAAAGAGGACCGCAGCCGTCGCCAGAACCACCAGAAGATCCGCCAGGGCTGCGATCCACATCACTGCGCCCAGCACTTTCACGAACGGCGCGTAGAGCCAGAAGATTCCGGGCGGGCGATTGTCCAGCAGGTCACGGTAGAGGTGCAGACCCTCGAGCATCCTCTGGGCAATCACGCAGCAGGTGGCCTGGTCGCGCCCGATGGGGAATCGCAGATTGGGGATGGCCCGCGCCGCGACCAGCGCCAGCGTCAGCAACAGCCAGCGCCACGGAAGCGACTGCTGGTTCTCCAATTGGGGCTCGGCCGGCATGATCAGACTTGGTCCACTCAGGAACCCGCGTTGCCTGCTTTCCAACGATAGATCACGAAATTCTCGATGGTCTTTTCCGGTGCGTACGACCCCCTGATGAACCTGTCCAGATCCGGGAACACTTCCAGGTAGCGCTCCGAGTCGCGGTTCGTGTAGCTGACCGTCGGGATGGCATCCTTACGGACCACGATAACGTAGCGGGGAGGTGACCGGCGGAGGTCGCGCATCAATTCTTGCTTCCAGGCGGGCGGCCCCCAGGGGGAGATCAGCCCCAGATTGGAGATGAAGCGTGTCGGCGCGCGGCGCTCGCTCAGGAAGTAGATGACCGGCTGCGTTCCCCAGACAAACACCTTGTCGTCCTCCGAGGAATTGGCACGCAGATAACGGATCACCCCAAATTCGCCCTTCAGATGTTCCAGCACGTGCGGCCAGGGATAGGCCGAATACGTCTTCACCGGGTCGCGCCACCACTGGCGCAGGACGGCGAAACGACCGTGAGTGGCGAGAACAAAATCCAGCGCGAACCACGCCGCCACATTGGCAAAAAGGAGCCAGACCAGGGGCGCGGCAAGCCGCCAGTCCCTCTGGCGGCACTCGCGCGCCAGTGTGCGGAAGCTTTCCAAGACCCGGATCAGGATGTAGCCCCACAGCATGGCGAAAAACGGATAGGCTGTTTCGAAATAATAGTCATGAAACCGGACTTGAACGGCGGCGGCAAAGAATCCGATACCCGCGGCGAGGAAAGCCGGAGCAACGATGCCCAATTCTCGGAAGCGCCAGGCGGTGGCCAGCGCCCCGGCGAGCACTATCAAGGTCAGCTGGCCGACCACAAAATGGGTCTGCACCAAAGCCCATAGCCAGTACCCCTCGGTTCGCTCCAGCGGCAGCCGCGCGTATCCCGGCAACACCTGGAAGTTGATGTTGAGGAATTCAACCCACGATCCTTTCATCCAAAGGTAGAGTATGATCACCAGCGACGCGACTAGGAAACCGACCGCGAGCCAGAGGGCGCGCCGCAGCCATTCCCGAAGGGGGATGGTCATCTTTAAAGCGGCTGGTGATTCATCCAGTCCGCGAAAATCCACATACGGCAATCCCAGCACCAGAGCCAGAAAGGCCAGCGAGTTGAACGTGGCCCAGAAGGCCATGGCCATCAGCAGGCCAGCGGCAAAGTGGCGGGAGAGGGTTCTGGGCCCTTCGTCCCACACCAGGAAGAGTGCGGCGAAAACGAACAGGATCACAAAGCTCGAAGGAACCAGCGCATGCGTGTAGCCCGCCACCGAGTGCCACATGGCATGCACGGCGACGGCGATGGCCGCGGCGGCCGGGCCCATGAACCGGCGGGCAAACTTGAAGATGAAGCAAGACATGACCAGGAGCCAGAGGAGGTCGCAGGCTCCCATGGACCAGGGGGCACGCCCAAAAATCTTGATCACGGGAAGAAAGGCCAGGAAGGTGGTGGGAGGACGATTGTCCCAAAGGTCCACGTAGGGCCTCAGGCCGTGCAGAACTCCATCGGCAATCACGCAGTAGAGGGCCTGATCGCGGCCAATCGGGAACGTCAGATTGGGAAGCGCCCAGAGAAACGTAAAGGCCAGCGAACCGAAGAACCAGGCGCGTTGCCGCCGGACGCTTGTCGCAGCCACGAAGATCGTTGGGGAAGCAGTCATGGGACGCAGGCAGGAAGAATAACCGTTCGGTCTCAGGCGCTCAAGAGTTGTTCGGGGCCCGACCCAGCGGGCGCCGCCAGAGGGCCCAGACGTCAGGAATCACCAAGGCCACATTCCAGGCGAAGGCCGAAACCAGACCGCCCCCGGCCGCTTGCCAGATTTCCAGACCGGCCAGCGTGCCCGCCAGGGTCACCAGACCGTTCACGGTCGCCGAAGGCAGGTAGAGCCGCGCGTATCGGAAGAACCGTGAGAAGAGTCCGTGGTTGGATTCTTCGTGCGCGCCCCGAAAGGTGACGATCTCATCCCACGCGAATCGCGAGAAAATCCCGGCCAGCAGAGCGGCAGGGACGGCGAAGGCCAATGATCCCTTCCACGGCTGTGCAAGCGCCGTCAGCGATGCAAGGTAGGCCGCCGCTCCCAGCAGTCCGGCAAATGCAAAACTGATCCAGGTGGCCAATTCCCCCGAGTCGCGTCCCATGCGCGCCAGCGCCATGAGGTATTCCACGTACTGTTTGGGCCCGAGTTTGGAGACTCCCAGGGTGCGGCCCCGGAAAACATAGGGAACCTCCACCACCTTCCGAATTCGGCCCTTGGCCAGGACCTCCAGCTGCATCTTGATCCCTAACGGTTTCAGGTCGGCCCCGTCGATGGCCTGCTTTCGGACCAGAAACAATCCCGAACCTGAATCGGTCACGCCACCCAGAGTCCACGGCAGCACGACGGTGCCCAGCCGCATGCCCGCCCAGGAAACGATGCGGCGAAAGAGCGTCCAGCCTTCACTGCCGCCGCCCGGAAGATAACGCGACGCCACCGCAAGGTCGGCGTTCTGGGATCGCAGGGCGCGGATCAATTCCAGCACGACTTCCGGCGGGTGCTGAAGATCGGCGTCCATCACGCCCACCACGTCGCCGCGAGCAATCTCCCAACCCTTCACCACGGCGGTTGCCAGCCCGCGCTGGCCTTTCCGGCAGACAACGCGCACCGGCAGCTCGGCACTGAGCCGTTCGACAATCGCGGCGGTGCCGTCGGGGCTATCGTCGTCGACCACTATCAGTTCGAAGGGTTCACCCGCATCCTTCAGGACGTGGCATGCGTGGCGAAGGGTCTTTTCGACGACCGGAGCTTCGTTGTAAGTGGGAATGGAGAGAGAAATCATCCGGAGCGGCCGAACGAGTTCAACAACAACCGGTGCGCCCAGCCTCGACGGAACTTAGCACAGCTTCGCGCGAGCCGTCAAATAAGCGCGGCGTCGCATTTCAACCCCATCCCATCCCGTTCCCTGTTACCATGACGAACTACGCTTCAGGCCTTATGCCGGCAACCAAAGCTCATCATCCTGCGGATTCAAGTGCGGTGCGGCAATCGCCTGCCGAAATGACGCGCCGGCTGGGCCTGGGTTCAGCGGCCGCAGCCGTGGCAGGCGAAGCCATCGCCGTCGGAATCTTTCTCACGCCGGCGGGCATGGCGCGCTCGCTCGGCTCGCCGTTCTGGCTGCTCGCCGTCTGGCTCGCCATGGGCATCATGGCTCTTTGCGGAGCGTTCTGTTATGGCGAACTCACGGCCCGATTCCCGGCGGCGGGCGGCGGTTATGTCTATTTGCGCGAGGCCTATGGGCCGCGTATCGCTTTTCTCTACGGCTGGAAGTGTTTTCTCGTCCTCGACCCGGGAATCACGGCGGCGCTGGCGGTGGGGCTCGCCGCCTATGTGTCCTACCTGACGCCGCTTTCCTCCGCCGCCATGAAATTTGTCGCCATTGAGGTGATCGT
>CAZHKT010000106.1:0-12316 GCA_964533045.1 uncultured Acidobacteriota bacterium | reverse complement strand
CGAGGATCCAGGCCTGATTCCTTCACCCGAATGGGCCCAGAAGGCTCAAAAGCGCCAATGGTGGGCAGGCGAAACCATCTCCGTCGCCATCGGCCAGGGCGCCGTGGCGGTGACCCCGCTGCAACTCGCCTACATGATGGGCGGCGTGTTGACGGGCGGCGTGCTGCACAAACCGCACCTCGCCTTCCGCGATCAGTTGCGCGCCATGAACCTCGCCACGGACGAGGAAGATGTGCGCCGGTTTCCGCTGCAGGCGGGCACGGTGGAATTGCTGACCGCGGGGATGCGCGGCGTGGTGGCGGAGGGCGGCACCGCCTCGGTGGCCTACGAGCCGGGGCTCGATATGGGCGGCAAGACGGGGACTGCCCAGGTGGTAAGCAAGAAGCTTCAGGAAGAGACCAAGAAGGCCGAATACCGGAGCAACGCCTGGTTCGTGGGTTTTGCTCCCACCGACCGGCCGCAGATTGTGGTCTCGGCACTGGTCCTGCAAGGTGAACATTCCGCCCTGGCCGTGCCCATGGTACGCGACGTGATTAAGGCTTACCTGGCGAAGAACGCCGCGCGCCGCCGGACGGAACCGCTTCAGACCCAGATCCGGGTCATGAGCGAATTGCGCGGAAATGCGGCCGTGGAAGATGCTGGGACTCGGTAGTTAGCGCTTTGTTGATTTCCTGAGGGTTTGTCATTCCGAGCGAAGCGAGGAATCTCGCTCTGACCCAAAAGACAGTGCGAGATTTCTCGGATCCCCGACCAGATCGGGGATCGTGGTAATGACAGGCGGGGCGCGGTTCGGGCAACACACGACATGGAACGAAGAGCTCGATTTCGGGACGCGGGCTGGATGATTCTCCTGCTGGCGCTGGTGATTGCCGCAATTGGCATTGCGGAGATCTTCAGCACGACGGCCCATTCCCCCCTGGCCGGGCAGGCGCACAAGCAGATTTACTGGGTGCTGCTGGGCACCGTCCTGGCCTTGGTAGTCAGCCGTCTGGACTACCACAGCCTCTTGGAGCAGGCCCCGTGGCTCTACGTGGGTACGGTGGTGGCCCTCGCTGGATTGCTGGCGGCGGGCCCACGGATTGCCGGCACCAAGCGCTGGGTTTCCCTGGGCGGGATGACAATTCAGGTGTCGGAGTTTGCCAAGTTGGTTATAATACTAGCGGTTGCCGCCTATTTCGCGGAGCGCGCGGGAAAAGCGGTAAGCTGGGCAGATATTGCCAAGGTGGGAGCCATCGTGGGGTTGCCGGCGGCTCTGGTCGCCATGGAGCCCGACCTCGGGACGGCGCTGACCATGCTTCCCATCGCAGCGGCAGGCATTTTCCTGGCTGGGATCCGGCCCCGCCAGATCGCCGCTCTGGCTCTGCTGGGAGTGCTGATGCTGCCGGTGGGCTGGCACTTCCTGAAACCGTACCAGCGCGAGCGGTTGACCAGTTTCGTCAACCCGTCGCACGATACGCAGGGCGCCAGTTACCAAGGCACGCAGTCCAAGATCGCCATTGGATCGGGCGGGTTCTGGGGCAAGGGATTCGGCAACGGGACGCAGAGCCGGCTGGGCTTCGTTCCCGTGTCGCACGCGGATTTTGTGCTGGCTGCATTTGCGGAAGAGCAGGGATTTGTCGGTACACTGGTGCTTTTGCTGCTATACCTCGCGCTGCTGTTGCGCCTGCTGGACTCGGCGCAGACCGCGGGCGATCGCGCCGGACGGTTCCTGTGCGCAGGCATCGCGGCGCTCTTTTTCTTTCAGGTGGTGATTAACGCCGGCATGATGATCGGACTGTTTCCGATTACCGGCATTCCGCTGCCCCTGATGAGTCAGGGAGGCTCCGCGGCGTTGAGCACGTTTCTTGCCCTGGGGCTGGCGATGAGTGTCAACATGCGGCGGTTTGTGAATTGAGTCGCGTCGCCCAGAGAACAGGGGGCGACTGTCGGAGATTTCAGATTCAACGCCCTCCGCCTTGCGCGCGGGGGCGCGCCGCAGGGCGGGGCGGGCAAATTTTGAAGCCAGGCGCATAATTGCTGCGATAGCGGCACGAGCGCCGGCCGGGGCCAGACGGAGGTTGATCTTCGCCGGAGCGCGAATGGATCCTTCCGGGCCGGACCCAAAGGAGTTTCCATGACAAAGGAATTGTTTGTTTCTTCGTCTCCTCATGAGACGAAGGTGGCCGTGCTGGAAGACGACCAGCTGGTCGAGGTGTACTTCGAGCGCGAATCGAGCGTGGGTCTGGTAGGCGCCATTTACAAGGGCCGGGTCAATCGCGTGCTGCCGGGCATGCAGTCGGCCTTCGTCAACATCGGGCTGGAGCGCGACGCCTTCCTTTACGTCTCCGACTTCGTGGAGGACGAAGAGGAATACGACAAGATCTTCACCGACGCGGAGACACGAGCCACGAAGTTTGTGGAAAGTGCAGGGACCGCTGCCATAGCCCCGCCGCTCGCCCCCGCTCCGGCACCGGCCGCGAGTGAAACAGCGGAAGTTCTGCCGGCCGAAACCGTCGCGGTCCCGGCACAATCTGAACCCACTCCGCCCGAAGCTGCGACGGCGCCGGCACCCCCCGCCTCCGGCGAAACGCCGGCCCGCGGTCCTGAGCCGAGCGATTTCCGCCGCCGCGAATTTCGCGGTCGCGGACGCTTCCGGCGCGGGCGGGGCCGGGACTTCCGCCACGGCCAGCGGCATGATTTTCAACAGCCCCCATCTCGCCCCGCCGAGGAAAGCACATCTGAGGAGCACGGACTGACCCCCTTGCCCGGGGAATCGCTGGCCAAGTATCGCGAAATGAGCGCACCGCAGGAGGAAAGCCCCGGGGCGGCAACGACCGAGCCCGCTGCGGACATTGCAGCCGCCCCCGAAGCCACGACCGGGGAAGCGGCGGTGGCCGAGACGCCTGCGCCTGAGTCCACCGCGCCAGCTTCCGTCGAGGCCGCTCGGCAGACCGCTGCCGCCGAGAAGGCGCCGGAACCGCCCGCCCCCCAGTCCGCCACCGTCGCCGAAGCCGACTTGGAGCCGCGTCCTGAAGTCGTGGAAGCGGAATCCACGGTCATCTTCACCCCCATGACGGTGTTCGGCCAAGCGCCGGAACAGCCCGCCGAATCCTTGGCGAACGTCCCCGCGCCGCAGGAACCCGCTCCCGCTGCGAGCCAAGCCCCCGCCGAGCCGGCCGGCGAAACTGAAGCGCCCGTTGGAGCGGCCGCCGAGGCCTTTCCAGAGGCTGAGGAGGCGATCGAAGGCGACGCCACCGCCGAAGGCGAGGAAATCGAGGAACCCGCCACGGAGGGAGCCGCCGCCGAGGCTGCTCCGGAAGGCGCGCCCGCAACTGCTGCCCCCGCCACCGAAGGCGCCGCCGAGGGCGACGAAAAGAAGTTCACGCTGCGCGAGCCGCAGGGCCGGCCACGGTTTGCGCCCCGGCGACGCCGCGGGCGGCGCGGCGGCATGGGCCGTCGCGAGCGCAGTGAGTCGCCGCGGTCCAACAACCAGCCGCCGGTTCAGATCAGCGACGTCCTGAAGGAAGGCCAGGAGATCATCGTCCAGATTGCCAAGGAACCGCTGGGCACCAAGGGCGCGCGCATCACCTCCCATGTGGCGCTGCCCGGCCGTTACCTGGTCTATATGCCCACCATCAGCCATATCGGCGTCTCGCGCAAGATCGGCTCGGAAGAGGAGCGTCTGCGCCTGCGCAACATTATTCTCGAAAATCGCGGCTCGCTCACCGGCGGCTTCATCGTGCGCACGGCGGGTGCGGGCCGCTCGGAGGAGGAATTCAAAACCGACCTTCGTTTTCTTTCCACGCTCTGGAACGACATTAAATCCAAAGCCGAGCGGGTGAAGGCTCCGGCGCTGCTGCACCGCGACCTGAACCTGGTGCAGCGCATCCTGCGCGACATCCTGTCGCCTGATTTCAAACAGATCCGAGTGGATAACGAAGCCGACTACGAACGCTGCGTCGAGTTCGTCAACCAGTCGCAGCCCTCGCTGGTGGGCCACGTCAAGCTCTACACGCGCAAGACGCCCATGTTTGAGGAATTCGGCATTCAGCAGGAGATCGACCAGGCCCTCAAACCCAAGGTGTGGCTCAAATCAGGCGGCTACATCGTCATCAACCAGACCGAGGCGCTGGTGGCCATCGACGTCAATACCGGCAAGTACGTGGGCAAGACCAACCGGCTCGAGGATACCATCCTCAAGACCAACATCGACGCCATCAACGAAATCGTCCGGCAGGTGCGGCTGCGCGACCTGGGCGGGATCATCGTAATTGATTTCATCGACATGGACGAACGCAAGAACCGCCATAAGGTCGTCCAGGCGCTCGAAGAAGCCCTGCGCCGCGACCGCGCCCCCACCAAGGTCATTTCGTTCAATGATTTCGGACTCGTCGCGGTTACCCGCAAGCGCGTCAAGCAGTCGCTCGAACGAACCCTCTGCCAGCCGTGCAGTTATTGCTCGGGAGCGGGCTGGGTCAAATCGGTCACCACCGTCTGCTACGAAATTCTTTCGGAAGTGAAAAAGATGGCCGACGACATCGAGGGCGAGACCATGACCCTGCGCGTCCATCCCGACGTCGCTCAAGCGCTCAAGTCCAAGCAGGGCGCGCTGCTCTCGGAAATCGAGGCGCTCACCCACAAGGACGTCTTCATCAAGGGCGACCCGAGCGTCCACATTGAGCGCTTTGAGATTTACTAGTCGTCCCGGCGACTCCGCCAAGGGGCATCGCCAAACGCGTGATGGCCTGAAGGCCGGCGCTGCGTGGTTCCCGTTTCATTTCGAGCTCAGCGCCCCCCTGTCCCGCCGGCAGAGGGCCGTCATCCTAACATTACCCCTGCCCTTCCCTCGAGCAGAGGGTGGCGAGCGCCGCGAGCCGGGTGAGGGTCGCGCGTTCGTCGCTCGCCCTCAGGGTTCAGTGTGCCGTCGTTCCTTGCACGGGCCGCCGCGCGCATTATTTCCTCGCTTAATTCCCTTCGCCGTGCTACTCTCAGCGTGTTTCCGGCCCATCTTTGGGAACGCACGCCCCCGCGGGTTCAGGAACCCGCCACAATTGAAAATTCTCTTTTATGTGCCGGATAACCAAGTCACGGGCAACTTCATGCCCCAATTATGGCCTTTTGTCCTGCAGGCGCTGACCCCCTCCGAACATTCAGTTACTATCATTGACGGCAACGCGCAGCACCTGTCCCCCGCCGAACTGGTCGAATTTGTCCGAAAAGAAGAAATCGACCTGGTGGGCATGGGTTTTATGACGCGCATGGCGCAGGCCGCCTATCGCACGGCCGCCGCCCTGCGCGCCGAGACCCGGGTCAAGATCGTGATGGGGGGGCCGCACGTCACCGCGGTGCCCGGCGAGCCGCTGGGCCGGGACGGTTTGCCTCGCCACGCCGATGCCGTGGTAGTGGGCGAGGCCGACGAGATCTGGCCGCAGATTCTGCGCGATGTGGAGCGCGGAACGCTGCAGGATCTCTACGCGCCCGAGACTATCAACGGCAAGGAAGTGAAGCCGAACCTCGACCGTTACCCCTCGATCCCTTGGCAAGAGATTGACCTCACCCGCTTCAACCTGATGCGCTTCGTGCCCCTCGCCTTCAAGAAGCTGCTGAAGCGCCTCCGCGTCCCCTACGACAACCTCTACTCAATTCCGATGGAGACGGGGCGCGGCTGCCCTTATGGTTGCGAGTTCTGCACCGTGACCGGATTCTTCGGGACCAGCGTCCGCTTCCGCACCAACGAAGACGTGGTGGAGGAAATCCTCCGCATCAAGGCCATGGCGAAGCGCACCAACGGTCTGGCGACGGTCTTCTTCGTGGACGACAATCTCGCCATCAACCGCAACCGCACCAAGTCGCTGTTGCGGCACATGATCGCGAGTGACGCCCGCATCCCCTGGACCGGCCAGATCAGTATCAACCTGCTGGAAGACGAAGAGCTCGTACAACTGATCGCCGAAAGCGGCGGGCGGTGGATATTCATGGGGCTGGAATCGGTGGACCCGGCCAGCCTGAAGGTGGCCCACAAGGAATTCAACAAGCCGTCGCAATACAAGAAGGTCTTGAACCTGCTTGCCAAATACAATCTGTACGGCATCACGTCATTTATTTATGGCATGGACGGTGACACGCCCGGCGTCGCGCGCACCACGCTCGATCACATTGACTCGTGGCCGCCAGGGCTGTCGGTCTTCGGGCTGCTCACGCCCTATCCCCACACGCCTCTCTACGACCGCCTGATCGTGGAGGGCCGCCTGACGCGCCCCAAGCACTGGCTCGACTTCCGCGCCTTCAAAACCGCGATGGAGCCCAAAGGCATGACGCCCGACGAGGCGGAAGCCGAAGTCCGCAAGTCGTGGAGCCACTGCTACTCGCCGGCAACATTCCGCAAAACGCAGAAGTGGATGCTGGAAAACAACAAGTCGTTCGGCGCTCAACTGGTGGTCTTCATAGCGCGCATGATTTTTCGTGGAATCTACTTCCCTCAGATGAACCGTTGGTCGTGGGTGAAGATGCTGGGACAGAACGCTTCGACGCTCGCCAGCCTCATCTGGTCAGGATGGCGCGCGACCCGCAGCCAAAAGACCCGCGACAAAGAACCGCCCCAGCAACCCGCTCCGGCCGTCCTCGAACCCGAAGTGGAAATGGAAGTCGAAGCCTAATCGTTCGTGTGCCGCTGCTCTTTGAAGGGATCGCCGTAACGGTGATAGCCGTTTTGTTCCCAGAAGCCCAGGCGCTCCTGGGCCGTGAATTCCAGCCCCGTTACCCACTTGGCACTTTTCCACGCGTAGAGCTTGGGCACCACCAGGCGCAGCGGGCCGCCATGCTCGGGCGCGAGCGGTTCGCCGTCGTGGGAAATGGCAAACAGCACGTCGGCTTCGAGCAGGTCTTGGAGCGGGACGTTCGTCGTGTAGCCCTCCGCGCCGCGGACGAGGACGTGCTCTGCTTCCGGCTTCGGCCTCGTCAGGTCGGCAACGGCGCGGAACGGCACCCCCTCCCAGCGATTGTCGAAACGGCTCCAGCGCGCCACGCAGTGAAAGTCCGCCGTGATCGCGACCCGAGGCAGCCTGCGAAACTCCTCCCCATTCAGCCGCAGCGGCATCTCCACCAGGCCGGTGGTGCGGAACTCCCACCTCGCGGCATCGAACTTCGGCACATCGGCATAGTGCAGGACCGGCCACTTCAGCGTCGCCGATTGCCCGGGCGGTAATCGCCCTTCTTGCTTCATCCTGTTCTCGAGCGCCCTGCGCGCGCTGTTGTTTTCAAAAATGCCCACCAGACTCGCCCCCGTTGCGGTCCAATCGGTGCTGCCCACCCCATTGTACCTGCGGGCGGCGAATCGTTACAGGTAGCCCCGGGCTTTCGAGCCTGGGGGATGAACGGTTAGGAGGGCTGTAGGGGCGGCCTCTGACCGCCGCAGCCGACAACCATTGAGGAACAGCGGTGCAGACACCGCCGCTACGGGAAAATCCGGGCGCTCCCGTAGACCATGCGTGGCACAATGCATCCGTATGCATCCCGCCATCGCCGAGGGCATTCGGCTCTTCAATTCGCGCCGATTTTTTGAGGCCCACGAAGCGCTGGAAACGCTCTGGCTCAAGGAGCAGGGAGAGGAGAAGCTCTTTCTGCACGGATTGATTCAGGTGGCCGCCGCATTCCACCACCTTCAGAGGAACAATCCGGAAGGCTTCCGCCGCGTCCTTGCCAAGGGCATGAGCAAGCTGATGCATTTCTCCGGGACGCGCGGCGGCATTGACGTGGATAGCCTCCGGCGCGAAATCCGGCGCTGCCGTCGCGCCCACTTGAGCACGCCTTCAACCCAGCTTTTCCCTGAAATTCAAATCTCAGCCGGGCCTCAAGATTAAGAGTCCCCACCGGATCATCCCCGCGAACAGGAATTCTTCATTCCTCAACCACCAGCTTTCCCTTCATCTTTCCGTGCCCGAAGCCGCAGAACTTTGAACAGGCAAATGGATAATCGCCCGCCTTGTCAGCCGTGAATTCGACCGTCGTGGGCACACCTTTCTTGAGAACCTGCTCGACGCCGAAGGCCTCGATCTTGATGCCGTGATCCTTGTCGAGGGCGGTAATGACCAGTTTCACCTGCTCGCCCTTCGTGACGGTAATGGTCGCTGGATTGAACTCGTACTTCCGGGCCGTCATCTGAATTTCGCGCACCGCGCCTGCCGCCGTCGGCGCGTCCTGCGCCCAGCCGAGCGCCAATGATACAAGCGTCCATCCGCAAAGTACCCTTCCCAGACGTCGCGTAATCATTCCGCGCCTCCTATGTCCATCACTCATCACTCATAACCGCCAGCGCGACATCGCAACGCAGACCATCGCCCCTTACCACCGCAGCAGGGCCGTTTCCGCCGCCATGCCCGGGCCGAGGGCAATCATCACGCCCAGGTCGCCGGGGCTGGGGTCGCCGCGCTGCGCGACTTCGTTGAGGACGAAGAGAACGGTCGCCGAAGACATGTTGCCGAAGCGGCGATAGACATCTTTGGAAAACCGCACCTGTTCTTCGGTGAGACCCAGACTCTCCTGCACGCTGTGGATCACCTTGCGGCCGCCGGGATGCGCCACCCAGAAGCGAATGTCCTCGCGGCGCAGGCCCTGGCGCCGGAGCAGCGCGTCGAGCGCACGTTCGATCATGGGAGCCGCCAGATCGCGGATTTCGAGCGCCAGGATGATGCGCAGCTTGCCCTGGCGCTGGCCGAAGCCCACCTTGTCGAGCTGCGCGGGATCAAGGTAGGTCTCAAAATCGAGCACCTGGGGAAAGCGCGTCGCGCCGTTCGCCTCTGTGCTGATCAGCAGCGCCGCCGCGCCGTCGCCGCAAATGGCGTTGCCGACCACCGTCTCGAGATCCTCATCAATGTAATAACTCGCCGAGCAAATCTCGACGGCGAGCATCAGGGCTTTGCGGCCGGGGCGGGCCGTCGCGTAGTCCCAGACGCGTTGCAACGCCGGGAGGGCGCCGGCGCAGCCGAGCCCGATGAGCGGGGCGCGTTCCACGTTCTCGCGGAACTGCATGTGTCCGATCAAGCGGCTGCCCAGGTCGGGGCAGACGTAGCCGGTGCAGCTCGCCACAGCCAACAGATCCACGTCGCGCGGCGTCAGCCCAGCCGACTTCAGGCAGGCCTCGACGGCGCGGCAGCCGGTCTCCATCGCGCCGCGCAGGTAACGAGCGTGGAGCTGGTCGGCGGTTTCTTCTGTGGTAAACGTCGCCGGGTCAATGTAAAAGTGCCGATAGTCGATATCGCTGTTGAGAAAGATGCTGAGGACGCGCGGGCTGGTGTATCCGGCCAGGCGATAGACTTCTTCCTGGGTGAACCGGTGCGGCGGATTGGCCGTTCCCACGGCCAGGATGCGTGGCGCGCTCATGAATGGTGTCCCTCAGCCCTGATGCTTCTAAGACGCTCATTATACCCGGCGGGATGCTTCCCGGGTGCGCCGGCGTCTCGCCGGCAATTTCCCCTCAGGCCAGCAGGAGTCCGGCGCGCCCGGAGCATCCATGATGCGTCTCCCGCCGCTGCCAGATTTGACTTCCCCGCGGAATGGCATAGAATCGAAGCGAGGAAAGACCAAGGAGCCCGCCATGGTGACGCGCGAACAAGTCTACGAAGTCCTGCGCGACTGCTACGACCCCGAGATTCCCATCAACCTGGTGGATCTGGGCCTTATTTACGATGTCGCCATTGATGACGATCATGTTAATGTCGTGATGACGCTCACGGCGCGCGGCTGTCCCGCCCACACCTTCATCAGCGACAGCGTCCGCCAGCGCGTGGCCAAGATTGAGGGCGTGAAGTCCGCCAACGTGCAGGTGGTCTGGGATCCGCCCTGGGACATCAGCCGGGTCAGCGAAGAAGGCAAGAAGAAGCTCGGCCTGGCCTGACGCCCACCTCTCCCTGACATCGCGCGAAGACCCTGGTCCGAGGGGGCCGGGGACGGGCCTCAGCAATTGCTTTCCCGGCAGGCTGCGGTGATCCTTCGCTGCGCCTATGGGGCGGCGCCCGCTCAGGATGTGGCCGCCAGTGACCGCGCAGACTGCCGGCCAGATGCCTGCGATCCCATCGGTGGCAGGCAGGATGCCTGCGGTCCCAGGGTCTACGCCCGCAGGAGGTTCCGCATCAGGAAAAGCAGGTTGGCGGGCCGTTCGGCGAGGCGCCGCATGAAGTAGGGATACCACTGGTGGCCGTAGGGAACGTACACGCGCACGCGGTAGCCCTGCCGGACCAGGTGGCGCTGCAGGCCGCGGCGAATGCCGTGCAGCATCTGGAACTCAAACTGATCCGGCCCGATGCGGCGCGCGCGCGCCAATTCCTTCACGGCCTCGATCAATTTGGAATCATGCGTGGCGAACGCATGATAGCCGCCGCTCGCGAGAAGTTTTTCGGCCAATCGAAGGTAGTTGGCATCGACGTCGGCCTTGCGGGGGAAGGCGACGCTGGGCGGTTCCTTGTAGGCGCCCTTGCATAGTCGGATGCGGGCGCCGCGCTGCAGCAGCTCGTCCACATCCCGCTCGCTGCGGCGGAGGTAGGATTGAATCACGATGCCCAGGGCCTGGGGCGGCGCTTGGGCGGCGGCGAAGACGCGCAGCGTGGCGTCGGTATGGGCGGAATTCTCCATATCAATCCGCACGAAGCTGGCGAGCGCCGCGGCGCGCCGCCAGAGCAGCTCGAGATGACGCTGCGCCACCGCTTCGTCCACATCCAGCCCGAGTTGGGTCAGCTTGATGGAGATATGCGACCGCAACTTCTCGAGGGCGATGCGGTCGAGAATGCTGAGATAAATGCGCGTCGCTTCCTCGGCCGCCGCGGCTTCATGGACGCTTTCGCCCAGGAAATCGAGCGTTACCTCAAAGCCCTGCTGGTTCAGTTGCCGCGCCGCGCGGATGGCGTCATCGAGCGTATCGCCGGCGATAAAGCGCGCCGCCAGCTTGCGGCCCAGCGACGAGCCGAGCAGCAGCCGCTTGGGGAATTGTTTCTCGGAGAGGTAGAGCAGCAATGATCGGAGCATGGAAGAAGGCATGAGGAGCTGGGAATTGGGAATGAGGGTTTCGGGAGGGCCACCGCCCGCATCGCCCCGGCCCCAAACTCCCCATCCCTTCGCGTCAGTGGTGCGCTTCCAAGAACCTTTCCGCGTCGATGGCCGCCATGCAGCCTGAACCTGCCGCGGTGATGGCCTGCCGGTAGACGGGGTCCTGCACGTCGCCCGCCGCGAAGACACCCTCGACACTGGTCCGGGCGCCGCCGCGCGTGATGATGTACCCGACCTCGTTCATTTCGAGCTGGCCCTTGAAGAGCTGGGTGTTGGGCTCGTGCCCGATGCCGATGAACACGCCGTCGAGCCGGAGTTCGCTCTCCTCGCCGGTCCGGGTGTTCTTCAGGCGGACGCCCGTGACTTCGCCTTTTGCAGCATCCATCACTTCGATGACCACGGAATTCCATATCGGCCGGATCTTCTCATTCCGGAACAGCCGGTCCTGCATGATCTTGGAGGCGCGCAACTGGTCGCGCCGGTGGATCAAGTTGACGCGCGAGGCGTAGCGCGTGAGGAAGAGCGCCTCTTCCGCCGCCGTGTCGCCCCCACCCACCACCGCGATTTCGCGGTTGCGATAGAAGTAGCCGTCGCAGGTGGCGCAGGTCGATACCCCGCGGCCGATCAGCTTGCGCTCCGATTCCAGCCCCAGCAGCTTCGCCGACGCGCCCGTGGCGATGATCAGCGTCTGAGTTTCGATCATCTCGGAATCGGTCTCAAGCACGAAGGGCCGCTGGGAAAGATCGACCCGCTTGACGTACCCATCTTTCATTTCGGCGCCGAACTCCTCCGCCTGCTTCTGCATCAGGTTGATCAGTTCCGGCCCTTGCACGCCCTGGGGAAATCCCGGGAAGTTTTCGACCGTGGTGGTCAGCGTCAGTTGCCCGCCCGCTTCCAGGCCGCGAATCACCAGCGGCTGCAGATTGGCGCGGGCCGCATACAGAGCCGCCGTCAGTCCCGCGGGCCCCGATCCGATAATGACAACATTCCTCATTCGTTCCCTCTCCCTGGGAGTGAAAACCGACCCCACATCTTACTCCCTCTCGCGCAGGTTCGTACAGTCTGGGACCGCAGGCGTCCCGTCTCTAAAGTTCTTGAGACATGCCGGCAGGATGCCGGCGGTCCCAGGGCCGGCAGGCGGGGCAAGGGCTGGCCCGCCATCTCCTTCGCGCACGCGGCAGCCATCGCGACTCGCAGGGGCGCCCGGACGGGGAGGCGGAGCGAGCTTCACACCTCTCTCACGCGGCCTCTCGGCACGGCTCCTCGCGCCGCGCAATAGTTGCCGCCGACTGTCATTTGA
>CAZHKT010000105.1:0-12323 GCA_964533045.1 uncultured Acidobacteriota bacterium | reverse complement strand
TGGAAACAGGCCGAATTGTTCTGATTGTCACTATATTATGTAATTCTCTTTAGGGTCGCTTTCCCTTGCTCGCGGCGCGAGTCGATAAGCATCGTCTTGGCGCTCATTAAAAGCGGCAGCGCGCTGCCGCACTCTCGGACACTGAGCGCCAAGCCCGCGTCACAATAGTGGATTCTCGAGGCAGGGTCAATGGAGCTTTGGGAAGAAGGCGGGCTCATACGGGCAGCGTGTGACCGGCCCCTCGCGATGGGCGGCCCCCTCCCACAGGCACGGGGTGGCGTGCCCGCCCGCGCATCTTGCACGAGGGGACGCAGGCGGGACGGCTGTGCCCCGCCACCGCAACGAACCGAAGATTTGACAAAGCTACAGCACCACCTCACAATGACTCTTCCGGGAGATTTCATGGGAAATCCAGTCAACGTCCAGGGCGCGCGGAGTCCGCTGATTCCTCAGGTGAAAACCACCGTAGCGGTGGCAAGTGGCAAGGGTGGCGTGGGCAAATCCACCGTGGCCGCGAATCTTGCCGTGGCGCTTTCGCGCGCCGGCTCGCAAGTGGGTCTCATGGACACCGACGTCTATGGCCCGAGTGCGCCCATCCTGATGGGCGGCAAGGATTCGCCTCAGGTGGTCGAGGGCAAAATTGATCCGCCCGTCGAGTACGGCATCAAGATCATCTCCATGGCGTATTTTCTGCCCAAGAACGAGGCGGTGATCTGGCGTGGCCCGATGCTGCACAAGACCATCCAGCAGTTCCTGGGCGAGGTGCGCTGGGGCGCACTGGATTACCTGGTAATCGACTTGCCACCGGGAACCGGCGACATTCAACTCAGTCTTTCGCAGACCATCCCGCTTTCGGGCGCGGTCATCGTGTCGACGCCGCAGGACCTCGCGCTCACCGTCGCGTCCAAAGCCATCGCCATGTTCGAGAAGATGAACGTCCCCATCTTCGGCCTGGTCGAAAATATGAGCTACCACCTCTGCTCGAACTGCGGGCATCGGGAGGAAATCTTTGGCCACGGGGGAGCGCGCGCCGCCGCGGAGAAACTGGGGTTCCCCTTCCTGGGAGAGATTCCTCTCGACATCCGTGTGCGCGAGCAGAGCGACGCCGGCAAGCCGGTGGCGCTCGATGCCTCCACACCATACGGCAAGGCATTTCAGGAAATTGCGGCGGCGCTTGCCGAGCAGGTCCAAGCCAGGGAAGCCGCCGGAGACGAGGGGATTCAAATCGAGTAGGTTGTGGATTGCAGGTCTATCGCCTTGCACTTCGCAGTGGCGAAGCAACCGAGATCCCGGGACCTGCAACTCACAGCAAGTCACAGGCACTCACGTGGCTGTAACCCCCAAGAAGATCAGACTCGCCGCAGGCAATGACACGCTGGCCATCGAATGGTCCGACGGTCACGTCAGCGTTTATCCTTACCGCTACCTGCGCGAGAAGTGCCCCTGCGCCACGTGCACTGACAAGCCGCCCGACCTCGCGGCGGTGGGGTCTCCCTTTCCCATCCTGGGTGTCAAGCCGCTCAAACCCGAGAGCGCCGAGCTGGTGGGCCGGTATGCCGTGCAGATCCATTGGAGCGACAACCACTCCGCCGGCATCTATTCCTTCGATTATCTGCGCGAACTCTGCCCGTGCGGCCAATGCAAGTAGCGGCGACCTTGAGGTCGCCACCGTGTCGGCCTGAAGGCCGACGCTACGGATGCAATAGCGGCGACCTTTGGGGCGCCACCGTGTCGGCCTGAAGGCCGACGCTACGGATGCAGTAGCGGCGACCTTGAGGTCGCCACCGTGTCGGCCTGAAGGCCGACGCTACGGATGCAATAGCGGCGACCTTTGGGGCGCCACCGTGTCGGCCTGAAGGCCGACGCTACGGATGCAGTAGCGGCGACCTTGAGGTCGCCACCGTGTCGGCCTGAAGGCCGACGCTACGGACGCAGCTAAATAATTTCTACCTGGCAATTCTTCACCAGCGCCTTGAACTTTCTAGCGTCGGCGTCGCTGCCTACAATGGCGCCGTAATGCATCGGCACGGCGATTTTGGGGTTGATGGCCTTGGCTGCCTCGGCGGCTTCCTCCGCCGTCATCACGTAAGTCCCCGAGACGGGCAGCAGCGCAACGTCGCACCGGACCGATTTCATTTCCGGAATGAAGTCGGTGTCACCTGCAAAATAGACGCGCGTGCCGTCCAGGGCGATGACAAATCCCAGACGTTTCTCCCCTTTGGGATGGAAGAACTTTCCCGGGGCGGGACCCTTATTGGTGTTATAGGCCGGGACGGCCTCGACAGTCACGGCGCCCACAGCGATCCTTCCGCCGGGATCAAGGAAGTGGATCGCTTTTGCCTTCAGGCCTTCCAGCCCGGCAGCGCAGAGCGGGCTGGCGACGATCGTCGTCTCCGGCGTCATAACCTTGTTCAAGTCCTCCAATGCCAGGTGGTCGAAGTGCTCGTGGCTAATCGTCACGATGTCAGCCTTGTCGCGCTTTGTCACTCTGTAGGGGTCGGTGTACAAAACTTTCGATCCCGCAATGCGGAAGGTGTCGTGCGCGATGCGGGTGAAATCCAGATTCAAAATCTTCATGGATAATCCTCCCGGGCGAACTTGCCCCGCAAGGGACTTGGGGATGGGTCCAGCATACCACTAAGGCGGGCGGCGAGGACCGCTGTTCCAGGGACGCGACAGAGGAACACGAAAATGGTAATCTGTCGCACCCGGCAGGGGCGAAGAGTGGAGAACCGCGCTGCATGACGACGAAGGAAGGAACCCAACCAGAGAGGATGCTGGCTGCTCACCCCGATGCGAGATGGCTGGGACCGCTGGTGCTTTACCTTTACGGTTCGGCGGTAGCGTTCTGGCTCTGGGCGAAGTGGCTTTTCGCACCGCAGATGTTCGTTCTGCCCCCGCTACCGCCCGTGGAGGTATTGATTCTACTCGTCCAGAACACCCTGGGGCCGTGGATCGTCGCCCTCCTGACGATTTCCAGCCTGGGGCTGATCGGCTTCGACGCATGGCGCGCGCGCCCATCGCCGGGGTGGAACTGGTGGGGCAAGTCCATCCTGCTCGGATCGGTCGAAGCGGTCGTCATCCATCTGGCGGTCTGGGTGGCGGGGACCATTCTCTTCTTCAGCATCATGGCGCTGTTGCCCGGCTCGAGAGTCGAAAGCCTCTCCAGTTCTGACCCTGTGGTACGCGGGTTGCTGCTGTTTACGGCGTTTCTCTCCTTACTGATGGCTGGCCCCATCACGGCGCTGGTGATCGCGGCGCGCTGCCTGGGACGAGCCAGACGCGACGGCTTTCCTCCCACGTTTTTGGCGACGCTCAACCATGCGATCGCCATCCTGCTGGTGCCGCTGGCGGCACTCTGGGTGTTGAGCGGTTACCCGCGCGAGACGATGCAATCGCTCTCGGCTCCTCCGCCCGCCGTCGTATCAGAGGCGCTGTTGGCGGCGGCGCGCGAGGGCGACACCAGCCGGGTCACGTTTCTGCTCCGACGGGGAGCCGCGGTGAATGTTCAGGATCGCAACGGGATGACGCCGCTCCACGCCGCGGCGGCCAACGGCCATGCGGATATCGTTCGCGAGTTGCTGGAGGCAGAAGCGGATCCCAACCTAAAGGACTCCGGGGGGCGGACGGCGCTGATGGCTGCGGCGGCCAATCGCCAGGAGGACATCGTCTCGGCCCTTATCGCCGCCAGAGCCGACGTCCAGGCGCGCGACGGCGAGGGGAAGACCGCCCTGATGCTCGCCGCCCGCACCGGCAATGCCGCCACGGTGCGTGCCCTGCTCGCGGCTGGAGCCGAGGTGAACGCCGCTCCCGCTTCGGGAGATACTGCCCTGATCAGCGCCTGCCGCCGGGGGAGCTTGGAAATCGTCCGCGCACTGCTCGAGGGCGGCGCGGATGCCTCCGCCACGAATAAGGAGGGGCAGACCGCGCTTGCGGTGGCACGACGCAACAAGCACCAGGAAGTCATTGAGCTGCTCGAAGCGCATGCAAGGAAGTAGCGGGCCCGCCCTGCCGGGTCGCCCGGCAGGCGGGCCAGCTGGCCGGGAGGGGATGCCCGGCCCCCCCCTTTGCCAGGATGGCGGGGCCATGGTGAAGGCTGGGGCCCGATTTCCGGGGCATCGGGGCGCATTTATTCATGAGATTCCGTGATAAGGTGGGCCATTGAGCCATGCCTCCTGCACTCAACAAACCGACATTCACGGTGCTGACCACGGATGCAGAGTTCCGCGAAGCCCTGGCTGAGGCGTTGCAGGGTGACTTCGCCCTGCTGCCCGCCCCCCAGGCCGGCCAGGGGCCACCCCCAGCCGATGTAGTACTGTACGAAATGGAGAGGCAGGAGGGCGGAGCACGCGGCGTGATCGAATTACTCGAATCGCTGCGCGAGAACGACCAAGACGCGGCGGTCATCGTGATGAGCGATGATCCGCGGCCGCAGACGGCCTTGCGCGTCATGAACGCGGGCGCCTACGACTACTTCCAGAAGCCCATCAACCCCACGGTGCTGCGCGTGATCATGGGGCGCGCCGTGGAAAAGTTGAGAGTGGAGCGTGAGAACCGGCTGCTGCGCCAGGAGGTGACGCGACGGAAATCGGTAGGCGATCTCCTGGGTTCGACTGAGGCCATGCAGGCCCTCTTCGAGTCCATTCGCCGGGTGGCGCGCTCCACAGCCAGTGTCTCCATCCGCGGCGAGAGCGGTTCGGGCAAGGAACTCGTGGCGCGCGCCATTCACGACCTCGGCCCGCGTCGCGACCGCACCTTCGTCAGCGTGAACTGCGCCGCACTGCCCGAAACCTTGATGGAATCTGAACTCTTCGGCTACGAGAAGGGCGCCTTCACCGGCGCGACGGCGGTCAAAGAGGGCCGCTTCGAGCTGGCTCACCGCGGCACCCTCTTTCTGGATGAAATTGGCGCGCTCACCCTCCCGCTGCAAAGCAAGCTGCTGCGCGTGCTCGAAGACCAGTCCATCCACCGCCTGGGGGGCAAGCGGCCCATCCGCGTCGATTTCAGGCTGATCACCGCCACCAACGAGGACTTGGAGAAGGCGGTGCGGGAGGGGCGATTCCGAGAAGACCTGTATTACCGTATTCACGTCGTGCCGCTCTTTGTTCCCCCGCTGCGCGAACGCACTGACGACATTCCGCTGCTGGTCGAGTATTTCGTGAACGTCTACTCCGCCGCCAACCGCCTGCCCGCCAAGCGCGTCACCGACGACGCCATGCAGGCTCTCAAGGCTTACCCGTGGCCGGGGAACGTCCGGGAACTTGAGAACCTGATTCAACGGCTGGTGGTTATGACGGAGGGCGACGAGATAGGCCTCAAACAAATTCCGCGCGACGTGCGCGAATCCTCCGGGCTGCTGGGGCGAAAGCGCCCGAGACTTCCCTCCGCCGGCTTCAATCTGGAGGAGGAGGTGGAGGCCTTTGAAAAGCAGTGGATCGAGTCGGCGCTCCAGGAGGCGGGCGGGGTCAAATCACAGGCCGCCAAGCTTTTGGGGCTCAACAAGGATCGGATGAAGTACCTCTGCCGGAAATACGGGCTGTAGCGCTTCGAGACGCCTCACCGAGGCGCTTCGAAGTGGGGTAGAAATTACCCCGAGGGACAATTTCATCCCTGGCAGCAGCGCCAGGCGGGGGAGGCCGGACCGGATATGCCGCGAATCTGCTGGCCATCTGGTGATTTTTCAAGTATATAAGAGCGCGGCATGAGGATCCGGACAATGGCTGCGGACTTGCAAGCTGGTCCCGCAAGGCAACACTTGCAGTGGTAGTCGCATTGCGTCAGCAGCAGGAAGGAAGAGTCACAGTGGGCACAAAGAAAGAAGCCAAGAAACCTCCCAAGTCACCGAAGACCCTGAAAGGGTCGAAGAAACTCGGCGACTCCAAACTGATGATTCGCTTCTAGCGCGGTGCGGGCTGGTTCGGTTGTGGTCTGTTGTGGTAGCTGGCGGCCTTCGGGTCTCCGGTGCCGGTTCTTCGGGTTTGGAAGCCAGGGGGGCGGACAACCCCTTTTCTTTGCGACAGAGCGCTCATCTTGATCAAGGCTTGATATTAAAGCGTTCCGGTGCAAGCAACCACCGGAGACCTTCAACCAACCAAAGGAGAACCCCATGGCAGGCAAGAAGAAACCGTCACCGAAGGCGAAGAAGACCCTGAAGGGCAGCAAGAAGGTCGGGAACGCCAAGCTGATGGGCGGCGTTCGTCTCTTCTAGCTTCAGCGGCAAGAACCGACTCCAATAGCAGCCAGCAGATGGCGGGGCGCGGCGCGCCGCACCCCGCCATGCAATTTCAAATCTGAGAAGGAGAATGCATGGCAGACACGAAGAAGACCCCGGCCTCCAAGGCTCCCGCAAAGAAGACCCTGAAAGGCGGCAAGAAGATCGGCGACAGCAAGTTGATGATCAAGTTCTACTAGGTTCGGCCCGCGCCGCACCCGGCGGGCTCCCGGCGTGTCGCGCAAGCACGCCGGGCTCCGGGATTACAGTCCCCCATTGCAGGGGAGAGTCATATGACGGGGAGGAGAGGGCTGCCCCGAAAGCAAGGACGACTCTCCAGGGCGGCAAGGAGGCCGGCAGCGCCTAGCTGACGCTCGTAGTCCATCCATAAGAGGCGAAAAGGCGGTCCCGCCCCGACCCGTTCGGGGCGAGACGGCGCGTTACCAGACCAGTGATCGCATCCAGCGCCAGGCCTCGCGGCCAGCTTGCCAGGCGAGCGGCCGTCGCGGGCCATAGATCTTGGCCGTGCCCGTCATGCCCTCCTGCAACGCACCGTCGGGGTTAGCAAACTCCATTGTGACTTCGAAGAAGTTGGTCAATTCCTGTCCTTTGCGTTCCACTTTCTGCAAGGCGCTCACGGGCCGCAGAGAAGACGCCGCTGGCATGATGGCTTTCACTTGCCCGGCATAGGTGCGATAGGGCCGCGCATTGAGCTGCAGGTCCACGGCGGCGCCTTCCCGGACATCCTCCAATTCCCAGTCGCGCACCAGCACCCGGGCGCGCATCACGCTCCGGTCCACCAGCAGGGCGAAGGCATCGCCTTCGTTCAAATATTCACCCGAGCGCTGCTCGATGCGCGGCGTTGTCACGACTCCAGCAAAAGGCGCGCGCAGCTCCAGTTGCTGCAATTTCCACTCCGCTTCGGTTTTCTCAGCCTGAAGGCGTCTGCTATCCTGCAAGGGCTTGCTCATGCCGGCAAAGTCGTTGCGAGACTGGGCGTCGCGCAGCGCGCCTTGAGCTTTCTGGAGTTCGGCGGCAGCCGCGGCCGCGCGCGATTCGATGTCAGGATTGGCGAGCTTTGCCAGCACCAAGCCGCGCGGGTAGTGTTCGCCTTCGCGCGCCGTCAGCTCGCGGATTGAACCGGGGACTTGCGCGCGGATTTCAGCGCGCGCGCCCGGGTCGAGAACGAATTCCGATATCACCCTGGTGCGAGTCGGAATCACCAGAACAGCCACGACAACGGCAGCCCCCGCCGCCCATTGCCACTTCGCCGGTTTCCAGTGCATCGCTTTCTCCTTCAGCGCCGCCAGCGGGACGCGCGCCGATGCCATCCACCCTTCAATCCGTGCCTTGAGGATTAGATAGAGCGCCGCGGCGCCAACGGGATATCCCCACATGCCGAAATACTCGACCGAGATATTAAAGACAAATCCGATGACCACGCGCAGAACCAGAATCGCGTAAATACCCGCCAGCAGGCCGTAGGTGAGAAATATCCGCCGCTCGCGCTGCGAAATTTGCGGAAGTTCCACCCGCTGCCGGAAGACATGCTTCCGAAGCCAGGCGCCCAGATAGGCGAAGGAATTCTCGTACAGGTCGTCCACCTGGAGCATCTGGCCCAAGACGTAGTACCCGTCAATTTTGAGCAGGGGATTGAGTTGTAAGAACGCCAGCACCCCGGCCAGCAAGCCGAATTCGTAGGCGAGATTACTGACCCCGGACCCCGGCCGCGCCAGGAAGTAGACGAAGATGGCGAGGCACGACTGCCAAAGCGTGAGCCAGATGCCCGCAATGATCGTCCAGATGCGCTTGGAGGTCTTGTCGAACAGGTGCATGTCGGTGCAGTCGGTATAAAACGACGGGGCGAAATAGAGCAGCATGAAACCCATGTTGTGCACTTCCCCGCCATAGTTCTTGCAAGCCAGGCCATGCGCGAATTCGTGAGGGCCGAGGATCAGGAACAGGATGATCCAGATCACGACCAGGTCGTAGAGTTTCTTGCCCGAGAAGCTGTAGAAAGCGTGCGTATCCTGTCGGATGCGCTCGAAGTCGGACGCCACCAGCCCGGCGGCGATGCCAAAGACCAGCAGCGAGACAACGAAAAACTGCGGCGTAAACATCCAGCGCGTATAGCGGATCAGCCAGTTGAGGGCTTCGTCGGGATCATAGGCGGAGAAATAGATCGAGAGCAGGTTGGCGCGATTGACGCGCTGGCGGCGCTCATCGCGAATCTTCTCGAGCACGCAAAGGTTCTTTTGCGCCGCGGATTGCTCCCAGAGCTGCGGGTCAATGCCGTCAATGAACGTGGCGATTTCGGATTCGGAGAGCTGATTCTCAGGAAAGCGCTGATTGAACTCGGCGGCCACTTCCGCGGGCGTGCGCGTGCCGTCGCACAGCGTCAGCACGTCCCAGTCGAGTTCACCCAGCCGGCTGAAGGATTCGGCTTCGGGCACCTTTACGACATAGCTGACTTCACCCGCGTAGACCTGGCGGCCCACCTTGAGGTCAGTTCGAAACTTGGGACGGTGGAGGCTCTTCGCCACCACACCGCTCAGCCGCGAACTGGTCGGACCAAATCGCATGGTGAAATCCGCAGCATACCGTCCCGGCCATGCGCACGGGCCAGACCCTCGTGCTACGCCGGGGGCTTCGTGCGCCGCACCGGCCAGAGGACTTTGACGCCCATGCCGGGGCGCAGGGCGTCGATTCCCGGTCCGGTCAGTTGCGCCGTGACATCATAGCTGCCGCTGGCGGCGTCAATCGTGGGACTGACGCGCTGGACGCGCGCGTCGTATTCGCGACTGCCGTCGGCGGTGGCCACCACCTTGAGCGCGTCCCCCGCTTTCGGGCGCGGCCCAGCCGATTCGGGCACAAGGAAGCGGACTTGCAGGGGAGAAAGCTGACTCAGGCGGAAGCACGGATCGTTCTTGATGACGGTTTGCCCCGCGCGGACCGAGCGGCGAACGACGTAGCCGCTGAAGGGCGCGATGAAGCGGGACTTCTCCAGTTCCACTTCCAGTTCGCGAATCTCCGCCTGCTTGCGCTTCACGGCCGCCTCGTAGCTCTTCTCGTCGAAGGCCGCGCCGGTCGAACGGAACTCGGCCTCTTCCAGCGCCGCTTCGCTGCTCAGGCCGAACTTGCGCAACTCCTGCTGCCGGCGATAGGCGGCATCCTTGGCCTTGCGCTCCGCCTGCTGATATTTCAGATTGTTCTCGGTGACTTCCAGTTCGAGGCGGGCTTTCTCCAGCTTCACCTGGATCTCGCGGTCGTCCATTCGGGCCAGGACGACGCCCTTGTCCACCCAGCTGTCCTGGTCGAAGTAGACTTGGACGATCACGCCGTCACGCTGCGCCAGCAGATCCACCGAATGCTCGACGGAAAGCACGCTCAGGATTTCCAGCTTGTCCGGCGCGCCCGGCGGGTTGCCGGAGGGCGCCGGGGCCGGCGGCGCGGCCGAAGATGGCGGCGGAGCGTTCGACGCGCCCGGTTCGGGCGGAGGCGGACTGCAACTCCAGACGCCCAGGGAAACTGCGACTGCGGCGATCGTCACAAATTTCATGAATCGAGCCTCCCAATCCTTCATGGAAGCAGCGCCCAGACCTTGCGCCAAGCCCAGCGCGTGGGCGAGCGCAAGGCCACATAACCGACGGGGTACCAGCCGCTCTGAAACCAACCGCCCGCCGCGCTGATCTTGGCCTGTCCTGCCATACCGGACAGGACTCGCCCGCCGGGATTGGGGAAGACGGCGCGCGTAACGAAGAACTGCTCGCCCTCGGCGCTCACCGTCTGCGGCGAGATGCGCACCACCTCGCCGACAAGGGTCTCGGTGGGGAGCGAATTCAGTTTCAAAGCCACCTTGGCACCGGGCTGGAGCATGACCACGTCTGTCTCCGGAACATTCATCTCGACAGCCATGCGATCCTGATCCACCAACTCGCAAAAGGTCTGGCCTGCGTTGAGCAGTTCGCCGACCTTCTCCTCCACTTTGGGCGTGATAACGACACCCGTGATGGGGGCGGCCAGGCGGGAGCGCGCCACCTTTTCGCGATAGAGATTCACCTCCGACTGGTGCAGTTCCATAGTCAGGCGGGCCTGGCTTTCGGCGGCGGGATCGCGACGCGCTTCCGCGTCGGCCATCTGGCGGCGGGCGATTTCGAGTTCGGCAGCGGCCCGGCCCAGGCGCATTCGATTCTCGCTGTCGTCGAGCGCGGCCAGGAGCGCGCCCGCTTCCACGCGCGAGCCTTCGCGCACCGGCACGCTGCGCACCATACCGCTCACCTCCGCCACGACCAGGCGGCGGTCCGCCGGAACAACCGTGGCGTTGGTCTGAATACGCAACTTCCAGGGAATCCCAACCAGTGCCAGGATCACCAGCGCGGCCTTCCAAGCGAAGGGCCGCCAGCGATTGAGTGCTTCCCCGCCCGCGATGTCGCGCTTCTTCATCAGCGGCTGCCAGAAATTCACCAGCGGCACCTGCTGGTAAAGGCGGGCGTTGCGGATCGCGACCGTGGTCTGGCTGGTCAGGATGCCAAGCACTTCGTAGTGGCTTTTGGAGAGGAAATCCGGCTCGGTATTGAGCAGGGCGAACACGCCCACCGCTCCTTGATCGTCGCGCAACGCCGTCGCGTAGAACCCGCGGTAACCGTGCTCTTCCATGAAGGCGATGAGATGGGAAGGCAATTCTTCCGGCTCGGACTGCCAGCCGTCCTCCTGCTGGTTCGCGGTGACGGGATTCTGCTGTCCCGCCACCCATTCGAGGATCGATCTGAGCGCCGCCATCATGGGAGTCTTGGGAACTTCCGCTTCGCCCGAAACCGCCCCGAGCACGAATTGGCCGCGGTCGTACACTCCGATGGCCGAAAGGTCGAAGGGCACCACGGTCGAAGCCTGGTGAACCACGGTAGTCAGAACATGGTCAAGATTCAGGGTGGAGGTGAGTTCCTTGCTGGTCGAAAGCAGCGCGCTGAAGTCATTGGCGCGGCGCTCGGCATCGAGCAGGCGGGCATTCTTCAACGCGATCGCCGCCTGTTCGCTGACGCGCGCCAGGAAGAAGAGGTCATCGTCATCGAAGGCGGTGCCATCGGCCCGGTTGACGACTTCGACGACGCCCAGCACCTGTTCGCCTTCGGTGAGCGGAGCGCACATGAGTGTGCGAACCTCAAATCCCCCGGCCGACTGACAGCGCTCTTCCAGCTCTTCGTCCTCGGCGGCGTTTTCGACCAGGCGCGGTTCGCCGCTCTCCGCCACGGATCCAAGAATCCCTTCGCCCAGGGCGACGCGCCCCTCGGCGGGCGTAGTGGGATCCGTCCCCGCCTGATGGGCGAAGAACAGTTCACGGCTTTCAGGATCCACCAGCCACAGGTTGGCGGCCTCGGCGCGCAGGATGTCGCGGATCTTCTCGCCCATAATGGGGAGCAATTCCTGGATCTCCAGCGTCGAGGCGAACACGCGGCTGATATCGTAAAGGTCGGTGAGGCGCTGCACCGCGGAAAGGCTCGCTTCGCGCTCCTCTTCCATCGATTCGAGCAGGTGGATCTGGCGGCCGGCGAGGCGGCAGGCCTCTTCCAGAAACGCCGCGTCATCGGCCGTGAAGTCGCCTCGCTCCTTGTTCAGCACTTCCACCACTCCCAACGGCCCGTGGGCAGCGGAGAGGGGTGCGTAGAGCGCCTGCCGGACCCGCGCCCGGTCATTGTCAGATAGGTGGAGGAGAAGATCCGGGTCTAGATCCTTCTCCGCGATGTGGTGGGCGCGCGGAATTTCCAGCATCTCGTTGAGCAGGCACTCGGTGACGGCGCCGCGCAGGGGTTCGGCGCGCCAGCCGGGCTCGAAGGAGCTGGCCACGCAGATGAGTCCTTCGCCGTCGCGCGTCAACTTCCACACCAGGCATGCCCGAGCCTTTAGCACGTTGCCAAGATGACCCGCCAGTGCCTTGAGGACGGAGTTGGTGTCGCGGCAGGACTGGAACGCCGTGACGAGCGTAAGCAGGTCTGACCACTTGACCATGGAGAATTTGGCAAACTAACAAATGGCCCGCCCGCTGTCAAGTTGAGTAACCACCGGGGCGCTGTCAACGGTTCGTGTTGAAACTCGGTAAGGCATCTCCGGTTAAGCA
>CAZHKT010000104.1:0-12433 GCA_964533045.1 uncultured Acidobacteriota bacterium | reverse complement strand
ACCGGAGATGCCTTACCGAGTTTCAACACGAACCGTTGACAGCGCCCCTCTACGCGCCAGCGTTGACAATTTCGCCTCTTTCAGTAATTCTGATGTAAGCGTTCCCATTTTGGATTTCGAAGGCTGCATGGGGAAGATTCAGATTTACGACACCACGTTGCGCGACGGCTCGCAGGGCGAGAACGTGTCGTTCTCGGTCGAGGACAAGCTGCATATCGCTCGCAGGCTCGACGATCTCGGCGTGGACTACATCGAGGGCGGCTGGCCCGGCTCCAACGTCAAGGACGTGACTTTCTTTGAGCGCGCGCGCCACCTCAAGCTGAAGCATGCCAAGCTGGCGGCCTTTGGAAGCACTCGATACCCGCGCAATTCGGCCGCGGATGACAAGAACCTTCAAGCCCTCATCCAATCGGGCACGCCGGTCGTGACCATTTTCGGCAAGACTTGGGATTTGCATGTCAAGGTGGCGCTGGGTATTTCGCTCGAATCCAATCTGAACATCATTCGCGAGTCCGTCGCCTTCCTGAAGTCCAGGGGCCGGGAGGTGATTTACGACGCCGAACATTTCTTCGACGGCTTCAAGGGCGATCGCGACTACGCGCTGGCCACGCTGGGCGCCGCGGAAGAAGCAGGCGCGGACCTGTTGGTGCTCTGCGACACGAACGGCGGCACGCTTACCAGCGACCTGGTCGAGTGCTTCCGCGCCGCGGCGGGCGCGGTGACGACCCCGCTCGGGATTCATACGCACAATGACAGCGACATGGCCGTCGCCAACGCCATCGCTGCCGTGCAGGCGGGCGCCGTGCAGGTTCAGGGTACCATCAACGGCTACGGCGAGCGCACCGGCAACGCCAATCTCTGCTCCGTGATTCCCAACATTGAGCTGAAGCTCGGCATGAAATCCATCGGCCGCGATAAGCTCAAACATCTGACCGAGGTTTCGCATTACGTGAGCGAACTGGCCAACCTGCCGCCGCGCCACGATCTTCCGTTCGTGGGCAAGAGCGCCTTTGCGCACAAGGGTGGCGTTCACGTGAGCGCGGTGATGAAGGACGCGCGCGCCTACGAGCACATCGAGCCGGCACTGGTCGGCAACGAGCGCCGGGTGCTGGTCTCGGAGCTTTCCGGCAAGAGCAATGTCCTTTATAAGGTGGAAGAACTGGGCCTGGAACTGGAGAAGGGTTCCCCCCACGCCAAAGCGGTCGTCGAGAAGCTTAAGGAATTGGAGCACGACGGGTACGTCTTCGAGGGGGCCGAGGGTTCGTTCCAGATCCTGTTTGACCGCCTGGTTCACAACTTCCCGGAATTCTTCGAGCTGGACGGTTTTCGTGTGATTACGGAAAAAAGGGGATCGAACGAGTCCGCCTCCGAAGCCGTTATCAAGCTGCGCGTGGACGGCAAGGAAGAGCACACGGCGGCGGAGGGCGTGGGCCCGGTGAGCGCGCTCGACCGCGCCCTGCGCAAATCGCTGGGCGCGTTTTTCCCCTGCATTCGCGATATCCGGCTGACCGACTATAAGGTCCGCGTCCTGAATAACAAAGACGCCACCGATGCCCGCGTGCGCGTGCTGATCGAGACCAGCGACGGCCACGATACCTGGGGCACCGTCGGCGTTTCGGAAAACATCATCGAGGCAAGCTGGAAGGCGTTGGTGGACAGCATCACCTACAAGCTTAAGAAGGAATACGGTTACCGGCGCCACCCGAGCAAGACTCACGCCGGCACTTAACGGCGAGTTGCCCGCCCGTTCCTCGCACCCGCGGCGGTTTCCTGCCATTCGGATTCACGAAATCGCCTGGCTTCTGAAATGGCGAAACCAAGCCTCACAGTTCAAACTGCATACGGCATGGGCCTGCTTCTGCTGACGCCTGTTTTGGTTCTGGCCTTCCCGCCGTCCGGCCGGCCGCGCGCCCGAGTGCAGATTCCCCGCCTTTCCGAGCCGCCCAAGATCGAAGATTTCCTCGACATGCAGCCGCGCGGCGAAATTGCCCAGAAGATGTTCAAGGTGTCAGGTTTCACGCAGTACATTCCGCACGACGGTGAGCCGGCGCAGCAACAAACCGAAGTCTATCTCGGTTACGACGACAAGCACTTCTACGCGGTGTACTTGTGTTTTGACACGGAGCCGCGCAAGATTCGGGCCCGCATGGCCCGGCGCGAAAAGATCTTCGACGATGATTTCGTGGTGCTGGATCTCGACACGTTTCATGACCAGCGGCGGGCTTACCAGTTCTGGTCGAACCCGCTGGGCGTCCAGTCGGACAATTTGTGGACGGAAGGCGGCGGCAACGACTTCTCCTGGGACACGGTCTATTACACGCGCGGCCAGCTGACCGATCGCGGCTATGTCATCTGGATGGCCGTGCCGTTTGAAAGCATCCGTTTCAAGCCTGCCGCGAATCAGACCTGGGGCATCATTTTTTGGAGGAGCTGCCCGCGGATCAACGAAGAGAGCACCTGGCCCAAACTCTCCCCGCAGATCGAGGGGGAATTGACGCAAGAAGCGGATGTGCACGGCCTCAGTAACATCGCGCCGGGGCGGAATATTCAACTGGTGCCTTATGCGTTCGGGCGGTCGTACCGCGCCCTGGATACGTCGAATCCCGTCGGCCCCTACTTTGCCAGCGAGACCTTCGAGCCCACCGTCGGGCTCGACGGCAAGTTGATTATCCAGGACAGCTTTGTCCTTGATGTGACCGCCAATCCCGACTTCAGCCAGGTCGAATCCGATGAGCCGCAAATCACACTCAACCGCCGCTTCGAAGTGTTCTTCGAGGAGAAGCGGCCCTTCTTCCTGGAAAACGCCAACTTTTTCATGACGCCGATGAACCTGTTCTTCACCCGGCGGATCGTCGATCCGCAATTGGGCGCGCGTCTGACAGGCAAGAATGGGCCGTGGGCGCTTGGAGCGCTGCTTGCCGACGACCAGGCGCCCGGCAAGCTGGCGGACCCGTCGGATCCTCGTTTCGGCCAGCGCGCCAAGGTGGGCGTCGTGCGGTTGCAGCGCGACTTCCGGAAACAATCCAGCATGGGTCTCATCTATACGGATCGGGAACTAGGGCCGCAGTACAACCGTGTCGGCGGAATCGACGCGCGCTTCCGGCTGACCAGTTCCTGGGTCCTGGAGGGACAGGGGGTCGCCAGCGCCACGCGCCTTCAGGACGGCACAACGCTGGCGGGACCCGCGTACAAGGTGGGACTCAAGCGCGCCAGTAACCGCTTCTTCTACAATATGGATTACGATGACCGCAGTCCGGGCTTCACGACGGAGATGGGTTTCATGGCGGACAGCTTTGTGGGGCGGCCGCTGTATCGAAGCCGTCACATCACCGCCCCGCCACTGCGCACTGACATTCGCAGCATACGGCAGTTCATCTCCTACCAGTTCAGACCGGCGAACAGCCGTGTCATCTCCTGGGGGCCGACGATCCTCTTCAATCCCATCTGGGACCATCAGGGGACGCGCGTGGACACTTATAGCGACCTCGGGATGAGCTGGGAATTCAACGGCCTGACCTATCTGGAGTTCTTTCGCATCGCGGACCGGGAGGTGCTGCGCCCCCAGGACTTTTCCGTGCTCACGGGTCATCGTGGCTATTCCCACGCGCGCAGCGGCGTCTACTTCGCGTCGCAGTACCTTTCATCCGTCAATTTTGAATTGGCGGTTTCGCGAGGCACCGGCATCAACTTCCTCCCGCCGGCGGGGCAGGAGCCCGTCCTCGCCGACCTGACACGGGTTGTGGCGGACATCACACTGCGGCCGCTGCGGCCCTTGCGCGTTGAGAATACCTATCTGCTCGAACGGCTCACCGACCGCGCCGACAGCGCGAGCATCTTCAACAACCACATCCTTCGTTCGCACTGGAACTGGCAGTTCAACCGCGAGTTCTCGCTGCGGGTCATTCTCCAGTACAACGCCGTGCTCGCGAACCCGCAACACACCTCGCTCGAAACCGCCAAAAACGTGAACGCGGATTTTCTCTTCACATATCTGCTCAATCCCTGGACGGCGGTCTACGTCGGCTACAACGGCAACCATCAGAACCTCGAGTTGCTGACTCATGCCGCCGGCCACCAGTTGGTCCGCAGCCCTCAGTTTATGAACGACGCACGCCAGTTCTTCGTCAAATTCTCGTATCTGCTCCGTTTCTGAAGAACATACGGCAAGTCGGAAGGCATGTCGCGTCCGCAGCAACGTCCGGTGCGGATTCAGTCTTTGCGGAAATGCAGCGGGTCGCGCAGGCTTTGTAGCTGGCGGTAGTAATAAAGCGGAGTTGGCCGCCTGTCATTGAATCGGAGGCTCCTGAGGAATGCTTCTTCTTCCGCGGTGAGGTTCGCGCTCATGCGGCGGTCCTCCAGAAATTCTATGAAGCCGGGCTCATCCACCCCGGGCGGGGCGGGCTCCTTTTCCACGAATTCGAAGCGCTTGGGCTGCGCCGGGGCCACCTGCCGGTTGAGGACGATTTCCATGCTGAAGGTTGCCAGATCAATATTCCAGGACTCGATGAGAGGATCGAGAAACGAAACGCAATCTTCCACGGACACATTGAAGAGGTCCGTGTCCAGAAAGTCCAGAACAATAACCCGCATCTGCTCATAGCTGCGGTGGGCGGACTGGGCCATCTCGCGGAGCCATGATTCGTTCCCCAGCTTTTCGCGGACGATCCGCTTGGCCACGTCGAGCAATTTCTGGGTGACGAGGCGTTCAAGTTCTCCGAACGGCTGCCTTTCAAAAATGGCGCGCACCTCTGACACTTTCTCAGAGGCGCATTTCCGGAGCACCAACTCGCGGACCTCCTTGAACAACGGGGCGGGGGGGGCCGCGATTCTCCTCTTGATGGATTCCTGCCGCTGCAGCTCCGCCAATTTGGCCAATTCCCAGCTGGGCAGTCTCAGAGCTCTCGCCATTTTGTCATAGATGTCGGTCCGCTCAGGCGCCGGCGGGGCCTTCTTCCGGGTCAGCAGCTGGGAAATATAGGACTCGGTAACCTGCGCCGCCATTGCCAAGTCCTTCTGCCCCAACCCGAGCTGATCAAGCCGCTGTCGAATCACCAAGGGAATATCCATTGGAGTCCTCCGCCCATCCAGATAACTTGAATCTGTAAATTACTCTAAGATGGCTCAGCATCCCATAATTAACTTGACAAGTAAAGTAAATCCACCTATGTTAGTTAAGAAGATGACAGCGTCCATTCACCTTCCTGATTGCCTGAACTAATTCAGGTTATCCGCGATTCCGTCCAACGGACGACTTTCCCTTCAGCGCGCGCAAACTCGGGTAGGAATTGTGCTTTACGCATCACCCTATCTGTAAGAATCTAAAGCAGGAAATGAGGTCCTTGATGACTCCAAGAATCATGAAATACCTTTCCGTGGTCCTCCTTTTGGGAGGTCTATTGGGGCACGCGTCCGACGGCTTCCGAATTGTGCTGGGTTTGGTGGTATGTTGCGCCGCGCTGGTCGTATTCTATCAGGCCGTTCACCTTAGGAAGTACTTTTGGGCAACGGGGTTCCTGGTTATGGCGGTGCTCCTCAATCCCGCCGCCCCCCTCGCGTTTTCCAACCGGGTGTTCTTCTGGCTGGATTTGACGTGCCTGCTGGCCTTCGCAGTATCGCTCGTAGGGCTGCGAGCGTCGCCGAGGCTCTCGATTCCGGGTATCATCGCCCCCCATCGCCGGATAGAGTCACTATAAGCGCACCGGAAGACAAGTCAGAAGGGGTTTCCACGAAATCGCGAAGGTTGCTGGGACCGTCCGGGAGGACACGATGTCACTTCGAAATGGAGACAGGGCACGTTTTCACAGGCTGCGGAGGCGCAAGCTGCTTCTGAGGAAGAGCACTCGGAAACTGCGCGAGAGCCTGGCAGGAGATCCGCGTCCGGCTGGCGAGCCCGCGATCAAGAACTGGATGGACGCAGCCGAGCGGGCATGATCAGGAGTTTCAGGCGGGACCAGACAGGCCCGCTAGTACTGAGGAGGAAGTATGGCTACAAAGTTATTTGTCGGGAATCTGCCCCATAGCGTGACCGACGCCAATCTGAATGAGTTTGTCTTAGGCGCCGGGTTTCAGGTCGCCTCTGCGGTGGTGATGCGGGACAAACTTACGGGGACCCCGCGGGGATTCGGTTTTGTCGAACTGGCGGAGGGCGAAGACTTGCAGCGAGCAATCAGCGGGCTGAACGGCAAGACTCTGGATGGCCGCACGCTCACCGTCAATGAAGCTCAGCCTCAGCGCACCGGATTCGGCAGGCCGAAGGGTGGCGGGGGGCGGGATTCTCAGCGCCATCAGGGCCGCTACGGCCGCTACTAACGAGTATTACAAAATACAGTGGCGACCAGGGTGGTAGCGCCGGTACCTGCCGGCCGGGGGGTCCTCACCGGCGCTTTTCGGCGCGGAGGGCCGGCCGTCAGTGCCGTTACTGCGGGCAACGTCACTCGAAAATGAAATCCTCATTAGAGGTTGGAGCAACCGATGAAACCCAGAAAGGGACAATACGTTCGCCACTCGAAGTACGGGTGGGGCACCATCTTGGATTGCGACCCTGAGCGCACGATCGTATGCTTCACGCGCGTGGGAGTGACCCGGTTGTCCCCCTCGGAGGCAGTTTTCAAGATCATCGAGGACCGCGACGCCATGAAGCGCCGAGAGGGTTGACGTCTCAGCCTTGTTTGCTGACGCGGCCCTCTGTCAGATTCGGACGCGCAGTTCGAGAAAGAAGGCAGCATGTACGTCCAATACGTGGGCGTAGAGAACTCTTCCCATTGCCGAACCTATAGTTTCCATGTCCTGAATCCGCCCCGCGACAGCCGAGAGTTCACGGTGCGAGTTCCCTCGGCGGAATTTGCACCAGGACGCCTCCGCTTCCAGGATGGCCCCGTGATCTCCTCGGAAAGGCTTCTGCGGGAATTGAAGATGGAAACGGAGACCTTGCCGGCCGCTGCGGCTTTATTTGTTTCCGAGAAAGATGTTCGCGACTACCGGATGGATCATTATCCGCCCCCCAAACGCCGCGAACCGAAGTGAGCTGGCTGTTCCAAACCCACCCGACGTCCTTCACCTTAGACGTTCCCCTGACCGTTGCACTCCGCCTTCCGGCGCCCTTCCATCGGTGATTCCGTTTGGCCCCTCGAGGCGGCTCGTGGTTTAATTCAGGCTTCAGGTCAAAGATGCCGGATTATCGGGTTGAAATCACGCAGAGGGGGCGTGGCGGGTCCATCTTCTACCACGAGGGAATACGAACCATTTCATTCGATTGGGAGTTTGCGAGTTGGCCGGCGCTGGCGCTGATCTGGGGGCCGAGCGCCGCCGTGTGGGATCAGATGCACGTTTGGGCGGCGGGCCGGCAGTTGGAGATATACGCGCGCGTGGGCGATGAAGTGATCCGCCAGAAGGCCCCCGGTTATCGGTACGAAGCCGACTGGGCCAACGGGACGATCACCGTTCTTCCCCAAGGCAGAGGCTCAAAGTCGGCACGGGTCGAGGCTCTGCAATCACGTCGAACGGGACCCGACAAGAAGTCCGCCTCCTACAGGCGCTTCATGGCCGGCATCCCGAAGCCGTCCGATGATTGGGGCGAAGACCAATCCTATGACGTGGCCGCGATTCCGAAAATGAAAGCCGCCGAGCGCAAGGATGTCTTTGAAATGCTCCGGGACCGAGACCTGACGTGGCGCGAAATTGAGGCGCTCGCCATGTTTCCCACCGAGGATGCCCGCCGACTTATCCGCACCGGCCTGACGCACCATCTTTCCATCGATGCACGGCTGGCCGCGGCTGACGCGCTCGAACGCCAAGGCGCGATGCAGGATATCGAACGCTTCCTGGCGCGGCAGATTCGCCAGCTCCACGATCCGCGCCAAGGCTTGAAACGCGCGCTGGCGATGGCGGAAAGTCATCCCAGCGACACTATCAAACAAGCGCTGCTCTGGGCGAGCTACAATCAAACCGAATGCGCGCCGCATTGCGCCCGCCTGTTGATTAAGCTGGCCTGCGCCGCGCGCGAGCCGCTCGCGACGGATCTGGAGCAGATGCTCGAAGATTTGGGCTCGCACAACAGTTACTTCACGCGCCAGGCGGCGTTTGAGAAGCTGTGCGCCCTGGTCCAAATGGAGCTTAATCCCACGGCGGCGGAAATCTAAAACCTGGGGCGGCGGCCGTGATGGCCGCAGGCGGAAAAGATGCCTGCTGTCCCAGCGGTGCTGGTGCGCTCAGTGCCGTCGCCCGGCGGTCTCATCGTTTGGGTCCCCCCGTGACGCCGCACCCCTCTGGGGTAGAATGCGGGACGCCGATGTGGCTCGGAACACTGCTGATTGTCTTAATGGGCGTCTCGCTAGGTCTCTTGGGCGGGGGCGGCTCCATTCTCGCCGTACCCATTCTCGTCTATGTTCTGGGACTCTCGGCGCACCGTGCCATCGCATTCTCGCTGGTCCTGGTGGGCGGAACGGCGATGGTCGGCGCGGGCATTCATCACCGGCACACGCCCCTTGCCTGGCGCGAAGCCTTGCTGTTCGGGGCCTGCGGCGCGCCGTTCAGCTTCCTGGGCGGGGTTCTCTCTCGGCTTTTTTCCGGACCGCAGCTCCTTCTGCTTTTTGGCGGATTGATGATCGTGGTGGGCGCGCTGATGCTCCGACCGCGCCCCGAACCGCGTGAGGGGAAAGGCGGGCGGCCGGTAGTGTTGGCTGCCGCTGGCGCCGGCGTGGGATTCCTGACGGGCTTCCTGGGTGTGGGCGGTGGATTCCTGATCGTGCCGGCCTTCATCCTGCTGCAGCACATGCCCACGCGCCGCGCCATCGGCACCTCGCTCGTGGTCATCAGCATCAACTCCGCCTCGGCGCTGGTCGGCCACTGGCCTTCGCTCGCCATGCAATGGAACCTGCTTGCCCCTCTGAGCGTCGCTGCCGTTGCGGGGAGCCTAATGGGCGTCCAACTGTCGAAGCGTTTCAGCCCGCAGTCGCTTCGCCAAATGTTTGGGGCGTTTGTGATTCTGCTGGGGTTGGTCATTATCTTGCGTAATGTCTCGGCGACGCGACTCCTGACTTTCTGAGTCGCGAGCGGTTACAATAGACGATCGGAACCCGCCTCGGCGGATGGAAGGTTGCTCAGTCGCAGATGCGAAGGACGCGACAAAATGAAGGGGTTCGCACCCGCGGGTGGCCGTTGTCTCAGCGCCTTGCACCGCTTGGGCGGGCAATTTCGGAGCCCATCTTGATGAATCGGAAAGCGTTCAAATCGGCGAGGGGGATCGCAATGCTCGCCCTTGTTTTGGGGGGAGTTACTGCCAGCGCGGAATCTCAGCATCTGATTGCCGCGCCGGCACAGGCGGCATCGCGCGCGCCTCAGGCGCCCTTCGTTTCGGCGGACGTGGTGCCTGCCGTGGCGCGCCTGCGTCCGGACGAGTTGGCCAAGATGCTGAGATCCACCGCCGGCGAGAAGCCAACCGTTCTCTACGTCGGATTCCGGGTGCTCTACGCGCAGGTGCGCATCCCGGGCGCGGAAAACGTGGGCCCAGGGGCGCGGCCCGAGGGCATCGAGAAATTGCGCCGGCGCGCCGAATCGCTTTCGCGCGAGGAGCTTCTCGTAATCTATTGCGGCTGCTGCCCGTGGAAGCACTGTCCCAATGTCGGCCCTGCCTATGAAACCCTTCGCCGCATGGGTTTTACGAACCTGAAGGTGCTTGCCATCACCGACAATCTCGGCACCGACTGGATTGCGAAAGGATTTCCGGTCGAAAAAGGCATGTAGGGCCGCCATCTCAGGTCTTTGACAAAGCGCAGAATCCGCCCCAACGGGTTCAAAGTCGTTCTCGCCCGCGCGCCGCGTGCTACCATTATTCCGGATGCTTTCATATTCGAACCCGCTTCTTCTTAAGGTGTTGCCATGTCAAGAAGTCATGTTGTCTTGTGTCTGATGGTGTGGATCTCTCCCTGGTGGTTGGCCCGCACGGAAGTTTCCCTCGCACAGCAAATGAACGATGCGGAGTCTGGAAAACACCCCGACCCGGCGTGCATGGAGATTCTGAAATCCGCCAGCGGGAATTGGAGTGACCTGATGGCCCGGGGCCGATGCCAGTTCGCGGCCGGCGATTACGCGCAGGCCGCAGGCAGTTTTGAAAAGGCCGCCGAGCTTCGGCCCGACGATACGGAGACTTTCACCTGGCTGGGGCGCAGCTACATTCAGGATCGCCAGCCGGCAAAGGTCCTGGAGATGTCGGCGCGAGCGGCTCCGGCGGTGGCGAATTCCGCGGCGGGGCACTTCCTCCTGGGGCGGGCTTACGACGCCCAGGACAAGCTGGACGACGCCCGGAGGGAGCTCCAGCGGACCCTCGAGATCGATCCGCGTTTCCGCGGGGCGCACTTTGCGCTGGGATTCATCGCCTGGACTATTCGAGAACTCGATCTCGCCGAGAAGGAGTTCCGGCAGGAACTCAAGACGAACCCGCGCATGGATCTGGCCGCCTACTACCTGGCAGAAGTGCTGGAAGTCCAGGGAAGAATTGACGACGCGGAAGCCGTTATCAGCCAGTTGGGTCGCGAAGTTCCTGGAAGCTACTTCTACCAATTTGGATTAGGAAAATTGCAGGAGCAGAAACGCCAATTCGAGCGAGCAGTGCAGTCGTTCCGCAAAGCCACGCAGATTGACCCGGCCAATCCCGAAGGGCATTATCGCCTGGGGCTCGCACTGCGCAAGCTGGGCCAGACCGCCGAAGCCAACGCGGAACTGGAATTGCACAGCCAGATTCGCGCGAAGATGCGCCCCGGCTGCGGCCAGGGCATGGGGCGTATGCGCCCCCACCTGCCGGATTTTGAGTAGCGCTGCCATGCCTGCCGAGGATGGGGCGCCGTCCCCCTGCCGGCTAGATCTGCTGCGTTTTCCACTTGCCGCGTTTGAAAATGAGGACACTCACGAGAGCGATCAGGCCTTCGACTATGAGAATGGTCCACGAGACTCCATCAATGCCAAGGCCCAGCGGGATGGCCAGCAGGTAGGCGAGCGGGACTTCGGTCAACAGAAATCCGAAGAAGTTGATAATGGTGGGCGTGGTGGTATCGCCCGCCCCGTTGAACGCCTGGAGCATCACCATCCCGTAGGCATAACCGACGTTGCCTAGGCTCAGAATGCGCAGACAGGAAGCGCCCTCTTCCACAATGGCCGGATCCTGGGTAAACAGCCGGAGAATGGGTTCGGCGGCCGCAAACAGCACGACGCCGATCGCTCCCAGGAAGATCATGTTGTAGAGCCCCGTCTTCCACACCGATTCCTCGGCACGCTGCGGCTTCCGCGCGCCCAGATTCTGACCCACCAGCGTGGACGCCGCGCCGCTCAATCCCCAGGCAGGAAGAATGAAGAAGACGATAATGCGAATGCTGATGGTGTAGCTGGCCAGCGCCACGCTGCCGAAGGAACTGACAATACGAACCAGTCCGATCCAGGACACGTGCGGGATGGCGAATTGCAGAATGCCGGTGACGGAAACGCGGATGAGGCGAAGCGTAACACCGATATTCAATCGCACGTGGCGCGCCAGGATCTGGATGTGCTCGCCGCCCCGGTAGAGCCGGTAGAACTGGTAGATCACGCCGACGCTGCGCCCGATCAACGTGGCGACGGCGGCGCCGGTGACGCCCATTGGAGGAAACGGTCCCCAGCCGAAAATCAGGCAGGGGTCGAGAATGATGTTGAGCGTGTTGGAAATTACCAGCACGCGCATGGCGATGGCCGCGTCGCCGGCGCCGCGGAAGACGGCATTGTTGAGGAAAAGCAGCAGCACCACGGCGCATCCGCCCATGGACGTGCGCGCGTAGCCCGAGCCGGTAGCCATCAGCGACGGCGAGCCTCCCATCAGGCGCAGCAGTTCGGGAGCATACACGTAGGCCGGAAGAGCAACGAGACTTCCAACCAGCGCGCCCAGCCCGATGGCCTGGACGCCCGCAATGGCCGCGCCGTCGCGATCCTTTTCGCCCACGCGCCGCGCCACCATGGCCGTGGCGGAAAGGCCCAGGCCCATGGCGACGGCGTAGATCAGCATCATCAGTGCTTCGGTCAGGCCGACCGTGGCCACGGCGTCTGCGCCGAGCTGCGCCACCCAGAAGACGTCCACGATGGCGAAGAGCGATTCCATCAGCATCTCCAGCACCATCGGAATGGCGAGCAGGAAGATGGCGCGAGCCATGCTGCCCGTGGTGTAGTCCTGGCGCGATCCGCGCAAGGCTTCGCGCAGTGAATCCCAGAACGAAAAAGGCCGCGAGTTTGTCACCGCTGTCGCCATGAATTTCAATGTCAGGGCGGAGAGAACAACGATCCGGATTTTGACGACCTCCCAGCCTACGGGATGACGAGCGTTCCCGCAAGGCAGAGTCACCCGGCGGCGCTGTCAACGGATCGTGTTGAAACTCGGTAAGGCATCTCCGGTTAAGCATGTTGGGCTCCCAGCAAG
>CAZHKT010000103.1:0-12466 GCA_964533045.1 uncultured Acidobacteriota bacterium | reverse complement strand
GAGTCTCTGGAAGCCTGGAAACGGATCGCTGCGACCAAGGAGGAGTTTCCCGCGGTGCGCGCCGCTTCACTTCTGAACCGGCTCATCGCTGCCCGCATGCCCGCCGAGGCCGCCCAAGTGTGGAGCGATCTGAGGGAGAAGGGCCTGATCAAACCGACCTATCAGCCAACCGCCCAGAATCTGATCATCAACGGACAGTTCGAAGACGATCTGTTCAACGCGGGCTTTGACTGGCGCATCAGCAAGATCGAGGGCGCCGAAATCCTGATCGACGGCGGCACGTCGCACTCGCCCAGCCATGCGGTACGAGTTCAATTCAACGGAAAGTCGAATCTCGTCTTCGGCCATGTCTCCCAATATGTTCGGGTTGAACCCGGCCGGAGATACCGGTTGCAGGGCTTCATGAAGACGGAAGGAATCACCACCGACAGCGGCCCTCGCTTGCGTGTGACGGATCCCTACGATCCAAGACTCCTGACGATGTTCTCGGAGAGCCTGACGGGAACCACCCCCGGCTGGACGCAGGTATCGCTGGATTTTCAGGCACCGCCCCAAACCAGTCTCATCCTCGTCAGCCTGGCGCGGCAGCCCAGCAAGAAGCTCGACAACCAGATTGCCGGCACCGTCTGGCTGGATGACGTGAGTCTGACACCTCTCCCCTAGTGTGGGGCGTCTAACGGTTCTTTACCATGGCGGATATCCTTCGTGATATCGGCCGAGCGGGACGTTGCCTCGCCGTTCAGGGCGGCACGGACGGGTGGCGGCCTGAAGGCCGCCGCCACCAGGGGCCCCGCGACGGAATAGTTATCTGCGGCGCACCACACGAGTCCCTTGCGGATCCAGTTCCAGAAATGCGGCGGCTCCATCAGCGGGGGAAAGGATCCACTTCGTCCTGGCGGGGGTCCAGAATGGCCGCCCGGTAGCCCAGCCCCAGGATCGCGGCGAAAGTCAGCGCGTTGGCAGGGACCTGAAGATTGAAATCAGCAAGGCTGTGAATCAGAATGGCAAGCGTCGCGCCAATGCAGCCGAGCAGAACGGATCGCCGGTAGCCGCGGCGATCCTCAAGAAACGCGAGAATCATGCGACCCAGCAGGTAGAATATGGGAATAAAAAGGAGGGCGGCGCCCGGAATTCCCGTCGTGGCGGCAAATTCCAGATAGTCGTTGTGGGCGTGTTCCACGAGTTTATTGACCAACGTGGTCTGATGCTGGCGATAAACTATCTGATAAGTCCCCAATCCAGAACCCAGCAGTGGAAAATCGCGGATGAGTCCCAGTGTGTCGGACCAGATGGCGAATCGCCCTTCGAGGGTCAGGTAGGCGGGATCCGTCACCTTTTCGAACCGCGCCAGAACCGGCCCCAAGCCGATCCAAAGACCATAGCTGACCACCACGCCAAGAAAGCCCAGCACCCCCAGCAGCCAGCCTTTTCGCCGGACCTTCATCTGGGCCAGGACCGACATGAAGAGAACGGTGAACAATGTGACCAGTATCCCCATCCGTGAGCGCGAGAAGATCAGGGCCACGCCGGCCAGGACCAGGAGGAAGAGGTAGAACAGCATTTGATGGCCCGCTGATGAGCGCTCCTCCGCCTCCGCCGAACCTGAAAAGGCATGGCGGCGACTGGTCCATTTGTCAAAAGCGTAGAAGGCCGCCGCCAGAACGAATGGCATCACCATTTCCAGGTGCCCGGCGAAATGATTCCGATTGATGTAGGTTCCCGTGGCCTCTTCCAGATCGTACTTCTTGACATAGGTGAAGATCTGCTGCCATCCGGTCAGGTACTGGACGATCCCGTAAGCCGCCTCCACCAACCCCAGAAGCACCAGGGCCCGGATGATGATGCTGCGATTGCGCCGCAGATCCGACACCTGCGCCGCCATCACGAAGGCCGACAGGTAAGCGAGGATCTTGACAAGTCCCAGCCACGTGTCCCGTGAGTAGACCGATATCGCCCCCCAATTCACGCCGGGCAGCATGGCGAGGTCTTCCAGCCGCTGGGGCGAAAGCTTGCCCAGCAGGCTCGCGGGCAGTGGCACTAGTTGGAAGGCCACGAGCGCAACAAAGAGAACCGGCCAGACCGGCAAGGGGAGACGAATTTCACCCTCGCGTGCCTGGTGGATCAGCAAGGCCGCGAGCAGGCCAAACACCACCATTTCCATGATGGAGAAGGTGATCGTCTGCACGCCGCCGAAAGCCAGCGTCGTTCCGGCAAGGGTGAGAGCAAGAATGATCTCGATGGCGCGGTTCATAGCTTCAGCTTAGCGAGCGTCTCGCGGCGATGAGTGTAATACTTTTCGTAGTATTCGCGGTACTCCCCGTTGCGCGTTTTTTTCACCCAGCCGGGATGATCCCGATACCATTGGACCGTCCGGGCCAAACCTTCATCAAAGCAGATCAGCGGCCGCCAGCCGAGCTCGCGACGAATCTTTCCGGCATCGAGCGAGTACCGGCGGTCGTGGCCGGGACGATCCGCCACAAATTCGATTTCCTGTTCGGTCTTCCCCAGCAGCTTGAGGATCTGTCTGGCCACGTGAAGATTGGAGAGGGGGGAGCCGCTCCCGATGTTATAGGTCTCGCCCGGCCGCCCGTCGCGCAATACTCCGTCGAGCGCGCGGCAGTGGTCCTCGACGTGGATCCAGTCGCGCTCGTTCAGACCGTCGCCATAAATCGGAAGCTTCCTCCCTTCGATAGCGTTGGCAATCAAGAGCGGAATAAACTTTTCCGGGAACTGGTTCGGGCCGTAGTTGTTGGAAGAACGGGTGACCATCACCGGGAAGCTATAGGTCTTCCAGAAACTGCGGGCGACCAAATCCGCCGCAGCTTTGCTCGCAGCGTAAGGGCTGTTGGGATGAAGCGGGCTGGATTCCGTGGCGGATTCGCCCGGCGCGAGACTCCCGTAAACTTCGTCGGTTGAAACTTGAATGAACCGCCCAATGCGCCGGCGCCGGGCGGCATCCAGCAGATTGAAGGTTCCCTGCACGTTCGTGGCGACGAATTCGCGAGCATCCGCGATGCTGCGGTCCACGTGGCTCTCCGCGGCAAAGTGGACCACCGCATCCATGCCTTCCAGTGCACGCTCCACGTCGGCAGGGCTACAAACGTCACCTTTCAGAAACCGGTAGCGAGGATGGGATTCGATCTCCGCCAGGTTCTCAAGATTTCCCGCGTAGGTCAGCTTGTCGAGGTTCACCACCGAGTCGCCGGGATGCTCGCGCAAGACGTATCGGATGAAGTTCGAGCCGATGAACCCTGCACCGCCGGTGACCAGAATTTTCAAGGGTGTCGTCCCGCCGTCCGATGCCATTGAAAAGCACCCGCATCATACACAGGCCCGCTCGGGCCATGCAAGAAGCGATTCGCCGATTGACGGCGCGCGGGACGGCCCCTAAGATGAATGCATCGTGACTCCCCATCGCAAGAGGACGTGGCTGCAGAGGAGAATACTTTTCGCCGTCGGATTTGCGGCCGCTCTCGTTGCGGTGGTGGGAGTTTTTTGCTTCTCCAGCGAACCTCGAATGGCGCGTCGGCGGCAGATTCTGGTCTGGAAAGCCAACGGGAGCCTTCCCTACGTCAGCCCCTCTGAACTGGGACGCGCCATGCTGCCGGGAACCTGGCGCTGGGGACACCCCTCGCAGAATTACTACGCCCGCGAAAAGCAACGCGGAGAGCCCCCCTGTCCCGTCCTTTGGGAGACGCCGCTGGGCGACTTCTGGGGCGAGCCGAACGATGATGTCACGCTGTCAGATCTCTCTCACCTGGAAAGGTACCAGCGCGGTCCCGTGGCTCTGCACGCCGGGGATATCGTTGTGGACGTGGGCAGCCATATCGGCACCTTTACGCGAATCGCGCTGAACCACGGGGCGCGGACCGTCGTAGCCTTTGAGCCCGACGCCGGGAGCAATGCGTGCTTCAAGAAGACCTTCGCGGCTGAAATCGCCGCGGGCCGCGTGATCCTGATGGAAGGTGCCCTGTGGGACAAGACAGGAACCGTCGAATTCAGCGTGGCCTCGCGCAGTGATGCGGGGGCGGTCGCTGAGGACTTCGACCCGCAGTACGCTGCGACACGCATCGAAAAGGTCCGCGCCTGGAGCCTGGACGATGCCGTGAAGGAGCTGAATCTCCCGCAGGTAGACTTCACGAAGTGGGCGATTCCGGGCGGGGCGGCCATGGCGCTGCGAGGCGCACGGGGGACTTTCGCCGGATTTCGCCCTCGGACCGTGGTCGTCACCAGCATTTCACCGGAAGACCCGGTGGTCCTCCCACCGATTGTGGTGCAGGCCCAGCCTAACTATCAGGTATTCACCCGCGAAGTGGAAATGGCTTACTTCCACTGATGTTTCAGCCCGGCTGCACCTCAAAACCCCATCGCTTCCGCGAGACCAGCCACCAGAAAAACCCCAGATTCAAGAGCGTCAAGGGCAGCGAGAGGTCGAATCCGGCCGTCATTCTCAGCCACTGATTCGCAGCCGGAATTCCCTGCCCCAGGCCGTCGAAGATATAGAGGTTCAAGCCGAACAGGACGGACAGGGCGGCATAGAGCCGCATGGCAGTGCGGTGGCCCAGCGCCACGAGCGGCGCCGCGTAGATGAAGAAAGCATAGAGATGATTCTCATGCACAAAGAGCGCCAGCATGGTGTAGCCGTAGACTTCCAGCGCCGCGGCCCAAAAGATCGCATGACGATTTCCGGCGCGAATCTCGCGGACCAGCCAATGGAGGTTGGCGAGCGTAAACAGTATCAGGGCGGGAAGTGAAAGCGCCATGGGGTCGAATCCGGCCAGAGCGCGGAAGTCGCCCTGCGGTACCATTTCAATCTTGCTGAAAAGCGGGGCCCAGGAACGTTCTGCAAGGCTTCGCGCGGCGGGACCCGCCAGCCACCACAAGTTCAGCGTCTGCGCGGAAAGCGCGGGAAATACGGCGCCTCGTGCCATCGCCGCCAGGGGCGCGAGCAAGCGGCCCGTCACGATATAGGGGAGGAGGGGCACCAGAAGAAAAAGCAGCAATCGCGAGGTGCCGCGGGCCAGCAGCCGCCAGCCCCCTTCGGCCCAGCAGGCCCCGGCCAGAATCGGCACGAGGAAGACCCCCTGCGGCTTGGTGAGGCAACTCAGCGCAAGACAAAACACGCTGGCCGTGTGCCGCCCGCGATGAAAGCAGATCAAGGCGAGCAGTCCCCAGAACGCGAAGATGGGATCCTGGTATCCCAGCACCGGCGAGGTCAGAATGAGTGCCGGGTTGAGCCAGAGCGCGGCAAGAGCCAGGGTAGCTCGTGGCGCGCCTTCCTGCACCGCGAAGCGCCAGATCAAAAACGTGGCTGCCAGCGCGAAAAGAACGGGAAAGAGGTTCAGGCAGCTATCCAGGAGGCGGCCGGCGCGCAGACTTCCCCCCTGGAGAAACCGGCAAAGCGCGGCGCTGATTTCGAGCGTCAGGATATTTCCCGGCGGATAGTCCGGGACTCCCACGGCCGGGCCGATCGCCGTGGGCTGGATGGTGCGAAGCCGAACATCCACACCCTTGCGCTTCAGGAAGGCCACTTCCAGGGTGACTTCGTCTTTCCAGGTATAGACGTTGACCATGCCTGCGCGCAGCGCCAGCGCGCCCCAGGTGCGGAAGAAAGCCATATCCTCGGTTCCCGGCATCCAGATCAGCGCCAGCCGGAGTGCCAGGCCCACCGCCACTATGGCGAGAATCTTCATCCGGGTTGGCAGCGAGCGGAGCATTAATCCGGTTCGGGCCTCGTGAAGTTGAAAAACCAATTCGGGTGGGCCATTAGCCAGAAAAACAAGGCCGCATTCAGCGCCGCGACTAATATCGTAAGGTCGAAGCCGAAAAGCACCCGCAGCGCATGGCCGGGTCTCTCCCAGCCCATGCCCAACCCGTCAAAAAGGAACAGGTTCAGGAAGAAGACGGTTGAGAGCACGGCATAAAACGCGCTTATTGGGGGCCGCGCCAGAAGGACGACGGGAAGCACATAGATGAAAAAGCCGTAAAGGTGGTTTTCTTTAGGATAAAGTGACACGCTGGTGAAAATGTAAACTTGAATCGCCGCCGCCCAAAAGAGGGCGTCGCGGTTTCCCCGCCGCAGCTCTTCCCAAAGCCTCCGAAGATTCAGAAGCGTCAGACCCAGAGCCAGCAGCGCCGCCATAAACCGTATGAGCATAAACCCGAAGCTGGAGGGGTCTGTCACCCGAACAATGCCCACCGGCCCGCCCAGCGGGCCTCCGGAGGCCATGCCGGCGATCCAGTTCACCAGCCACCAGAGATTGAGTTGATTGGACGAGACGTAGTCAAGCCAGGTGACTTGAAGAATGCCGCGCATCGCAGCGAGAAAATGTCCGGTCGCGATGAACGGAATGAACGCGGCTAAAGTCACGAAAGCGAACAGGAGCAGCGCCCGCCGGAGCAATTGCCTGCCGCCTTCCCTCCAAATGACCAGCGCAGCGATGGGGACAAGGAGTACGGCCTGGGGCTTGACCAGGCAGGCGCCTGCCAATGCCACGACCGCAGGCAGCCATTTCCTGTCATGCAGTGCCACCAGACCCATCAGTCCGAGAAAGGCATAGACCGGGTCGACGTAGCCGTGGATGGGAGAATGCAGAATCAATGCGGGATTGAGCCAGAACAGCGCCAAAGGCGCCCAGGAGATATCCCTGCCCTGGCGGCGCGTGAAGTTCCAGCCAAGCGCAAGAATCCCGATCGAAGACAGGAATGGCAACAGGTTAAAACAGGCGTCGAGAAGTGCGCCCGGCTGCAGCGATCCGCCCTGACACAATCTGGCCAGCCAAGCCGACGCTGCAAAGATGGAGATGCCCAAAGGGGCGTAGTCAGGGACGTGATCGAGTTTACCCAGCGCCGTGGGCGCGGAGGTGCGAGTAGTGGCGTGGGGAATGTGGTTCAATCTGAAGAAGAACTTTTCCAGATAGTCGGCGTCGTCGTAAACGTAGGCCCGGGCCATCCCGCGCTCCACCGCCCAAGCGCCCCAGATCTGGTGATCACGCATGTCCTCATTGCCGGGCGTGGCCAGGGTCACCAGCCTCAGGGCGAGACCTAGTGCGAACACGAGGATAGCTTTCCAGTGCTTCATCGCAATTCCATTACGGTTTGCGCGCCAGCGCCATCACCGACACACCCGCGGGCAGCCGCCATGGCAGCCACCGCAGCCACGCCGCCTCCAGCCAGAACAGTCCTGCCAGAATCGGGTTGAGCCAGCGCAGGATCTTCGGCAGCGGCCGCACGTCGGACTGGGGGTCAGGACGGTTGGAGCGCGTCAGCCGGCGCCAGACCATCACTACCGGCAAGAGGAACGCGTTGGCGTAGGTGACGCGCTGCACCCTGAGCCCCTGCTCTTCCAGCCGCACGCGCAATTCGCCCGCCGTGTACCGATGCTGCGTGTACACGGCGCGGTCGTGCTGCGAATAGAGGGACTGAAAGGCTGGGACACGAACGAGCAACACGCCACCGGGCTTCAGGACTCGTGCCAGTTCCGCAAAGGGCGCGGCCGCCTGCTCCACCGGGAAACTGTCCAGCACGTCAAACGACGTCACAACGTCGAATGAGGCTGCTTCGAACGGCATGGCGGCAATCGTTCCCTGGACGATGCGCTTTTCGCCACGCTGGGCCGTGTACCGGACGGCGTGCGGATCATAATCCAGACCGACGATCACTGGATCGCGCCCGAATCGCCGCAGCCACCCCATCATCAGGCCGGTGCCGCAGCCCGCGTCGAGGAAGCGGCAAGCCTCGGCACCCACGGCGCCTTCCAGCAGCGCGGCAACCACCTTCCTCATGCCCACGAACCACCAGTGGTCCGCCTCGAGTTCGTAGAGGTATTGGTATTCGTCCGGCGTCATGGCTGGCGCGCCCAAACGTCCATGTCAGCGACCACTTCCTTCATCCGGTAACCGCTGCCGGCTTCTCCCAGCGCCCGGCCCACGGGATGCGGCCGCACCGCGTCCGGCGGGTCATCAGGGAAATGCGGGCGGATGGTCAGCAGCTGAATTCGGTCGAACCCAAAGACCCATTCCGGACGCGCCCGCTTCAGGCTCGAGATGGCCTCTTCCACCTGGGCGGGCCGGTGAAAATCCGGGAGTAACACGTCGTAGCGCGTGGGATTGCGCGTTGCGGTCAGGAAGTAATAGTCCGCCATATAAGGGTAAAAGAACGTCTCGCCACCCCGCCGGACGACCCGCTCAATAGCCTGAATCCGGGCGCGAGTCGCATCGGCCGCCTCTGGCGCAACGTAAAGAGTTCCCCGCCGCGTTTCGACCGGCGCGTCGATCCATGAGGATTTGACCGCCTTGCGAACGGCAGCAGAAAGAATCAGAGCCAGAACCAGCGCACCAACACCCTGAAGTGATTTGCGAACATATCCCGCGCGCTGATGGATGCGCTCGCATTGATCCACGAACAGGATGAGCAGAAGGGGGGAGCCCCACATGAGATGGATGATATCGGGCGAGTGGGTTTCGGAAATGAAAGCTCCCGCCGCAGCCAGCAGAAGCAGCAAGTGAAACCGGGAGCCGCTCGTGGGCTGCCGCCGAGCCTCGAGCAACCGCTGAACGCCGCCTCCGAACGCCACCAGGGGCGCGAGAAAGAAGAAGAAGAGGTAGCCCACAAAATAGAACGTGAAATGGACCGAGGGAGAAGCAAGTGCGAGCCGGCCAATATGAAGCACCGTCTGTATCGCCGAGGCCTGCGGAACGTCGAGATAAACCTGGTAGTTGGTGAACAAGAAAATCAGATTGGCATCTACCCACGCCCCAAGCGCCCCCTGCAGGGCGAAATAGCCGGCCATCAGGCCCAGCATCGTCGCCGCTCCGGCCAGGTATGCCAGGGCGCGGGAGAGCGGCCCGCGCTGGTAAGGGGCGGCGGCAAAGCGCGGTTCCAGCAAAAGGAACGCCGCTCCAGCCAGAATGACCCAAAAGCCTTTGGATTGCATAGCCAGAAGGGTGAATCCCGCAAGCGCTCCCGCCAGCAGACAGCGGCGCAGTTCCAAGCCGGGCCGGGCGGCGCCCGCCAGCGCCAGAACGGTCAGCAAGAGAAAGAGGTTCGCCCACCAGTGGTGGCTGACGCGGTAGGCGAGCGGGTAACAGACGAGCGGGAAGGCTGCCACCGCCATGACGGCCCAGCCGGCTGTCAGGATTCGCCGGGCCAGCAGGTACAGCAAACCGGTCAAGACGCCGCCCAGCAACCATGCCGTCAGTCGCATCGAGAAGAGGTGCAGGGGGCCAATCCTGAAAATCAGCGCATGCAGGTAGAACGACGCCGGGCCCAGCTCGGAGAAGAAATCGCGGTAGGGGACCTGCCCGCGCAAGATTCGCTCCGCGCCGGTGGCGATGAGGCCTTCGTCGGCGTCGGTGAACGGCAGATGAAAATGCGGAAGCAGCGCCATGAGGCTGAGCGTTGTGACGCCCGCCGCCTCCCGCCAGAGCTTTCCACGCTGCTTGCGGAACTGAGATGTTTGCGCCTCCGCGATTTCGTTGCTGTTGGAGGATGTTGGCAATGGCACGGGAAAAGCAGATCCTTTGCTGCGCCCGCCTGCCGGCAGGCTCCGGATGACAGGCAGATACTCCCGACCTCAGACCCGCGCGGTGGCGAACGCGTTGACCGCATCGGCCACTTCCGAGACCTGGGACTCCGCCAGGCACGGATGCAACGGCAGGGACAACACTTCCGCCGCGGCGCGCTCGGCCTCCGGCAGACGGGGTGAACCGGCCATGGCAAAGGCCGGCTGGCGATGCACCGCTTCCGGATAGTGAATCAGCGTTTCAATGCCGCGCTCTCGCAAGTAGGCGCGCAGCGCGTCGCGCTGCTTGTGACGCACCACGAACAGGTGATAAACCGGCTCCGAGCCCTCCGGAACCCGCTGGATCCGAAGCCCGGGAAGATTCAGCCTCTCGCGATAGAGCGCCGCCAGCTTGCGGCGACGTTCGTTCCAGGCATTCAGGTGCGCCAGCTTGCAGTTGAGAATCGCGGCTTGCAGTTCGTCGCCGCGCGAGTTGTGCCCGGGGGCAATGGCGAAATTGCGCTCGCGCTGACCGCCCTGCGCCAGCGTTCGCGCCCGCGCCATCCATTCCCCATCGTCCGAAGTGATAAACCCCGCGTCACCGAAGCAACCCAGATTCTTGGTTGGGTAGAAACTGAACGCCGCCGCATCGCCCAGGCTGCCCGCGCGCCGCCAGGCGCCGCCATCGAACCAGCGCGCGCCATGCGCCTGGCAAGCGTCCTCAATCACCACCAGCCTGCGCTCGCGCGCCAGGTCCATGATGCCCGCCATATCCGAAATCAGGCCGTAAAGGTGCACGGGGATGATGGCGCGGGTGCGGGGCGTAAGGACGCGCTCGATGGTGGCGGGGGTGGCGAGCCAGGTGTCGGGATCAATATCGGCGAAGACCGGCCGCGCGCCGGCGCGCAGAATGGCCAGCGCCGTGTACGGGCTGCCGTGGGCGGCGGTAATGACTTCGTCGCCCTGGCCGGGGCGGATGGCGCCCGAGGCTTCCAGCGCCAGCGTCAGTCCGTCGGTGCCGCTGGCCACCATGGCGCCGTGGCGCACGCCGCAATACTCCGTCCAGCGGTGCTCGAAGACGCGGACTTCGTCCCCCAGAACGTAATGGCCGCTGGCCATCACCCGCTGGACGACGGGCTCCAGTTCCGACTGGATGCTTTGATATTCGCGCTGGAGATCCAGGAACGGTATCAAAGGAAACCTTCACACCCTCGGTCGCGAACTGCCCGCCGACGCCGTGACGTCCGTTTGGCCGGCCACGATCCCACGAGCGCGACGGAGACGATACCACAGCGAGAAGACATCGCGCACCATCTCGAGCACCGGCCGGATGCGGAAAAACTGCGACTGGCCTGCGAGCCGCGGGTAATGATGCACCGGCACTTCTTCGATTCGAAATCCGGCCCGCTCAATCTGCACCATCAATTCGGCGCAGATGGCGCCGCTCGAAAACTGGAGTGGCATCGCATTCAGGATACTTCGCCGCAGGAGGCGGAAATCGCAATCCACGTCGCGCAGCTTGAGGCCGAAGAGCAGCCGGACCAGCCCGCGATAGGCGCGGCCGAGCAGCCGCCGCGGGAATCGGTCGGCGCGGCGGATCTTATACCCGTTGACCCCATCCACGCCGTCGCCGAGCCGCTCCAGCAGGTCCTTCAATTCCGCCACGTCGTACTGCCCGTCGCCATCGGTGTAGAAGACCAGGTCCCGCGTCGCCGCCTGGAAGCCGCTGCGCAGCGCCGCGCCGTAACCCCGATTCTGGTCGTGTCGAATCACCCGCAGACACGAGTATTCACGACTGAACTGCGCCAGCACGGCGGGCGTATCATCCGCGCTGCCGTCGTCCACCACAATGATTTCGAAGTCGCCGGCCAGCTCATGGAGAATCCTTGCCATCTTCGGCACCAGGACACGAAGGCTTTCGGCGTCGTTGTAGGCCGGAAAGAAGGCAGAAATGGACAGTCCTCGCCCGCTCACAAAACTCCTCGACGCCACGGGACACCCGGGCGGTGATAACTCTTTTCATTCCACAGCGCGGGCCGAACGCCCGGACGCAGCGATTGAAAGAGAGGAAGCTGATTCTAGCACAAGGCGCACGACCTCATTGGGATGGGATGGCTGCGGCGCTGCCGGCAAGGTGCCGGCACCGCCAAGCGGAGGAACCGCCGGCCGTCAGCCGGGCATCGCCGCTTCAGGCGGCGAGCCGAAATCCGATATAATGCCTCTTCGTGAAAAAGGCAGGCATCGGCGGCGGGAACCTGGCGGGTTCGAGGAGGCCGCTGCGGCGGCGAGGGGCAGATGGGTTTCCGGATCGTTTCGAGGTATCTGGGCGATGTGGCGGTGATCGCGCCGGAAGTTTTCTACGACCAGCGCGGCTATTTTTTTGAGATATTCCACGCGGCAAAGTACCGCGCCTTGGCCCTGCCCGACGTCTTTGTTCAGGACAATCAATCACTCTCGTCGCACGGCGTGGTGCGCGGCCTGCATTTCCAGTGGGACCCGCCCATGAGCAAGCTGATGCGCGTCACCCTGGGCAGCGCTTTTCTGGTGGCGGTGGACATCCGCAAGAACTCCCCCACCCTCGGCCAGTGGTGCGGGGTGGAAGCGACCGAGGAGAATAACCTGATGGTGTGGGCGCCCCCCGGCTTCGCGCGGGGCATCTGCGTCACCTCGGAAAGGGCCAAGATTCAGTATAAATGCACCGCCCTCTACAACCCCGGCGGGGAATCCTCGATTCGATTTGACGACCCGGATTTGAAGATCGCCTGGCCGCGCATGGAGAAGTACGTTCTCTCCGACAAGGATCGCAACGCCATGAGCTTTCAGCAGTTCCTCGCCTCGCCCCTCGCCGACAAGTTCAGCCTCTAGTGTGGTGCGTCGCAGATAACTATTCCCTCGCGGGGCGCCGCGTAGCGGCGGCCTTCAGGCCGCCACCCGTATGTGTCGCCCTGAAGGGCGACGCTACGT
>CAZHKT010000102.1:0-12617 GCA_964533045.1 uncultured Acidobacteriota bacterium | reverse complement strand
AGACTTGTCAATCCCTCATCGCTAAAGTTCTTTCAGGGCCTTCTCCAGCTCATCCAGCGCGGTCTTGGCGATTTCGCTCGCCAGGATGTCGGTGGTGCGGCGGGCGTAGCAGTGCTCGCCGGATTTCGCGGCCTCCACCTCTTCCGTTTCGTTCGGATCGCCAAACAGGGCCTTGAAGCGGTAGGGGGGCTTGCTCAGTCCAAAGGCGTCGAGCTTCTCGCCGGGCGGGAAGGACTCGGCGCGCAGGTCGCGCAGCTTGTCGAGCAGGGCCTCGACCTTCTCGGTCGGCACATCCTTGGCCGCCGGCGCCGTCTGCTTCCACTTGTTTCCCGCCTGCTTTTCAAAGGTTCGGGCGCCCGCCGGCGTGGTGACGTCCAGCCGTTTCACCTCGAAGGTGGAAAACGTGAAGAGATCTTTGGCGCGCAGGTCCTCGGCCTTCTTCTCGTAGTCGGTCATGAAGCTGCCGTCCACCGTAAAGACCGGGTCGAGCGCCGAGTTCATGGCGTGATAGTGGCCGTCTTCCTTCTGGCCGAGCACCAGCGTCTGCGTCATCCCGCCGCCCGTGACCCTGACCGTCGCCTCCGGCGCATTCAGGCCGAACTTGCCCAGCCCCTTCTTGTCTTCCGCCTCGACGCTCTGCATGCGCCCGCTCTCCAGGCGGCTGACGATGCCCTCGGCGGTGAACCGATCGGCGCGCACCGCGGGCGGCAGCAGCAGGTCCCAGATCCCCTGCGGATTCTTCACCAGGGTCCAGCGAGCGCTCCGCGAGCTCACTTCAATGCGGTTGATCTGGCCGCTGGGGATGGTGACGATCCGCTTGTCGCGCAGATCGAAGAGACTCTTGCCCAGGGTGGACTTGAGATGGCTGGCCACCGTGATGACGCGCGGACTGCCTTCGACCAGCGCGTAGAGCCCGCCCCCCGTCGGTGTTTCGTCACCCAGCGAAAGGTTGAACTTCTCCGGCTTGGCGTTGGTGGTCACTTCGAAGACCACTTCCGGCGTCGTCAGTCCGAACACGTCGAGCGCCGCGGGCTGGGGATCCACGATCTGGTCCACCGACGTGCCGGTGAGGCTGGTCAGCATGGAATCAATCGTCGCGCTATCCGCCGCCAGCTTTCTCGGCGAGGTGATCACCCAGCCCTCGCCCTCGCGCTGGCAGGTGATGGTCTCGCCGGAGGCGTTGCGGACCGTGAAGGACTGGACGCTCTTCGCCTCCACGGGAAACAACTTCTCGGCCGAGGCGCCGGATTCTGGCTTCGGCGGCTGCGATTCCTTGCGCTTTTCCCAGTAAAGGGCGCCGCCCACCAGGGCGGCAAGCAGTGCAATTGCAATCAGAGTTGGAAGGTACCTTCTCATAGACGATTCGTCGCGGCGACCTTCAGGTCGCCGTGCTGATACGACGATGTCGTAGCGGCGACCTTCAGGTCGCCATGTTGATACGGCCCGTGGCGGGCTGAAGCCCGCCGCTACGGAAACACTGCCCGCCCCGTGGCACGGGCGTCGCGCCCGTATCGCCATGGTTAAGATGGCCGTGCGACAGCCGGCGGGACGCCGGGATTACCGCCGGCGGCGGAACCACACCGCCGTGCCGGCGATAATGATGAGCAGCGGCAGGCCCACGACGCCGCCCAGGAAAATCGTCCGCATCTGCTTCTGGTTCAGGTTGAGCTGCTGCGCGTCGGGTGTCTTGGGCCGGATCGAGATCAGGTCTTCGTCCGCCGCGAGCCAGTTCACCATGTTCATGATCAGGTCGCGATTGCCCTGGAATCCCAGGTAGTTGTTGGCCGCGCCGGAGGAGGTTCCCATGGCCACCAGGCGGCCCTCCTTTTTCTGTTCGCCTTCGCCCGACGTGATGCTGGCGGCCACCGCCACGCTGAGCGGCCCGCGCACGTCCTTGCCATCGCGGTAGGTCACCATGGTCATCTTGGGGTTGAAGTCCTGCACGCCGTAGCTGTCGGCGGTGGTTTCGCAAAGTGAATCGGCGCTCACGCCCTGCTTGAAATCGCGCGCCACTTCGAAAGACCGCGTCAGCGGGAAGAGCGTTGCCGTGCGCGCCAGCGGCTGCACAATCGGGCTGGACCCATACTTGAGAACCAGGGGCATTTCCGGCCGGGTACCGAAGATCTGGGCGATGGGGTTTTCGTCAATCACCAGGTCGTTCCGCATCTTGACGTTCCACGCAGCGAGCATCTGCGTCAGGTTGGGCAGCTCGACGGCGGGATCGAGCATCAGAAGGGCGCGCCCGCCGCCCGTCAGGTATTTTGAAAGCGCCTCGGTCTCCTGCGGCAGAAAGTCATTGCGCGGGCCCGCCACCACCACCAGCGTGGCGTCGGCCGGAAGCGTCAGGTTTTGCATCAGGACGTGCGACTTGATGACGTAGTTTTCGTTTTCGAGGGCCTTCTTGAAATTGGAGAGTCCGCCGCGATCCGTGTTTTCGATGTCGCGTTCGCCGTGGCCCTGGATGAAGTAGATGGATTTCTGGCCCTTCAGCAGGCGCACGATGGCGTTGGTCACGCCCTCTTCGTTCTCGCCCTGCGCCTCGAAATGCTTGTCTGCCGTGGCGGCGACGATGGTCCCATAACTGCGGATGCCGTACTGCTTGGCCAGGGCGGGGTTGCGGTCCGGGTCCACGAAGCGCACCTTGACGTGCCGGGAGAGCACCTCGTAATTGCCCAGCAGGTCTTTGCGCGCGCGCGCGCCGCCTTCGCGGTCGAAGCAGTAGATGGTGACGTCCTTCTCCAGCCGCTTGAGAATCTTGGCGGTCTGCTCGGAGAGGGTGTACTTCTTATCGGGCGTCAGATCCCAGCGCTTGTTATTGCGTTCGACAAACCAGTTGAGGACGACGACAATCGCCAGACCGGCCAGCGTGTAAACCACCAGGTTGGTTCCGGCGAAGATCTTCTTTCCCGTTGCCCCCTGCAGTTGATCCTTGAAGGCCATGGCTACGCCCTTCCTTTCAGCGCATCCACGGAGCGCGCGGTGAGAAAGATACCGAGGGCCACCCCCGAGAGGTAATACACCACGTCCCCCAGATCGATGACACCCTTGGCGAAGTTTTCGAGATGATTGCTGAGCGACATGTACGCCAGCACCCGCACCGGCATGCTGCTGGAGAAATTCTGCGGCCAGTCGGCAATGAAGAGCAGCAGAAAGACAACCATGGAGAGAATGCCGGCCATGATCTGGTTCTTGGTGAAGGTGGAGAACCACATGCCGAGCGCCAGCAGCGCCGCCCCGAACAGCAGCAGCCCCAGCGCGTTGGCGATCAGCGGCCGCGCGTGGGGGTTGCCGAAGAAGAAGAGCACGCTGATATAGAGGAAGGTGATGGCGATGAGCACCGCGTAAAGCACCAGCGCGCCCAGATACTTGCCCAGAATGATCTGCAGGTCGGTGAGCGGCGAGGTCAGGAGCAGCTCGATGGTGCCGGAGCGCTTCTCCTCGGCATAGAGCCGCATGGTGATGAGCGGCAGCAGAAAGACCAGCACCACCATCAGAATGCCCTGCAACATGGGCCGCACCACAAACTCGTTGATGCTCAGGGGCGGCGCGCCCATGCCGCCCATCATCTGCATGCGCAGGGCCTGCGAGACGAAGGCGGCGGTCAGAATATAGAACACCACCCCGCACAGAGCCGCCCAGACCGTCATCGCCAGGTACGCAATGGGCGAATGAAAATAATGACGAAGTTCCTTGCCCGCTATGGCCAGTACGTTGCGCATTCCAATATCCTTTCGATGGCGAAAGACCAGCCGCCGTCAGTTTTCCGCCTGGGGGTTCTTGCTGATCGCGGAAAGCGGATTGCTGACGGCTGGTTCCTCACCCGCATCGCGCGTGGTCAGCTTGAGGAAGATGTCTTCCAGGCTCATCCCGCTGGTCTTGAGTTCCAGCAGATTCCACCGGGATTCCACCACCGCGCGCGCCAGCTCGGCGCGCACGTCGTGCTCCTTGGCGGCGTGCACTTCGTAGGTGGTCCGCGCATTGGCGGCGTCTTTCGGCTCGACCATCTGAACGCCGCTCACGCGCTGCAATTTCTCCAGAACTTCCGCGGCCGGCCCTTCCACCGTAATCAGAACGGTTTCATAACCCTGCAGGCGGTGCGTCAACTCATCGGGCGCGCCCTGGGCGACGATCTTGCCCTGATGGATCACCACCACGCGCTCGCAGGTCTTGGAGACTTCCGGCAGGATATGGGTGGAGAGGACCACGGTGTGCTGCCCGGCGAGGCCACGAATCAATGCGCGCGTCTCGATGATCTGTTTCGGGTCGAGCCCGGCGGTGGGCTCGTCGAGAATCAGCACTTCCGGGTTGTGAATCAGCGCCTGGGCCAGTCCGACGCGCTGGCGGTAGCCTTTGGAGAGCTTCCCGATTTGGCGGCGGCCGACGTCGGTGACCGCGCATCTCTCAGCCGATTCCTGCACGCGCTGCTTCACCTCGTGGCGCGGCACGCCCTTAATGCGCGCCACGAAGGCCAGGTACTCGAAGACCGTCATGTCGGGGTAAACGGGCGGCGTCTCGGGCAGGTAGCCGGTGCGTCGCTTGGCCTCCAGCGCTTCCTCGGCCACGTCGTAGCCCGCCACCCGCACCGTGCCCTCCGAGGCCGGCAGGTAGCCGGTGATGACGCGCATCGTCGTGGTCTTGCCGGCGCCGTTCGGCCCCAGGAATCCGAGCACCTCGCCCTTGCGCGCCTCGAAGCTCACGTCGGAGACGGCCAGCGTCGGGCCGTAGCGCTTTGTCAATCCCACCACTTCAATCATGCCAATCCATCCTGTTTAGGGTTCTGACGGCACATGCGCCGCAGTGGCGACCCATGTCTATTGGTTGGTCACGGGGTTCTTACGCCCCGGGTGCCTGGGGCGCCCGGTTTGTTTAGAGGCCGAACCTTCAAACCCGGCATATTTAGGAATACCAGAAACGTCGGCGGGTTGCCAAGAGGATTCGGGTGCGGGCAGTGTCCTAATTCCATAGGTAGTGCCGCCGCCTGCCTGCCGGCAGGCAGGTCCCGGCGGCCGTCGGTGGGGCGTCTCGCCTCAGCATTCACGCGGGCAGGAAGCCCGCGCCACGGCCGGCAAGATGCCGGCGCTACAAGGCAAATGAGGATACCACCCGGGTGCGGGAGCCGGGCCGGCTGGTTTCGCCAATCAGCCCTTCGACAGCCAGGCGGAGATTTCTGAAGCGGGGAGCGCAGCCTCGGAAATGCGCAGACGGTCGCTCGCACCCCGCAACGCAAAAGCCTGCCGGAAGGCGTCACTCGAAAACCGCCCTCCGGTGTTGTGGACGAGCAGCGGCGAGGCGGGCGCCAGCCAGGCCGCGCTCTCAAAATCCCCGGCGCGGCGCAGCAGGGGAATGTAGAGCTTCTCTAGGTACGACTCATCCTTGGAAGCATCGAACACTGACGCATCGGCGGCCACAGCATAGTCCTTCTTAAACAACGGCCGCGCCAGCAGGCACCACAAGCCCGCCGCGCCCTGCCCGACCACTGAAATTCTTTCCGGTTTCCACGCCGCTTCCAGCCAGGCCAGTGCGGTCAGAATATCCTGCACGCGCTCGACCGCGTCGGTCCGGTTATAGCAGGGGAAGAACTCCGCCTCCGGCTTGCGGGCCGTGTCGCGAGCTTCTCCTGTCTGGAACGAGTCGATGGCACCAACGCGAAACCTCATCCTGAGGAGCGCGGCCGCAAGCGGTGTCGGATTGGACGCCGTTCCGAGCGCCGCCCGCGCGCCCTCGGGATGAATGACCAGGACCGCGCCTCGCGCCCCTCCGGAAGGCTGGGCGAGCAGCGCGGGGACGCGATCGCTCACCGACTTTCGGCTGAGGATCAGCGCTTCATAATCCGTGCCTGGTTTCGATGGAGCGCCCGCGGAAGCCCACTTCAAATCGTCCGGCGTCGGTTGCGAAACCATCAAAGCTGTGCGGTAGACGGGCTCATAGGTCCGGCGGAATAGCTCGATCTCGTCCCGCGTTTTGGGGATTGCTGCGGCCAATTGTTCCGAAGCCGCTTGGACGAGGGAGCCGGTCAAACTCTGAGTGTCGAACGCGCCTTCGGGAGGGAGACGGCGGTTAAAGGCCAGCAGACGGCCGGGATCGAGGTCGAACCCCCCCTGCTCGGTCACCAGGTGAGCATCGGACCGGGGTTGTTTGGGAAGCCACTTGGCAAAGAACCGGTAGACGGCCTCGCGGCTGGGCCGGTTGAAATTGTGCTGGTTGTGAAACTGGACGTGCGAGACGTGATCCCGCGCACCGAACAGCTCGTAGACGTGGGCGACGGCCGGATACTCGATGCGTTCGCTGTCGCGCGTCCAGTCGCCGGTGGCGGAAACCATCAGCATGGGTCGCGGGGCCGAGAGCGCGCCGATTTCCATGTTGTCGGTGTCGATGCGAAGGCTCGGGCCGTTCTCGCAGATGCAGCCGCCCTGCATGAAGTGCGAAATCATGTTGACCGGCGCGCTCGCCTTCACGCGGTCGTCCACCGCCGCCAGGAGGAAAGTCTGAGTGCCGCCGCCCGAGGCCCCCGTCACCGCCAGGCGCTCGCCGTCAACGTCGGGGAGCGCCGAAAGGAAATCGAGGGCGCGGATCGAGTTCCAAAGCTGCAGCCCGAGCTGGCTGACACCCCACAGCCAGAGCCGCAACGCTTCGGGCGAAAGTGCCCACGGCGACTTCGCGTCGTGCCCAAAGCGATGCGGCATCTGAAAGCTGTCGTTGTAACCCACCATGTCGATGGCAAACGCGACGAACCCTTGCAGGGCGAAGTTCATGCACATTTGCGGGGTGGCGCAACCGTCGGGGTCGTTGGGGTTCTGCTCCAGGCGTCCGTAATCCCAGTGGCCATGCGGCACCAGGACCGCCGGATAAGGTGCGCGATGCGCGCCAGACCGAGGCCGGTATAAATTGCCCGCGCAGTAAAACCGAGGATGGCTTTCAAAGAAGACTTTCTCGACGGTATAGCCATCTTCCTCGACGCGGCCGAACACCTCTGCGCTCAGCGGCCTTTTTTCAGGAAGCGGCCACAAACCCGCCGCGGCCAGAATCTGCTCGCGCAGTCGCGCTGCGCGCTCCTCCCATTCGGCGCGGGAGGTGAACCTGCGGGGCGTGCGCGGCGAATTCAGCGTGCGTACGTCCCAACGCGCATCGCGCAAGGGAGGCCCGTGGAAGTTGCAGGAGGGAAGGGCAAGCTCGGCGGAAGAGCCGGCGGCGCCGCCCGGAGTCGCGGCAAGCAGGCTTCCAGGCAGTCCGACTCCCGCGCTCGCGAGGAACCGCCGGCGTGTTGGTTTCCTCATCCCTTGCCTCCTCTGCCGAAGGAGAGCCGGCATTATAGCTTTTTGCCCGGCGCCGTGACAGCGGCGAATGACCCTTGGGGATTCGTCAGCCGGCCCAGAAACAGGATGCTTCCCGAACGCTGGTCGCGGATCAGGAAGAGGAAGGGATGATCGGCGCGAAAGACGACGGGCGGTTTGGTTTCGCCCGGCGGCATGGCGGTCGCGGCCATCAAGCCGCCCGTGGCGGCCGCTGCTTCCGTGCCCCGCTCGTCCACTTCCACAAATGCCTTGTGAACCACCAGCGAGATGAGCAGGTCTTTCCCGCCCGTCATGCCGGAGAAATCAGCGTCGGGCGAGAAGGCGAGTTTCATGCCGCGCGCCTGGAGCGGCCGGTTCAGGTTGAACGACGATTCGATGCGAAACTTCGGAAGGTGGACCTGCACGTCGCGCGGCCGGCAGCAGCTCCCGAAACGCCGCGTCGAAGCTCGGGCCCGCGGCGGGAAATCGCAGCGCCGCGGCCATCCCCTGCGCCGTCGCGCCGTTTGCCCCCGCGTAGGTCATGGCCAGCGCGGTCGAAATGCTGAAGGGCGAAAGGAAGACGTTTCCGCCGGCCGACGCAAGCTGCTGGAAATGCTCGAGGGCGAATCGGTTGTTGCCGCGCACCAGGCCCGCGGCGCCGCCCGCCACCGCACCCCAGCCGCGGTCTCTCGCAGGAAAGGCGGCGCGACGAAGGAAGGCGGAAGGATTGCCGTGCCGCGAGAGCTGTTATAGACTCCGGACATGGCGCGCGCCCGCACCGCGGCAAGACTCCGCTGTACGATGCACTTCGAGATGGAGGCCTTTCATCGCGGATGCCGCCGCGTGGCCGGATGCGACGAGGCGGGCCGCGGCTCACTGCTGGGGCCCCTGTTTGCCGCCGCAGTCATCCTGGACCCCGACCGGCCCATCCGGGGTTTGGACGATTCCAAGAGGCTGACGGCCGAGATGCGCGGAGCCTTGGCCGCGGAGATCCGGGAGAAAGCCCTCGCTTTTCAGGTCATCGCGATTCCGGCGGCGGAAGTGGACGAACTCAACGTCTACGAGGCATCCCGGCGGGCCATGCTGCGCGCGCTGGCGGCGCTCGACCCCTCCCCCGATTTTGTGCTCACCGACGCGATGCCCCTCCGCCGCGCCGGCGACCGAAGGCCGTTCGCCATTCCGTTCCGTTCCATCATTCATGGCGACGCGCAGTCGGTTTCGATTGCGGCCGCCTCCATTCTCGCCAAGGTGGACCGCGACGCGCATCTGGTGGAGCTCGATCAGAAATTTCCCCAATACCAACTGGCCCGCAATAAGGGCTACGGGACGCCGGAACATCTCCAGGCGCTGGCGCGCTTCGGCCCCTGCCCCGAGCACCGCCGGACCTTCCAGCCGGTGAAGGATTACCGGCTGCCGCTGTTCCCTCTCTCGCCCTCAGCCTGAGCCGGCGAAAATGCTATACTCGCCATGCAATCCTATGCCTTCACTCCTGATCCAGGGTGGCCGGGTCATCTCGCCCGAAGACGGCCTCGAGGGCGAGCTCGACGTGCTTGTCGAGGACGGCGTGATCCGCCAGATCGGGGCGAATCTGAAAACTCTCGCCGGGGAAACGCTGGAGGCGCACGGTCAGATCGTCGCGCCAGGCTTTATCGATATTCATGTTCATCTGCGCGAACCGGGCGGCGAAGTTTCCGAAACCCTCGATACCGGCCTTCGAGCTGCCGTGGCGGGCGGTTTCACGGCCGTCTGCCCCATGCCCAACACCGCGCCCGTCATCGACAGCGTGGAGCTGGTGCATTCCACCATCGAGAAGGCCGAGAAGCTGAAATTGGCTCGTGTGTTCCCGATCGCGGCGGTTTCGGTGGGCAGCCAGGGCGAGTCGCTGGTGGACATGGCGGCACTGGTGCAGGCGGGCGCGGTGGCCTTCTCCGACGACGGCAAGCCTGTCAAAACCGCCGCCCTGATGCGGCGCGCGCTCGAAACCGCCCAATCGCTCGGGGTTCCCGTGACGGATCATTGCGAGGAGCCGACGCTCAGCGCCGGCGGCGTCATCAACGAAGGCCCTGTCTCTGAAAGGCTTCAGGTCCGCGGCGTTCCCAACAGTTCCGAAGACGTCTGCGTTTCGCGCGATCTGATCCTGGCGGAAGCGGCCGGCGCCCACATCCACCTGGCGCATCTTTCCACGGCGCGCGCCGTGGAAATGGTTCGCGTGGCCAAGCGCCGCGGCATTCGCGCCACCTGCGAAGTGACGCCGCACCACTTCACGCTCACCGAGGAAGCCGTCCAGCAATACGGCACCCACGCCAAGATGAATCCGCCCCTGCGCAGCGCGCAGGACGTGGAGGCCGTCTTGAAAGGCATCGCGGAAGGAACGGTGGAGTGCATCGCCACCGACCACGCGCCGCACGCCCCGCACCTGAAGGCCAAACCGCTGGCGGAAGCTCCCAACGGCGTCATCGGCCTGGAGACCGCCCTGCCGCTTGCCTTGATGCGGCTGGTCCACAGCGGACGGATTTCACTGGCCCATCTGATCCTGCTGCTCAGCACCAACCCGGCGCGGATCATCCACCGGCCGCTCGGGCGGCTGCGGGCGGGCGGCGCCGCCGACCTCACCGTCTTCGACCCGAACCGCGAGTGGACCTATCGCGCCGCCCAGGGCTGCTCGAGGAGCCGCAACTCACCCTTCGATGGGTGGACGATGAAAGGCGCGGTCACCGCGACCATTGTTGCTGGAAGAGTGGTTTACAAATCCTGACCGCAAATCCACTTGACTTGACCAGCGTCTGGCCCTACGTTGGACGCGAGCAGGAGAAAACCCCGGTCCAGTGAAACCGCTATCCGCCATCGAAGCCGTTTCGCCCGCCCTGGAGCAGGCCAGGCAACAGCTCTTCAAGCCCTTTCGCTTCTGGCACTGGGCTCGGCTGGCGTTCATCGTGCTGGTCACCTGGGATTTTTCGGGTGGCGGCGGGGGCGGCAATTTCAACATTCCGGCCATCCCCAGCGGGAGCGGGAAGCGTGAGGACGAGTTCGCCTTCTTCGCCTCACCCGATCTCAGCTGGGGGCGCATCCAGGAGTTCCTGCCCTGGATTATTGTCGGAATCGGAATCGTTCTGGCCCTGGTTCTGGTGCTGATGTTCATCGCCTGCGTGTTTCGCTTCGTCCTGTTCGAAGCGGTGCTGCGCAACAAGTGCGAAATTCGCGCCGGATGGAAGCGATACCAGGAGCAGGGTTACAGCTACTTTCTCTTCTCGGTCTGCCTGGGCTTTTCGATCTTGTTCGCCAACCTCGTCTTGGTGGGCGGCCCCATCCTGGCTGCGTGGCGTGCGGGCATCTTTGATGAAGCCCGGCAGCACATCCTCCTGCTCATCGTGGGCGGCATCACTCTTTTCTTCCTGATGCTGTTGCTGTTCGCGGCGGGGGCGGTGATCGGCGTGCTGGCCAAGGATTTCGTCATTCCCATCATGGCCCTGGAAAACGTGGGCGTCGTGGAGGCCTGGCGGCGGATGAAGCCCATGCTGGCGCGGGAGATGCTTCCTTTCGCCGGCTATCTCGGAATGAAGATCGTCCTGGCGCTGGGGACCGGGATTCTTTTTGGCATCCTCTCGCTCATCGCGATGCTTCTGCTGCTCATCCCGCTGGGGATGGTGGGGGTGGCTATCTACCTGACGGGCCAGGCGCTGCATCTCGGATGGAACTTGCTGACCATTGCCATTGCCGTGCTGCTCGGCGCGGTGGCGTTCCACCTGGTGCTGGGGTTGATGGCCTTCATTTCCGTTCCGCCCATGGTCTTTTTCCAATCTTACGTGCTGCACTTCTTCGGCTCGCGCTACGCGCGGCTGGGGGAGATCGTTTTACCGCCCCCGCCGCCTTATACTCCCCCGCCGCTCGAAGAGACCCCCCGCGAGCCGGGGCCGGCGCCCGCCCCTGCCGTATGACGTGTCCTTTGCTCTGTGTGATGGGACAGCAACGAGGGTCTCCTGCGCTTCTCCCTTGACTCTCGCGGGCAAAGGTATATAAAGGGATTTCCGCAGTCTGACCTGCCCGAAGGCGGCCCTCGCAACCACCTCAGGAGGGATTGTCTATGGATACCCCGAACCGCCGAGAATTTGTGAAGGCCGGATTGACCGGCGCTGCCGGACTGGCGCTCGCCTCCGCCGCCGCCAAGCCCGCGCCCGCCGCCGAAGAGCCCGCCGCGTCTTTCAATCCTCGAACCTTTGCCGCCATGCCCACGCGCAACCTGGGCAAGACGGGTTATCGCGTCGGCATCTTCAGCCTGGGCGGGCAGGCCACCATCGAAAAGCCCGGGACGGAGGAGCAATCCGTGGCGATTGTGAATCGCGCCCTCGACCTGGGCGTGAATTACATCGACACCGCCGCGGCCTACGGCGGTCCCGACCAGTGGAGCCAGAAATACATCGGCAAGGTGATGAAGACTCGCCGCAAGGAGGTTTTCCTGGCCACCAAGGCGCACCTGCGCACCTATGACGAAGCCATGCGGCTGCTCGAAAGCAGCCTGACGCAACTGAATACCGATCACCTCGACCTCTGGCAACTGCATAACATCACGCGCACCGAGGAACTGGACAAGATTTTCGCCAAGGACGGCGCAATTCATGCCTTCACCAAGGCTCGCGATCAGAAGATGACGCGCTTCCTCGGCATCACCGGCCACGCCAATCCCCACGTGCTGGCCGACGGCCTGAGGCGATTCCAGTTCGATACCATTCTGATGGCGGTGAATGCCGCCGACCGCCATTACCTGAGCTTCATTGATCACCTGCTGCCCATCGCCCTCGAACAGCAACTGGGGATCATCGGTATGAAGATTCCTTCGCGCGGTCGGATGCTGGCGGCGTGGACGCCTCCGCCGCTCGAGCAGCAGCCGCCCTTCGAGCGCGGTGCCACCCGGCCCGGCACGCTCACCATGAAAGAGGCGCTCGAGTTCACCCTCTCGCAACCCGTCTCGACCGTCATCGTCGGCTGCGACAACGTGGCGCAACTCGAGGAAAACGTGGCGATTGCCAAAGCCTTTACGCCGCTGCCCGAAGCCAAGCTCGCCGCCCTCCACGCCAAGACCGAGGAGATCAAGCGCCAGGCCCTCTTCTTCCGCCCCTGGGCGTAGAGACCAGGCGGCAGTCGGCAGACGGCCGCGATTCGCGAATCGCCCCGACGCTGCTGCAGGGGCGGGGCTCGTCCCCGCCCTTGTTCCAGACCACGTCCCGCGCGTAGGGGCGGGGCTTGTCCCCGCCCGAGGGGGGCAGCAAGCGGCGCCCCTCCGGTTGCATCGGTTCACTAGGCTGTAACATTTCGTGTTGAAAATTGAGTTGGAAAGAGAGAGGGTGTCTC
>CAZHKT010000101.1:0-12935 GCA_964533045.1 uncultured Acidobacteriota bacterium | reverse complement strand
CTGGGCAAAAGGCTGCTTCACCAAAGCCCCGCGATGTGCTATAGATAGTGCGCTGACGGGCTGAGCCATGCCGGTTCCCAAGGTCCTCAAGGGCCGCTACGAAATCCGTGAAGTCTTGGGCAAAGGCGGGATGGGTGTCGTCTACCGGGCTTTCGACACCGTTCTGAAGCGGGATCTCGCCCTCAAAACCATCATCGATATCGCCGACGAAAAGGCGGTTGAACTCTTCCACAAGGAATACGAAGTTCTTGCCTCGCTCAGTCATCCCAACATCGTTGAAATTTTCGACCTGGGAGAATACAAGGAGGAGGGCGAAAACATCCCCTATTTCGTCATGCCGCTGCTGAGCGGCATGCCGCTTGACAAGGTGATCAAGACGGCCAGCCATCGCCTCACGGTCGAGCGCTCGGTCGAGATCATCTCGCAGGCGTGCCGGGGACTGCAGGCGGCGCACGAGCGCGGCCTGGTTCACCGCGACCTGAAACCCAGCAACATCTTTGTCATGGACGACGACTCGGCGCGCATTATTGACTTCGGCGTCGTCCACAAATCCGAGCACCAATCCACCAAAGGCATGAAGGGAACGCTGCTTTACATGCCTCCGGAACTGGTGGAGATGAAGACGCCAACGCCGCTTTCGGACATTTTTTCACTGGGCGTCGTGGCCTACGAAACTCTCACCCAGCGGAAGCCCTTCGAGCGCGGCAACCAGTACGAGATCATTCAGGCCCTGCTGCATTACGTTCCGCCGCCGGCCTCGGAATTTAATCCGGCCGTCAATCCCACGGTCAGCCGAGTGGTTCACAAGGCGATGGCCAAGCAGCCGTATCACCGCTTCTCCACGGCGCGCGAGTTTGCCGAGACGCTGCAGAAGGCGTTGCGCAACGAGCCGATTGAAATCTTCGATCCGGCGCGCATTCAGCCGCGCATTCAGCGCGCCACCAAAGCGTTCGAGCAGGGCGACTTTCAGTTTGCCGACGAGATTCTGCGTGAACTGGAAGCCGAAGGCCACATTGACCAGACGATGGCGATGCTGCGGCGCAAGATTGACCAGGGCATGCGCCAGAAACGCATCCAGCAGCTTCTGGAAAGCGCGCGCACGCGCTTCGAGGAGAAGGAGTATCCGCTGGCGCTTCAGAAGGTGCAGCAGGTGCTGGATCTGGAAGCCGACAACGCCGCGGCGCTGGCGCTGCGTCACAGCATCGAAACCAAGCACACCGAGGACAAGATCGAGGAATGGTTTCGCCTGGTCCGGCAGCACATGGACAATCACGCCTACACGCACGCTCGCCAGGCGCTGGAGAATGTGATTCAGCTCAGTCCGTCGGACACCCGCGCGCGCCAGATGAAGGCGGAGATTGACCGACTCGAAGACGAGTACCTCTCGCTGCACAAAGAGAAGGAGCAGCTTTACCAATCGGCGGTGGACGCCTGGCAAAAGGGTGAGGTCAGCTCGGCGCTGCTGAAGCTGGAACGCGCGCTGGAACTTGACCGTAAGGCGCCCGACTCGGCCGCGCCCGAGCGCGGCGCCTCCTACCAAAACCTTTACAATCAGGTGCGCTCTGAGCACGACGCCATCAACAGCACCTATGCCGAGGCACGTAAAGCCCTGACCGATCGCGATTTCGCCCGCGCCCTCCAGGTTTGCAACCAGCAGCTCGCCAAGTACCCGGGGAACGCCCTTTTCCAGGCGCTGAAGTTCGACGTGGAGGAGCAGCAACGCCAGGAGCTCTCGCGCTTCATTGCCGAAGTAGACAACTTGATCGAGGCGGAACCGGACCTCGACAAGCGGGTCAACATCCTGAAGGAGGCGCTGAACCGGTTTCCCGACGAGACCCACTTCGAGCGCACGCTACGCCTGACGCGTGAGAAGCGCGACCTGGTGGCCTCGATCGTGGCCAAGGCGCGGCTTTATGAGGAGCGCGCCCAGTTCAGCGAAGCGCTCGGGCAGTGGGAAATTCTCCAGAGCATCTACGAACAGTATCCCGGCCTGAACGTCGAGATGGACCGCCTCATCAAGCGACGTTTGCAGCAGGAAAGATCGGAAGCCAAGGCCAAGCTGGTGGCGCAGGTGGACCGGCAGTTGCACCTGGGCAATCACGCCACGGCGCTGGAGTACATCCAGAAGGCGAAGAGCGAATTCCCGAATGATGACGAACTGGCCGAGCTGGAGAAGCTGGCCCGGCAGGGCGTGGAGCGGGCCGCGGAGGCTGCCCGTCTGCTGGCGGAGGGCCAGGAACTCTGCGCGGAGAAGAAGTTTGATTTGGGCTTCCGGTCGCTGCGCGAGGCGCGGCAACTGGACGAAAACAATCCGGCGATCCGAGCGGCGATGGTCACGGCGCTCGTCGAGCGCGCCCAGCAGGTTCTGGACGATGACTGGCGAACAGCGGACGATCTGGTCCGCCAGGCGCTCGAACTCGATCCCTCCAACGCGCTGGGCAAGAGCCTGCGCACGCTGGCCCAGGATCACAAGCGCGACGAATTGGTGACGGAGGTCATTGCCCGGGCACGGCAGAAGCAGGCTGGCGGCGACATTGCTGGCGCCCTGAAGGAGCTAGAGGCGGGACTGGCGACCTACGCCGAGGAACCTCGGCTGCTGCGGCTTCAGGAAACGCTCAGGCGCGAGCTAAAGGAGACGAAGCGGCGCGACGCCCGCCGCCAGAGTCTGGAAGAGCTGGGCAAACTGGAGAGGGAAGCTGAAACCATCGCCGACGTGGGCGGTCTGCAGGCGCTCAAGAGCCGGATTCAGGAAATTGCCAGTAAGAGCGCGCAAGACCCCGAAGTCCGCTCCAGGGCTGTGGGGATCGAGAGCCGGCTGGAGACCAAAGCCGAGGCCGTGCAGAAGGCCGTGTCGCCCAAGCCCCCCGTGCCTGAGGCGCCGTCCGGTGGTGCGCCATTCTCCGACGAAGGCACCGCGGTCTTCCGCGGCATTCCCAAGATTGAAGACGTGCCGGTTGCGCCGCCGGCGCCTCCTGCTGCAGCGGCGCCGACACCTGCGCCGGCGTTTTCCGACGAAGGCACGGCGGTCTTTCGAGGTATCCCCAAAATCGACGAGATCGCCGCTGCGGGTGCGGCGGCCGGGGCCGCTGCTTCCGCTGCCGTTCCTCCTGCCGTGCCGCCTCCGCCCACGGTGGAGGTTCCGGCATTTTCTGACGAGGGCACAGCGGTCTTTCGGGGGATTCCGAAACTCGACGAAGTTCCTGCGGCTCCTGCCGCGAAGGCAGACGACGCTGCATTCTCCGACGAAGGGACGGCAGTATTTCACGGCTTGCCCCGCATGGACGAAGCGCCCGGCGCGAAGCCGCCAGCACCTCCCGTCCCGGCGTTTTCCGACGAGGGCACGGCAGTCTTCCGTGGAATTCCCAAGATTGACGAAGCTCCAGCAAAGCCTGGGCCTCCCGCGCCGAAGCCCTCGGCGCCCACCCCTCTGCCCGCCGGTGCGGTCAAGCCCGCTGTCCCCACCGCGAAGACTCCGGTTGCCGCCAAGCCCGCTGCAGCGCCATCGAGGGTTGCGCCGCCGCCGAAGGCTCAACCGCCGAAGCCATCGGCTGCCGGCCCTTCGCCCAAACCCACGCCGGTGACCAAGCCTGCGCCTCCGGCCAGGATACCGGCGTCCGAACCGTCCGCTGCGGCGGTATCGCCGGATCTCGAGGAGACAAAGATCCGGGCCATCCCGAGGATCGAAATGCCGGTCCCGGAAGAGGCTCCTCCGCAAACCGTGGCAGGCGGGAAACGGTTTCCGATGGCTCTCATCCTCGGTGGGGTTCTTCTGTTGCTGCTGGTGCTGGGTATTGGAAGCTACCTGGCCTACAAATCATTCGTCCAGAAGCCTGCCGCCGGTCCGACCGTCACGGTGGATATTAAGACTACACCTCCGGGGGCCCGCATCGTCATCAACGGGGAGGAGAAAGGCGCTTCTGACCTTCAGGTCCAACTGCCTGTGGGCGTGTATAACGTGCAGGCGGAACTGCCCGGTTATCAGGCCGAGTCCACGCGGCTGGACGTCAAGCTGGGCGCGCCGGGGTCCATCAACCTGACCTTGCAGGCCCTCCCCCAGGTGGTCCGCATTTATACCGATCTCCCGTCGGGGAAGGCCAGGGTAAACGGCAACCCCGTGGGCGATCTGCAGTCCGGCGAATTGGTGCTCGACAGCATGCTGCCCGGCAAGCACGAGATCGCCGTGGAAAGCGGAAAGAGTCAGGCGGCATTGTCGATTGAGACTGTGCCGGGCGCGCTGCCCAGGCTAACGTCGCCGGTGACGGCGAGAGAACTGAAGGCGGTGGTATTTACCAACTTGGGCTCCACGGGACACGTTTACACCAGCTTCGGGCCCGTCCGGATCGCGGTGGACGGCCAGCACGCGGGCAGCGCCGGTGCGGAAGGGTTGGCGCTTTCCAACCTGACGCCCGGCCGCCATGAACTGCTGCTGGGCGAGGGAGCCGATCAGCGAAAGATTGGAATTGAAACAGGCCTCGCTCCCTCCGTGACGGCGTTTCTGAGTTCGGACCGCAACGCCGGAACGCTGGTGGTGGTAACCGGCGAAGATAACGTGCGTGTCCTCATCGACGGGAGAGAGCAACGCCGCCGGACGCAGCGCGGCCAACTGCGCATTCCAGGCCTGGATGTGAGGACCTACGAAGTCGTCGTTGCGAAGGACGGTTTCCAGCCCGTCGCGGCGCAGAGCGCCGAGATTCGCAAGGGCGCGGAAACCCAGCTTGTCTTTCGCATGGCGCCGGTGCCGAACGTGGCGGCGCTCCAGATTCAAGGCGCGGCGCCCGGCGCGCAGGTGCTGCTCGGGCAGCGCGTGCTGGGCACGGTGCGCGATGATGGCAGCTTCTCCGCCTCGGGCCTCCATCCTGGGGATTACACAATCGAGCTGCGCAAGGAAGGTTTCCGCCCGAAGCGCCTGAACCGCGCCTTCGCCGCAGGAGAAACGGTGCGCCTCGCCGGCAATGAAGTTGTGATGGAAGCCGCGCAGGGCGTGCTGCATTTGAGTGTCTCGCCGCCGGGCGCCACGCTGACCATTGGCCTGGTGGGAGATCCGCAGGCGACCGAAGTGCGGGGGACTACGCTGAACCTGCCCGAGGGAACCTACATCCTGCGCGGGAGCGCGCCGGGTCATCAGCCCGGCTCGGTCTCGGTGCGCGTGGGCAGCGGCGAAACCAAGACCGTCGAGTTGCGGCTGACCCCTGAAACTCGAGGCGACGCTGGCGCCTGGGAAAATGCTTCAGCCTGGACGCGCGACGGCAACTGGATGGTGCGCAAGGGTGGCGGCGTTTCGCTTTACGGCGCGTCGCCCACGGCGGGCCGCTTCGACTTCACGATTTACCTGCGCCGGGGCAAGCGCCTGCAATGGGTGCTCAACTACACCGACACCCGGAACTATGTCCTCATCACCGCCGATAAGAAGACCTTCACGCGCTCCGTGGTGCGCAACGGTGCGACGCAGGAACTCGCCAAAATCGACATTCCGGTCGAGTACAAGGGCTACTACACGGTGCGCATTCGCATCGCACCCGACAGCGTTGTCCACCAATTCTTCGATGGCAAGAATTGGATCAACATCGATACCTGGAGCGACCCGGGTATGAACGTCGCCGCGGGGAAATTCGGCGTGCTCGTTCCCGGCGGCGACGAATTCGGCCTCTCCAACTTCGCGTTCTATCCCCAGTAGAAGGACCGGGGTCCGCCGGCATCCTGCCGGCATTGTTCGCCGGGGACCGCCGCCGTGCGTGGCCGGTGGCGGTGAGGCCGGCAAGAAGTCGGCGTTCCCAGTGGGGACTACTTCTTCCGGAAAACTTCCAGTTGCGCGGCAGGGATGGCAAGCTTTTGCAGGCGGTCATTGGAGTCAATCCACAGATCAATGCGCGCGTTGTCGGTGGTGACGACGAGGTGTTCGAGCAACAGTTCCTTGCCGCCCACCTCGCTGCGGTCGGGTCCGGCGTCCTCGATTTCGAGGGCGCCGGGCAGCGCCTCCTGCGGAATGAAGGCGCGGAAGGTCTGCTTGCCGCCGCCCGCGCGGCGGTAGCGAAAGATGGCAATCTGGTAATGGTGGATCACGTTGTTGTCGAGCAGGATGACGCCCGGTTCGATCTCGAATTCGCGCGTGTCCTCGGCGCCGGACACAGTGCGGTAGTGCGCCGTCAGCTTTGAGCCGTTGACCTCCAGCTTCAACTGGGACGATTGCGCCCCCTTTTGCGACCATTCGTAACGGAGGGGGTTGAGATCGGAGGTGAGCGTGAGCTGCGGCGCGGTGCGAAACTCCGCCGGTTTGCCGTCCGCTTCCACGCGCAACTCGATGCGGGCCGAGGCCGCCAGGGTGTCGCCGCGCCGTACAATCTCGAACGTTTCGGTGCCGATTTGCTGGCCGCCGATCTTGAGCAGGAAGACGCCGCGGTCCCGGTAATCGTCCGCGCCACGCGCCGCCACTGCCGCGACGACCAGAGGAAGAATCACAACCAGCCGCGCCTGTTGGAAGTGCATGGTCAGGTCCCGAAGATTGGAAGTTGGAGAATGCTTTCCACGACCTTCTCCGGCGGAGAGTTCTCGGTCGGCACCCGGAAATCCGCACGCCGATAGAAGGGAAGCCGCTCGTCATAGAGTCGTGCGAACGACGCCGGATCGCGGAACAGCGGCCGGTCGTTCTTGCCTGAGCATCGCCGGATGAGTTCGTCGATGGAGCAATCCAGCCAGACGGTGGGGGCACCGGTTTCCTGGATGAAATCGAAGTTGTTCTTCTGGACGAAGGTGCCGCCGCCCAGTGCGATCACCGCCGGTTCGGCCTTGGACGCTTCGATCAGCGCGGCGTGCTCGACCTGCCGGAAGAAGGGCTCGCCGGACTGCTCGAACATCTGGCGGATGGTGATGCCCTGACCCGCTTCGATGGTGGCATCGAGGTCGATGAAGGGCCAGCGCAAGCGCTCGGCCAGCAGCGCGCCGATGGTGGTCTTGCCCACCCCCATGAAACCCAGAAGATAGATGATCCGACGTCTTTGACGATGCATCCGTGGCTCGCCCGCAAGCCATTATAGGGGGAGCAGGGCGAAAGGCGCAACGACGGCCTGCCGCGCGCCGGTCTTGGCCGCGCCGTGCTGGAGCCCGGCGGGCCACTTCGTGCGGCGGGAATGGCGCAACGTCAATGGAAACCAGCGGGGGCCGCGCTGTTTCGGTTGACGAGTGGCGTCGGCGCGGATAAAGTTGAAGTTCGACTTCAAGGGGCGCACAGCAATCCCGGCTCCCGTTCGCGAGAGGTGATTCATCTTGGCCGTTCCCTCCATTCAACTGGGGCAGCTCTGGAAGCTGACCGAAACCGGCGATACGTGGCTGGTCACCAAGGTGTACTCCGAGGTCTTCACGTCGTACGCCGTGTTGCGCAAGGTGGGCGGCTCGGACGCCGACGTCCGACGCGTCAAAGTGGAAAAGAGCGCGGGCGGCGTGGCGCTGGCCGGATTCGTCTTTGCCCAGGAATCCGATGCATTCTAGCGGCGATGAGCGGCGGATCCCGGTCGCGCCCGGGACAGACGCATTCCCCGGCTGGAAGTCCCGCCGACCACCCTTTTCACACCATGCCATTTCCACTGATTGAGGCTCCGCGCCGCTGGCTGCAAGCGGCCTACGACTGGACGCTCCACTGGGCGGAGACCCGCCAGAGTCTGGTGGCACTTTTCCTGATTGCCGTGGCTGAGTCTTCCGTATTTCCCATCCCGCCCGATGTCCTGCTGATTGCCATTGTGGCGGCGCGGCGCGACTGGTGGGCGCGAGCGGCGGCCGTTTGCTCGGCGGGTTCCGTGCTGGGTGGAGCGATCGGATATGCGATCGGGGCAGGCTTGATGGCCACCGTAGGGCAGCGCGTCGTAGACTTCTACAGCGCGCAGGGCCACTGGGATCGGGTTGTGGGGATTTACCAGGGCGAGTGGGGGGTCTGGTTCCTGGCCGCTGCCGCCTTCACGCCGATTCCCTACAAAGTGGCCACCCTTGCCGCCGGGGCGACGGCCATGCCGTTCGTCGCCTTCGTTGGCGTCAGCCTCGTGGGGCGGTCGGCTCGCTTCTTTCTGGTGGCGGCGATTCTCCGGGTTTTCGGACAGCCCGTCCGCTGCGCCGTCGAGCTGCACTTTGACAAAGTAGCCCTGGCCTTTCTGATTCTGCTGGTTCTGGCGTTCGTGACGCTGGGAGATTTCTAAGAACGAGCGCATTCCCCTTGCGCTGGAAGGACTGATTTGGTTTCCGCCATTCTGGAAGCTGTTGCCGGCTTCATTACCTCGGTTATCGAGAGCACGGGCTACCTGGGCATTTTCTTGCTTATGGGGATTGAATCGGCGTGTATTCCGTTGCCCTCGGAGATCATCATGCCATTCTCGGGTTACCTCGTTCACACGGGGCGGTTTGACCTGGCGCTGGTGGCGATGGCGGGCGCGGCAGGCTGCAACTTCGGTTCGGTGTTTGCCTATTACCTGGGGTCATGGGGCGGTCGGCCACTGGTCGAAAAATACGGCCGCTACATCCTGATGACCAGGCATGACCTCGACCTCGCCGACCGCTTCTTCGCGCGTTGGGGCGACTGGGCCGTTTTCATCGCGCGGCTGCTGCCCGTGGTCCGCACCTTCATCGCGCTGCCCGCCGGCATCGCGCGCATGAACCTCCTGCGCTTCCACCTCTTCACTTTTCTCGGGTCGCTGCCCTGGTGCTTTGCGCTGGCCTACGCCGGCGTCAAACTGGGCGAGAACTGGCCGATTCTGCGCCGCTACTTCCACGAATTCGATGCCGTCATCGGCGTCGTCATCGTAATCGGCGCCGTCTGGTTCATCCGAGACCGCTGGCGAAACCGCGTGCGCGCCGCGTAATATTCGAAAATCGAAATTCGAAAACCGAAAAGCGAATAACAACTGTGGCGCAAGGGTCTCGCTGGGAGCGCAGTCATACGGCCTGCCTGTCCCAGGTCCGCCGGCGTCCGCCGACATTCGCGTCGGTTCCTACCGTAGCGCCAGCGTCCCGCCGGTTGTGGCGGCGGTGTCCTCACCGCCGCTTTCGCGATTCCACGCCCAGGACAGGCAAAGCGGTACTAAGGCGCACTCCATAGGTCACGGCACGCCGTGCCCCTAGGGGTCTCCAGTGATTTCCCTTTGGTAGAGAGGGTATGTAAACCGCGGGCGGGCGACGGTGACTCTGACAAGCCAGCACCTTGCCATCCGTTGCCGCCGCAGACTACGGGCGACGTGCAGGGCTGCGACGTGACCGCGAACAGCAGTAGGGATTGGCGCACGGACGTGGCTTCAAATTCGTATTCGGCCGCGCTGGCCGTCGCCTACAAGGTGGACGGAAAGGAATACCTCACCAGCAAGGTGCACTTCGGGGAAATGGCCGGCTCCAGTGATCCTTCTGAGGGTGAGATGACGCGCCTTCGCTACCCCGTGGGCGCCGCGTTTCCCGTCGCCTGCCATCCCAGCGATCCTTACTCTTGCTGCGCTCAAGCTGGGCTTCAGCGCCAAGGCGCTGACCATTCCCGTCATCGGGCTGGTGGATTCTTGAGCTAGGGCAACTTGGGCGTCTGACAGGATCAAAACAAGGAGTAGAAAGATTTGGAGCATGGAGTCCTCCCGCGGGTCAGACCCCGGCGGAATTGAACTTCCCTTGGGGGCGGGGGCGCGATCCGGCGGGGGATGAGAATTCACAAGCAGCCTTTCGGGGGCATCCCCACCATTAGCAGGCGATGCGCGGTCGGAATCGCGATCCACTATGAGCCTATTGCGTTTTGCGAGCCTGGTTCTTGCCGCCCCGGATCGCCTGGGCGCGGGCCTCCATCGTCATAGCTTCTGGTTCGCGGTTCATATTCCTTAACAAGGAAGCGTAGTTGATCAACAATCCCGCCACACTGGGATGTTCGGCCCCATGGGCCTTGGTCAAGATGTCCAACGCTCTTTTGTAGGCCGGTTCGGCCAGTTCAAATTTGCCCTCCGTCTGATAGACGATGGCGAGGTTGTTGAGCGCCGCGGCCACGGCGGGGTCGCCGGCCCCCATCGCTTTTTCCTGGATGGCCAGGGCGCGTTTGTACTGGGCCTCGGCTTCGGCGAGTTTTCCCTGGCCGCGGTAGAACGCCGCCAGATTGTTGATGCTGGCTGCCACCTGCGGGCTATCCGGTCCCGAGATCTTCTCCGTAATCTCCAGCGCCCTGCGGAAGAGCGGCTCGCACTGCTCGAACTTCCCCCCCGCGCCATACAGAACTCCCAGACTGTTCAGGCTGGTGGCGAGGCGGGGGTCCGTCGGGCCAAATCCCTCCGCGATTTTGAGGGCAGCCGTCATGTGCTTCTCCGCCTCCGCGATGCGGCCTTCCTGAAAGGCCCTGATGCCCGCGGCATTGGCCTTTTCCCATTCCGCTGAATCCTGAGCTCGAACGGATGGGCCTGGGAATGTCAGGGCGCAGACGGACACTGCGAAAAGCGTCCATGCCAAACGACTCATGGTATTCCTCCTGCACCAAAAAGGAAGTTGACGAGGCGGCTGGAAAACCGCTGTCCTTCAGAACATAGACTCGCCCGTCCCTGATCCGCCCGTCCGGTAAAGATTGACCGGAATGGGGGGTAAAATCAAGCTTGTTTCAGAAAATCCCTCGCCCTGGCCCTGCGCCAGGCCTGCGGGCGCGCCACAGAATGGCCACAGCCCTCGCCCCTCGGGCTCAAAGCGGCCGGTTGCGGTTCAGGGCCGCGTCCCCAGCCTGTCGCCGGGATCTAAATTGATTTGACCGGCATCTCGACGATGTCGTCCACCCGTGCGATTTCGCGTGTGACGAACGGTTCGCCGTAGCGCGCGCCGATCATCAAGCCGAAGTGGCGGGAAATCGAAGCGACGCGCTCGCGAAGGTCGTGCCGCGCCGGGAAAAGATTCTGGACGTCCTTGCGGGGTGAGAATTGCGACGAGTAGCAGAGAATGGCCTTGAGCTTCTTCTCCATTTGCTGGGTGATATCCACGACGAACGTGGGCCGGTGCGAGGGCACATAATACGTCGCGTAGATGATCTTGTGCGGACGGTAGGGCTTGCCATCGAGCGGCATGGAGCGCAAACCGGCGAGAAAGCACGCGTCGTAGCCCATGCGCGCCGTGCAGGTGTGGTCCGGATGTCGCCCCTTCCAGAAGGGCAGAATCACGGTGCGCGGGCGCAAGTCGCGAATCTTCTGCGCGATCATCAGCTTGTAATCGCGGCGGTCTTCCAGCGCCGCGTCGGGAAGACCCAGATTGCCTCGCCAGGCAAGCCCCATCACCTTCGAGGCCCGCGCCGCCTCGCGCGCTCGCAATTGGGCGTTGCCGCGCGTCCCCGATTCACCCTCCGTCAGATCGAGCACCCCCGCCTTGTATCCGGCTTCGGCCATCTTGATGACCGTCCCGGCGCAAGTCAGCTCGGTGTCGTCAGGATGAGCGACGATGGAAAGCAGGTCCAGGGTCATGATGTCTCCCCAACAAACTTCAATTTGCAATTCCGTCCGGGCATGATATCAATTTCTACATGCAACGAGGCAAGTCTTTAAGCGGCAATGTTGCGCTGGTAACGGGCTCGGCACGCCGGATCGGAAAGGTCATCGCGCTGACCCTGGCGCACGCCGGGGCGGACGTCATTGTCAATTACCGGACGTCGCGCGCCGAGGCGCTGCGAACGGTCCGCGAGATCAGGTCCCTTGGTGTGCGCGGGATTGCGATTCGCGCCGACATTTCCAAGCCGGCGGAGGTCCGTGCCATGTTCGAGAGGGCCCGGAAGGAATTCGGCCGGCTCGATATCCTGGTTAACAATGCCGCCATCTTTTTCCAGCGCCGGTGGGACCAGCTGAGCGAGCGCGACTGGGACCGGATGCTGGGGACAAATCTGAAGGGCACGTTTTTCTGTGCGCAGGCCGCCGCGCGCCTGATGAAGAAGCAGAAGTCGGGCGGACGAATCATCAACATTTCGTCGCTGGGAGGCTTGGAAGCCTGGCCAAGCTACGCCCATTATTGCGCGTCGAAGGCGGGCGTCATCATGCTGACGCGCGCGCTCGCGAAGGCGCTCGCACCCAAGATACTCGTGAACAGCGTGGCGCCGGGAACGATTCAATTTCCCAATGAGATGCAGAACGCGTGGCAGGAAAACGTGCTCAAGACCACGCCTCTGCAGAAGGCGGGAAGCGCTCAGGACGTGGCCAACGCCGTGCTGTTCCTCGCTGCCCACGGCGACTTCATCACCGGCCAGGTGATTCCCGTCGACGGCGGCAAGTCGGCCTAGGATTGTCGATCGAAAGGCATCGCCACCCTCACCTGAGCAAAGCAGCTCCGTACTCTCGGCCCGGTCCTTCGCCGGCCTCGATCAGATCGCGACCTCCTCAGGATAACAGGGTCTCGTTGTTCGGGGCCCTCACGGAAGTTTCGTTCTGCCCCCCACAACCTATCTCTTCGCCGCCGTAATTTCCCCCAGCAATTCCCGTAATGTTGCGAGCGAAATGCGTGCCTGCCCGAACCGCAGGGCGTTGTAGAGCCGCGTGAATTCGGCCACCGGCCAGGCGAGCGCCGTTCCGGCGAAGGAGAGCGCGAACTCGAGCGGCGTCTGTGCGGGCGGTTTGGCATAGCCTCGCCGGGCCAGCCGTTGGAGGAATAGGTTGTAGGTCAGCGTGGCCTCGGCCTGTGACAGCGCGCGGTCCTTGCGCCGGAATCGCCAGACCAGGGCGAAGCGCCACGCCGTGATGCGGCCGCTCTTTTCGGCGAGAATCAGCGCCGCCTGCACAACCAGCATGAACAGGAACACCAGCGCCTTGTGGCGCATCAGCCAGGCTTCGGCGCGGTAAGCCGCCGCGATGCTGGCACGCCGCAGGCGCTTGAGGCGCTGGGCGAAGTCCTGCTGCATTTCGCGCGAGTCACGCTCCACGGTGCGCGCCAGTTGGACCGGGTGGCCGAAGTCGTAGTTGATGATCCACTCGTTCCAG
>CAZHKT010000100.1:0-13622 GCA_964533045.1 uncultured Acidobacteriota bacterium | reverse complement strand
CGTGCGTTTTGCCCCGTCGCCCACCGGCTACCTGCACGTCGGCGGCGCGCGCACGGCGCTCTTCAACTGGCTCTTCGCGCGGCGGCACGGCGGCGTCTTCATCCTGCGTATCGAAGACACGGATGCCGACCGCTCCAAGCCCGAGCTCACCGAGGTCATCCTGCGCTCGTTGAAGTGGCTGGGGCTCGACTGGGACGAAGGGCCGTTCTTCCAGTCGAAGCGTTTCAACCGCTATCGCGAGTTTGCGGCGGAACTGGAAAAGGGCGGCAGCGCGTATCCCTGCTTCTGCACGGTGGAGGAATTGCAGGCGAGACGCGCGAAGGCTGAAGCGGAAAAGCGCGCCTGGAAATACGACGGCGTCTGCCGCCGCCTGACCGAAGCCGAGCGCGCCGAGCGCCGCGCCGCGGGACGCCCGTGTGTCATCCGTTTTCGCGTGCCCGAGACGGGCAGCGTCCAATTTGAGGATCAGGTCTTCGGAACGATCGTAGTGGCGAATGCGGACATCGAGGATTTTGTCCTGCTGCGCTCCGACGGCCAGCCCACCTACCACCTGGGCGTGGTTGCGGACGATCTCGACATGCGGGTGACGCACGTGGTGCGCGGCGCGGATCATCTTTCGAACACCCCCAAACAGATCCTGATATACCAGGCGATGGCCGCTCCAACGCCCGCCTTCGCGCACCTGCCGCTCATCCTTGGGCCCGACAAGCAGCGCCTCTCCAAGCGCCACGGCGCAACGTCCGTCGAGGCTTACCGCGACCAGGGGATTCTGCCGGAGGCGCTGGTGAACTTCCTCGCGTTGCTCGGCTGGACGCCGCCCGGCGGCAAAGAGATTGTCCCTCTCGAAAAGATGGTGCGATCTTTCGAGCTGACGGCGGTGTCGAAATCGAACGCCGTGTTCGATCCGGAGAAGCTGGCGTGGATGAATGCGGCGTATCTGCGCTCCCTGTCCGCGGAGAAACTGCTGCCGCTGGCGGAAGCCGAGTTGAGGAGCCAGGAGTCGGGATTCCGAATTGCGGAGGAAGAGCGCGGGAGATTCGAAGCGTCCGTGAAGCTGGTGCAGTCGCGTCTGCGCACGGTCAGAGACTTCTCCGGGGCCTTCCGCGCGTTCTTCCTCGACCAGTTCGAGTTGGAGCCGGAGGCCGTGAAGAAATTCTGGAGCGACCCTTCCCTGGGAGAACTTCTCGCGGCACTGGCCGAAGGGATCGACCGCGTCCAGCCGTTTGATGCGGCCCAGACGGAACATGCGCTTCGCGCCCTGGCCCAGCAGCGCGGCGTGAAAGCCGGATTGCTGATCAATGCGGCGCGCGTGGCGCTCACCGGCCAGGCGGTAGCGCCAGGCTTGTTCGATGTCATGGTTGTGCTGGGAAAAGATCGGGTGGTAAAGCGCCTGCGCGAGGCCGCCGCAAAGCTGAGGATTGTCAGTTGTTAGATGCCGGTGGCGGATTGCCGGTGTATTTTTGATACATCAGTCATTACTGTTCGGTAATAGGAAACCACACTTTGGCGGGCAGGCGGTCGGTCTGCCGTTCCAGGCTCATCATGGTTCCGCGCACGCCGCGCGGAAAGATTTCCAGCAGGCCGAAGCAGCGCGGCAGCGAGAAGCGCTGGGGGCCGGCGCTGCCGGGATTGAAAAAGAGCTTGTGGCCCAGTTTCACCAGGCAGGGCTGGTGGCTGTGGCCGAAGATCACGACGCGCGTCGAGGGGCTGAAGGCCTGGAGAAAAGCGTCGCGCCGCTCGGGGTGCAACTTGCCGAGCATCTCGCCGTCCGCCCAGGCTTCCAGTTCCGCCTGCGGCACCGGCAGCCGGTGCGCGAGCATCACCTGCACGCCCTCAAACTTCTTGTGCAGCGACGGGCGCAGCTTGAGCCCGGGGTGGTCGGTGTTGCCGCGCACGGCATGAACCGGGGCGATCTCACCCAGCTTGTCCAGCACCTCGTCCGAACCCACGTCGCCGGCGTGCAGGATGGCGTCCACACCCGCCAGCATCTCCGGCAGCCGCGGATCAAAATAGCCGTGCGTGTCTGATATGACTCCCAGTTTCATCCGGACCTTCTCGATGGGGACCGCGCGGCTTCCGCGCGGCCGGCGCTGCGACTAGTGTGGCGCAACTGGGGGCGCCGAGGCAAGTGTCCCGTCGAGGCGGTGGTGCTCCGCCACCTGTCATGGCGGCAATAAGCCGCCTCTACTTGGCGGCTTCCGTCTTGACCTTCTCCACCACGGCCGCGGCGAGCGCGGGGCAGACCTTGCACTGGGGGTGATTCACCAGGCACTCGGCAATGCTCTGATTGCAGCCGCACGGGCACGGCTCAAAATTCAGCCGGTATTGCGCGCGCAGGCGCCGCGGCTCATCCAGCAGGGCCAGGGCCGGTACCGGCGGGTCCGTGATATTCGAGGGGACGAACGCTCGTTGGATTTTCGGACACCCTTCGGGCAGAGGCGCGAGCGGCGCGGGGTTGAAGTCGGCGCGCGGCGGGCGAATCCACCCGACAAAGGCCGCCAGCAGGGCGAGCGTCACGACCGCCGTCGCGAGAGCCTGGCGCGAAGGACCGGCGGGCGACCCCGCCCCGGCATCATTCGAATCGGACATTCCGGAAGACCTCGGCATTCTGGCGCTTGGCCGTCCGGCCGCGCGGCAGGACTTGGAGCTGGATATCGAGCGGGAAGTTCTTGGGCGGCAGGCAGGCGTGATCATTGCACGCCTGATACTTGAAGATTCCCTTCAGCTTGTAAGTGCCGGGCCGGGTGCCGCGCGCAATCTTGAGCAAGGCTCCCACCGTGATCTCGCCTTCGTAAACGGAAAGCCGGTCGCTGGAGAAGGCGAACTTCTTCAGTTCGCCCTTCGGGTAACTCATCTTCGCGACGCTGATCTCCTTCGTGCCCTCGATCACCCACTCGGTGGGAATCAGATACTCTTCGCTCGGTTGGTGATCATTGACATGGTAGCCGGGGGCCACGCGCGCCAGCGCCGCTGCCTTGAGCGTCGCTCCGGGCGGCGCGCCTTCGGCCTCCAGCACTACCCGGGCTTCCATAACCTGCTTCGAGGCCTGGGCGTGGGCAGCAGGCAACCCCATGAGGGCGGCCAGGATCGCGAGTGCCGCGGGAGTCTTCATACCGCTTCCGAGACCGATGTGAGATGGAACTGCTTCACCTTGAGCGCGGGCATCAGGTCGGCGGCGTCGCCTTCCGATTCCGAACTCACCACGCGCTCCGGCGCGCCGATCAGGTCCACATTGCCGGGCGCGAGCATGGCCAGGATGCTCTGATTGAAACGGAAGTTGTGCACCGGATGCTGAATCTTGCCGTCTTCGATAAGCCACACGCCGTCGCGCGTCAGGCCGGTGTACGCGATGGTGCGCGGATCGGTCGAGCGGATGTACCAGAAGCGGCTGATGAGCAGGCCGCGTTTCGTGTCCCGAATCATGTCATCGACCGTCACCGGTTGGGCGGAGCTTTCGAGAATAGTATTGACGGGGCCGGGCGTGGGCTCCACATTCTTCTGCTGGGCCCAATAGCGCGAATAGACCAGCGTTTCGAGCACGCCGTGGCGCACCAGGTGCAATCGGCGCGCGGGAAGGCCGTTGGGCGCCGCCGAAGACGCCGGCAGTTCCGGATGCCACGGATCAGAATAGAAGCTGAGGCGCTCATCCAGCACGCGCTCGCCGATGCGCGTCTTGCCGCCAGGCGCGGAGAAGGCGCTGCGGCCCTCGTCGGCCCGCCGGGCATCGAGGGCACCATCCAGCAGCTTGACCAGATCGGTCACCGCCTGAGGCTCGAGCACCACCGTATAAACGCCGGGCTCCAGCGCGCGCGGCTGGCGCGAGTCGAGGGCGCGGCGCACCGCCTCGCGGCCGATGCGCCCCGTATCGAGCCGGGCGATGTCAAAGTGATTGCGAGTGGAGCGGCCGGAGCCGGTTCCATCCGGGGTGCGGGCGGTCACCGACAACCCGGCCAGCGTCGAGCGGTAATAGTGGACGTTCCCGTTCCGCGTGGCCCGCGCCAGCACTTCGGCGCGCGCCTGATGGAAACCCGCGCCGATGACTCCTGATTTCTCGCAGTGCACGATGACCTCGCCCACCGCCCGGGCCCGCGCGTCCAGTGAAAGGTTGTGCGTGGCCTCCACGTATCCGCCCGCCGGTTGATAGGTCTGCGGGCCGAGCGTGGGCAGATACTCCTCGTCCACCGGTGAAACGCGGGCGAGCGCCTCCGCCTCGGCCACCACTGCGCGCAGCGCCGCATCGCTCAGCTCGTTGGTCGTGGCCGAGCCCTTCTTCTTCCCGATCCATACCGTGGCCTGGACCGTGACGTCCTGGCGATAGCCGCTGGTGGAGAACTCGTTGGCAGCAAAGCGCAGATGGGAGTACGTCTCGCCCTGCAGGCGCACTTCGGCGTCGTCCGCTTGGACGTAACCGAGCGCCTTCTGGCACATCGCTTTGCATTCCGATTCGGTGAGGATCATGGGCGTCCTTCTCGTTCTGTCATCCCTGCAACTCTGTCGTCCAGCGCCAAGGCACCGGCGTGCCGCGCCCCTACGTCGCCGTGTTCAGGACGTTGATCTGGCGGAAACGCGCCACGGGACAGCCATGGCTGACGGCGTTCGACTGACCCGGCTGGCCCTTGCCGTCAAACAAGGAAGCTCCCAGCTCATACGTCGCTTCTCCGCCCAGGCCGTCCAACGCATTCCAGAAATCGGTGTTGCGCGCCTGGTAGGCCACGTCGCGCAGCATGGCGCCGCGTCTGCCCTGCTTGATTTCCCAGAACGTTTGCCCGCCGAACTGGAAGTTGTAGCGCTGCTGGTCAATGGAGTAACTGCCATTGCCAAATATCAAGATACCGTTCTCGACCCCGGCCATCAGATCTTCGAGCGTGGCATGGTCGCGCGACGGTTCGAGCGAGATATTGGGCATGCGCGCGAAGGGCACCGCGCCCCAGCTTTCGGCATGCAGGCAACCGTGCGACTGGGGCTCACCCGCCGCCGCCAGTTCGCGCGTCGTCTGCCAGTCCACGAAAACGCCGTCCTTTACCAGGTGCCAGCGGTCGGCGGGAACGCCCTCGTCATCGTAGCCCACCGTGGCCAGACCCTCCGGCTGGATGCGATCGGCCACGATATTCATGAGCTTCGAGCCGAACTGCAGCTTGCCGCGCATTTCCGGCTTGATGAAACTCGTTCCGGCATAATCGGCCTCCCAGCCGAGCGCGCGATCGAGTTCCGTCGGATGCCCCACGCTTTCGTGAATCGTCAGCCACAAATGCGTGGGGTGAAGCACCAAATCGTACTTTCCCGGCGTGACCGATTTGGCTCTCAGCTTCTCAACCGCTTCGTTCCCGGCTTGTTCGGCTTCGTCGAGCCACGGATACTGTTCGAGGTATTCGTAGCCGATGGTCTTGGCGGCGGGCAACGACGCGCGCTGCTGGAAATCGGCGCGCAATGCGTCCACCGCCGTCACCTCGAAATCCGGCGCCGTCCGGATCAGGTATTGCTCGATTACCGACCCGTCGGTCGAAGCGAAGAATTTCTGCTCGTTGATGAAGTCAACCCGGGAATTGACGAAGCTGACGCCCTTCACGCCCATGGCGCGCTCGTTGAGCTTGAGCAGGAATTGAATCTTGCCATCGAGCGGCGCATCGAAGGGGTCCCGCTGGAACGCGCTCTTCCATTTCGCCTGGACCGCCGCCGCGGGCAACAGGGCGACCGGTTTCTTGCGGAAACGCGCGTTGGCGCGGGCGATCTCCAGCGCCTGAGCGGTCAGACGGCGGACGGCTTCCGGCGTCACTTCGCGGCTGGAGGCGAAGCCCCAGGCGCCGTCGCGCAGCACGCGAACGCCGAAGCCGAAGCTCTGGCTGCGCGAGACCTGTTCCAACTGCTTCTCGCGTGCCGCGATGGACTCATAGCGGTACCGATTGATGCGGATGTCAGCGTAGGTGGCGCCCCCCTGCCGCGCCAGCGCCAGCGCCTGCTCGGCCAGAGCGGCCTTGTCGATCGCCGCGGCTTCCGCCGCTTCCAGCTCCAGCAGCCACGGCGGCAGCGCCGCCACTCCCAGCGCCATGCCAGAGTGTTTCAAGAACCTGCGTCGAGAGGAGGAGTTCGTCATGGTCCTTCCGCCTGGGGGGTATTAGCTTTTCGTTAAGTCGCCGCGCCGTTCATTTTGGCGAACTGCTCCCGGGCAATTCGCTTGCTCACGCCGCAGCCCGGATCCTTGTGCCGGCATTCGAGCACTTTCATCTTGCAGCCACAATCGCACGACATGGTTTCGAGCACCTTCTTAAGCTGGGCCACTTTCTCCGGGGAGGCGCCGGTCAGGTCCACGCCCGGAACTTCCGAGTTGATCTCGGCGGGATTGCCCAGTTTGATCTCTTCCGCCGGCGTCGCGCCACGGGCGGGCTGGAACTCGCTCACTTCGGTCCCGGCATCGGCTGCCAGCAGTTCTTTGATTTCCTGCTCGAACACCGACACGTCCGTCGCGCCCATATGCTTGGAGTAAATGCGCCCGTCGCGCCCGATCAGGAAGGTGGTGGGGAGGCCCACGATGCCGCCATAGAGCTCCGAAATTTTGCCCTCGCCCATCACCACCGGATAGTTCATGCTGAATTCCCTGTAGAATTCGCGCACCGGCTCGACGCTGTCGTCCTCGGAGACGCCGATCACCACCAGGCCCTGCTCGCGGTACGTCTCCTGCAACTTGACGAAGCCCGGAATTTCGATGCGGCACGGCCCGCACCAGGTCGCCCAGAAATCGAGCAAGATCACCTTGCCCCGGTAATCAGCCAGATCCAGCTTGCGGCCATTGATGTCGGTGGCCGTGAAAGTCGGCGCCAGGGGACGATTGGCGCTGGGCGTGGACTTGAGCGATTGCTTGGTCGCTGGCGCAATCCAATACCGGTTTATCAGGTAAAGTCCCGCCACGACCGCGATCATGACGATGGCGACGAGCGCGCTCCTGCCCATCCTGGGTCGAGGCGGCTCGGGAGCGGACGTGAGGCCCTCCGGGGCGCCGGCTGGGGTTTCGATTGGTTCAGTCATTCCACCGCCTTCTTTGAGAAGGAGCTTTCCGCTCCCTGCAAATTCCGCGGCGTCAAGCCGGGGAAGTTATGCCTCCGTCCGAGTCTGCATCCTCAGCCGCCAGGACAGGTACGCCGCAACAATGAAAGCGAGGATGGCGATGAATTGCGACGTCGACGTCAGCTCGCCAAACACAAACCCCCGGTCGCGATCGCCGCGCAGGAATTCTAAGCCAAACCGCGCGGCGGCGTACAATCCCAGGTATGCGGCAAAGATCTGGCCGTCGAACGACTTCCGCCGGTAGAGAAGCATCAGCACGGCGAAAATGGCCAGACAGGCAAAGGTCTCATATAGCTGAGTCGGATGAAGGCGCACGCCCAGCGGGGTTCCCGACACCTGGCTGGCAATCGGATTGGTGAAGACAACCCCCAGAATGGAACTGGTGGGCTTGCCGTAATCGCACCCGGCGGCAAAGCAGCCCAGCCGCCCGATGCCCAGCCCCAGCGCGATGCCGGGCGCGTAGGCGTCGAACACCTTCCACTGCGGCAGTCGGTGGGCGCGAACGTACCACCCCGCGAAAAGCACGGCAGCAATGAATCCTCCGTAGAAGACGCCTCCGGCGCGTAACGTCGAAAGACTGAAGATCTCGGCGGGATGCTCCCAGTAGGTGCGCCAGTCGGTCACCATCATCAGCACCTTGGCGCCCACCAGCGAGACGACAATCAGCCAGGTGCTGAGATCAAACAGGAGCCCCGTATGCAGGCCCTCGATCTTCCCCTGCCGGCTGGCCAGCAGCATCGCCGTCACCAGCGCCGTCACCATCAGCGGCCCGTAGGTGGGGAGCTGGAAGAAGCCAAAGTCAATGAGAATGGGATGCAAAACAGCTCCGTCGCGCCGGCCTTCAGGCCGGCACCCGTGCCCGGCTAAAGCCGGGCGCTACAGCGTGAAGACATTCAAGAAGCTCAGATACCCCGAAAGGACACCCAGCTTATTGAATGCCATCAGCACACCGATGCCGATCAACAGGACCCCCGAGACAACTTCGACGGCATGGAGGTGTTTTCGGAAGCCGGCATAGAACTTCATAAACTGGCTCAGCCCGAGCCCCGTCAGCAGGAACGGAATCGCCAGACCCGCCGAGTAGATCGCCAGCAGGAACATGCCCTGAAACACCGTCTCGCCGGTCGCCGCCAGCGCCAGGATGCCGGTGAGGATCGGCCCGATGCAGGGCGTCCAGCCGAAGGCAAATGCGAAGCCCAGCACAAACGATCCCAGCAAGCCGCGCCGGGACTGCGGGGCATTCAGGCGGGCGTCGCGATAAAGCAGCGGAATCCTGATCAGCCCGGTCAGATGCAGTCCGAAAATCACAATGATAACGCCGGCGACGACATTGAAAACAGACTTCTGGGATTGCAGGAATGTGCCGACGGCGGTGGCGGAGGCGCCGAGCAAGACGAAGACCAGCGAAAAACCTGCCACAAAGGCGAGCGAGTTGCGAAAGATCTTGCCGCCCAGCCCCGGCACAGCTCCAGACTTCAATTCTTCCATGCTGGCGCCGGAAAGCATCGAAATGTATCCCGGAACCAGCGGCAGAACGCAGGGCGAAAGAAACGAAACCACGCCCGCCAGAAACGCCACCGGGATGCTCAGGCCCTCGGTCACCAATCCTCCCTCACTCCCCCATTCGATGCAGCGACTGGCCGCACCGGTTCGATGCCTTGCTCATGCTGCAAACCCCAGTGTATCATAGGGGATTCCCAGCCCGCGCCGATTCGCAGCGTGCCACCATGCTTCGTGCCATCATATTTGACTTCGACGGAGTGATTGTCGATAGCGAGGGTTTGATCTTCAACCTGACGCGGGAGATGGCCGCCCGCGAAGGTTGGACGGTCACTGAGGAGGAGTACTACCGCGACTACCTGGCGCTCGACGACCGCGGCCTGGTCGAACACCTGTTCAAGGCCCACGGCAAGCCGCTCAGCGCGGCGCGACGCGAGGAGCTGATCGAGTGGAAGTTCAAGGCCTACCAGGCCATCATCCGCGAGGGGCTTCCGCCCATCCCGGGAGCGGAAGCCTTCATCCGGCAGTGCGCCGAGCACTATCCACTGGCCATCGCCAGCGGCAGCCTGCGCGTGGAAATCGAACACCTTCTCAAGAAGATGAGACTTCTCGATTGCTTCCAGGTACTCTGCACCTCCGATGATTGCCAGCAATCCAAGCCCGACCCCGAGGTTTATGAAATCGCCGTGAAGCGTCTCAACCGCCTTTCCGCTTTCGCCGTCGACGCCCTACTGCCCGAAGAGTGCCTCGCTATTGAAGACGCGCCGCTGGGCATCGTGGCGGCGCAGCGCGCCGGCCTCCGCTGCCTGGCGCTCACCCACAGCCGCCCCGCTGAGGAATTGAAACACGCCGACTGGGTCTGCCGGGGATTCAGCGAAGTGAACCTTGAGTCCATTGAAAGGGACTTGTCATCCTGAGCCTGCCTGCCGGCAGGCGAAGCGAAGGATCTGCACTTCGCACTTCAGATTCTTCGCTCCCTCCCGACGCGTTGCCTGAGGACTGCGCTCAAAATGACAGCACATCGCAGGGGCGGTCCGCCAGGGAAACGGACCGCCTTGGCGCAGCCGGCCGGGAGGATGGCGGTCAGCCGCGGGTCATTTTGTTGTAGTGAAGCATTAAGCCGACCTCCTCCGCCTTGTTGATCGTTTCGAGGGCGACAATCTGATACTTCCCTGCCTCGATTTCGGTACGGCGATAGGCGGCGGGCTCGATCTTGATGCTGGCGCGACCCTGGTCTTCGAGCAGGAAGGCTTCCGCCTGCTTCACCGCCGGCACGCTGGAGGGAGACGGCTTCCACGGTGCGACCTGGCCCGCGCCGCGGCTTTCCGCCTCCATGATGTAAGACCGCAGCAGCTTCGGCCAGTACCGTTGGAACAGGTCGGCGGTCGGGAAGACATCGCTCCACACGATTTCGCCGTTGATCGCCACCACTACCCCCACGGCGCTTCCGCCCTTCAGTTGCCCGCGCAGTTCGCGCTCGTAGTCCGATTGCAGGGCGCGTGCCGCTTCATCCACCTGGGCTTTCACGTGGGGGCTTTCCAGGACGTGCTTGTAGTCTGAGGTCGGCGACGCCGCCGCCCCCATGCCAGTAGCCGCGCGCGCCACGGAGTTCCACACGCCCTGCTGGCTCTTGTGAGCCTGGGCCTCCTTGCGAATCTCCGGATGCGCGATGGCCCCCGCCGAACCGAATCCGGTCCGTGCTTCCGACCAGCGCCCGTGCTCGACGCAGAAAACCGTGAGCGGCATCGGTTCGCCCCGGGGCGGTACGATCACGTCTGCGCCAATAATGCGGTTCTGCTTGCCGCCCGAAACGACCTCGCCCGCCAGCAGCAGCAACGGCTTCGCCGAGTCGTTTACCAACACCAGTTCGTTCACGCTGGCGCTGCTGCGGTCCATGGCCTGCTCCACGCGCGGCCAACGACGGTCCTCGCGGCGGCGAATCATCGTGCTTGTGAGTTGGCCGCGTTCCACAATTCGGACCTGCCCGGAAGCGGTTCCTTCGTCCAGCGTGAGGAAGCCAGAAGTGTCTGCCCTCAGGTTGGTCACGACCGGATAGATCGTCAGATTGCGGCGCGAGATAGGTTCCAGCACGCGCCAGCTCCGGCGGAAATCTCCGACGCTCTCGCCTTGGGGCGCGGGCCGCGGCGCCACGATGGTTTTGGCCAGAATCGGCGCCGCCAGAAGCGTCCATATCAGGAATGCTTGGGTCCAATCCTTCTTCATATCCGTTCCTCCTCAACTTGCTGCCGGGTTCGGTGCATTCCGGCGGCTCATGGGAAGGAACGATCCTCGCGCGGGATCTTGCAGGGAATCTTTGTTTCGGGTGGTGCGGCTCAACTTTTCCTGCAAGAAGGGTTATGCTAATCGTTCTCATCGCGCAGGGGACAAAACTTCTATAGGAAGGTGCACCATGCTGAAAACCCGCCGAAGCATCCTTGGGCTTGCTCTGATTGTCGGCTTGTCGCTCCTGGCGGCGCCCGGCTTTGCCGCGACACCCGCCGAGACCTCCACCGAGGACGACCAGACGGAACTGGCCGTCACCGTCTATAACTCCAATGTCGCGCTGGTGCGCGACGTGCGCCGGGTGAAGCTGCCGGCGGGGGTGGTCCATCTGCGCTACATGGATATCGCCGCCGCGGTGAATCCTTCCACCGTGCACATCGCGTCGCTCTCCGCGCCGCGCGACCTGACGGTGCTGGAGCAGAACTATGAATACGATCTGCTCAGCCCGCAAAAGCTCTTGCAGAAATACGTGGGCAAGGAACTGACGCTGGTTCGCATGAAGACGGAGAACAACTCCACGCGCGAGGAATGGGTCAAAGCCACGCTGCTGGCGTACAACGAAGGACCCGTGTGGCGCGTCGGCGACCAGATCATTACCGGCATGGGCGCCGACCGCTTTATCTTCCCTTCCGTCCCGGAGAATCTCTACAGCAAACCGACGCTGGTCTGGATGCTGAGCAATCAGACGGCGGGCGAGCACACCCTCGAGGCGTCGTACCTCACCAACCAGATCAACTGGAGCTCGGATTATGTGCTGACGGTCGCGGCCGACCAGAAAGCCGCCGACCTGAACGGCTGGGTCACGGTGGTCAATAACAGCGGCACGGCCTTCAAGAACGCCATGCTGCAACTGGTCGCGGGCGAACTGCACCGTGTCTACGAACGGCGCGATATGGCCATGGAAGGCCGCGCCATGAAGGCCATGGCAGCCCCGGCCGCCCCGCAATTCGCTGAAGAGGGCCTTTCCGAGTATCACCTCTACACGCTCGACCGGCGCACCAATATCAATCACAACCAGTCGAAACAGATCAGTCTGCTCGCCTCCACCGGCGTCGCCATTGAAAAGGTCTTTGAAGTCAACGGACAACAGTTCTACTACCGCAACCGCCACCGCCCCGGGCAGCCCTTTAAGGATCCCGTCAACGTCCGCATCAAGTTCAAGAATTCGAAAGAGAATTCGCTGGGGATTCCGCTGCCGGCGGGAATCGTCCGCGTTTATCAAGGCGACTCGAAAGGTCGGGTCCAGTTCATCGGGGAGGACCGCATTGACCACACGCCCAAGGACGAGACGCTCGACCTGCTGATCGGAAACGCCTTCGACGTGGTCACCGAACGCAAGCAGACCGACTACGTGGCACTGGGACCGAGTTCGTATGAACTGGCGTTTGAGGTCGCCATTCGCAATCACAAGGCCGAGCCGATCACCGTGACCGTCAACGAACCCATCGGCGGCGACTGGCGCATGATCGATTCCACTTTCAAGTGGGAAAAGTCCGCGGCCTTCGCCGCGCGCTTCACGGTTCCCGTCCCGGCGAATGGCGAATCCATCCTGAAGTACCGCGTGCGCGTGAGGTGGGAATAACCCCGGGACCGCAGGCATCTTGCCTGCAGGCAGCCGAGACGGCTGCGGCCCCAGTGGATTACAAGATTAACATGCAATCGCCGTAGCTGTAGAAGCGGTATCGCTCGTGCACGGCGTGTTGGTAGGCGCGGCGCGTTAGGTCGATGCCGGCGAAGGCGGAGACCAGGATCAGCAGCGTGGATTTGGGCAGGTGGAAATTGGTGAGCAGCGCGCCGATGACTTGAAACTTGAAGCCGGGGCAGATGAAGAGATCGGCCTCGCCCCGCCCCGCCACAATCTTGCCGGCATTCTCCCGCGCGACGAACTCCAGGGTTCGCACGCTGGTCGTTCCCACCGCCACGAGGCGACGGCCCTCCGAGCGTGCACGCTGGATGGCGCGCGCGGCGCTTTCGCTGATCTCGTACCGTTCCCCCTCCATCTTGTGTTCTTCCACCACCTCGCTGCGCACCGGCTGAAAAGTCCCCAGGCCCACGTGCAACGTGACCTCACAGGTTTCGATCCCGCGGACGCGCAGTTCGCCGAGCACGCGCTCGGTAAAATGCAAACCCGCCGTGGGCGCGGCCACCGCACCGCGTGCTTTAGCGTAGATGGTCTGATAAGTGGCGCGGTCGGCGGCTTCGTCCGGGCGGCGAATGTAGGGCGGGAGCGGGACGTGACCCAGACGATCAATGGCATCCTCCACGGAGCCCTGGCGCGAACGGAGGCGTACCTGGCGGATGCCGAATTCGCCGCGCCCGGTAACTTCCGCTTCCAGTTCGTCGTCACCAAAGATTAAGACTTCGCCGTTACGAATCTTTCGCCCGGGATGAACCAATCCTTCCCACTCGTCGCCACCCAAATGCCGGGTGAGCATCAGCTCGATGGCGCCGCGCAAATGCCGGCGCGCGGCGGGATTGCGGGGACTGACCGGCTGCGCGCCCACGCCGCGCCGCCGACCGAGCAATCGCGCCGGAAATACTTTGGTGTTGTTGAACACCAGAAGATCTCCGGCTTGGAGAATTTGCGGCAGGTCGCGGAAGGTGTGATCGGCCATGGTGCCGGCGGCGCGATCCAGCAGCAACAGGCGCGAGGCGTCGCGCTGCTCGAGCGGCCGCTGCGCGATCAGCTCGGCCGGAAGGGGGTAGTCAAACTCGGAAAGAAGCATTCGCAGCAGAGGTAGGGTCCCCACCGCCGCCTTTCGATGAATTCGGCGCGCGGC
>CAZHKT010000099.1:0-13632 GCA_964533045.1 uncultured Acidobacteriota bacterium | reverse complement strand
GAAGTATACACGAAATGCTCCCTGATGTCACTATATTATGTAATTCTCTCTAGATCTCGGCACAAGATCGGTTTAGCGGTAGGGCGCGAGTTTGGCTTCGATGCGGTCGTGAATCCAGTGCGGATCCCACCATTCGACCGGGTTGACGGGAATTCCCTGCAATAGAGTCGTGAAGTGGAGGTGGTCGCCGCCGGCGAGGCCGGTCTGGCCGCTGCGGCCGATCTCCTGCCCGCGCTTCACCGGGTCGCCTTCTTTCACACCCATCGAGCTCAGATGTGCGTAAAGCGTCTGCAAGCCGCAGCCGTGATCAATAATCACCGTGTTGCCATAGATGCCGAAGTTGGCGGCGCGAATCACCACGCCGTCGTTCGCGGCAACGACCGGAGCCTGCTGGGTCACGGCCAGATCGAAACCCAGGTGCGTCTGGCGATCGACTTCCTGCCCGTTGTAAAGGTAGGTGCGGCTGTCGGCGAACGCCGCTTCCACCTTGGAATTTCCCAGCTGCACGAACGGCTGCGCCCACAGAAAATGCGGCGCGGTCTTCTGCGCGAGCGTCACCAGTTCGGCGGCGTTGGCGCGGCGTAGTTCGCCGTTGATCGTGAGGAAGTCTTTCAGCAAGCTGCCCTGTTCCTGGAAGCCCGGCGTCTGGCTCATAATGGGCGGCACAACGCGCGCCATAAACTCGTCGCTCAACTGAATCTTGTCAGTGCGAAACTTCTTGGGAAAGACGCGATAGGTGAAGTGGCTCACCGTTTCGTTGCCCGCGTCGTCGCGCGCCAGGATGCGCGCCGGCATGGCCGCATCCACGTCGTAGGGGTAGGCGAAAAGACAGAGCCGCGTCTCGGGCATGGAGTCCTTCACCGGCCAGCTGGGAAAGAACAGGTCCCCGACTTTCACCCCGGACTCGGCGGTCCCCGGCGAGACTTTGAACACCACCAGCTCCGCGCCACCCTGATTGACATAGTGCGGAAAGCTGAGCACCTGCACCTGCGGCGGCGCGAAGCGCACAGGCAGGTCCATCACCATTTCGCTTCGTCCCCCGCGAAAGAAGTTACCCCAGGAATCGTTGGTGGCGATGATGCGCAGGGTGGCGCGGCCTTCTTGAAGCTCGGGAAATTCCTTGCGGCCGGCGCGCGCGGAAAACACCGCGCTGCGCTGGCCTTGCTTCGACCAGAATTTCAGGCTGGAGGGAACCGGCAGCTGCTGGTCCATCACCCGGAAGGTGCGGCCGCCCTGCTGGAGTTCGATTTCAACGCGCTGGACGCGATGCCTCGCGTCGCTCGCCTCCAGCACCATCTCCGTGCTCTGACCGATGCCCTTGAGTTGCGATCGTAGGGTGATGGCCGGCCCCTGGCTTCGCGTCGTCTTGTAACCAATGACCCCGAGAATCGCGCACAACACCAGGCTCACGAACAAAAGCCCGTTGCCGATGCCCCGCGATGAAAAGCGAGCTTGCCCCTTCAATGATCCTCCTGGCATGGCGCTGTGCGTCCAAAAGGTGCGACGAGCGCCCCTCCCTTCCAGCATACAGGGCGCGGCGGAAATGTGACAAGGACATGTCAGAGGAAGGCCCGCCGAGCCTGGAACCCGGCTGTCACGCCGCGCGGAAGAACGCGAATTTCCTGCGGCCGAGCGCTACTTGGAAGCTTCGCGCGCTTCGTGGACTTTCTGGACGTCGCCCATGACGATCAGGACATCGCCGGCGAGCAGCGTCATATCACCTTGCGGGTTATAGATGTTGTCGCCGTTCGGTTTGCGCACGGCGAGAGCCAGCAGATCGTACTTGCGGTGAATTTCCGTGTCGCCGATGGTTTTTCCGACCCAGGACGAACCCGCCGGAATGGCAATTTCATCCACGCGCAAGGTCTTGGATTTCTCTTTGAGCATCAGGTCGAGGAAGCTGACAACGTGAGGGCGGATCATTTCCGAGACCATGCGCAGGCCGCCGATCATGTTGGGCGAAACGGCGACGGACGCCCCGGCGCGCACCATGCGCTCGCCCATGCGCGCGTCCACGCAGCGGGCCACGATGCGCAGAGCGGGGTTCATCTGGCGCGCCGTGACAGTGACCATCATGTTGTCCTTGTCGTCGCCCAGCACGGTGGCCAGGGCGCGGGCGCGCTCAATGCCCGCCGCCTTCAGGACTTCTTCGTCCGCCGCCTCGCCCTGCACCCAGCAGATGTCGCCAAAGTGCTCCACCTGGCGCGCCAGCCGCTCGGCATCATGGTCGATCAAGACGAACGGATTGGCCGTCCTGATGAGCTCCTGAACGATGTGCACCGCCGTCTCGCCCGCACCGCAGACGATGAAGTGGTCCTTCAGTTCGCGGATCCGTTTCTCCATCTTCCTTCTCCGGACAATATCCTTCAGTTCGCCTTCCACGATGAAGGCCGTCGACGCCGAAAAGACGTAGAGCATGATCCCGATGCCGAACAGGATCATGACCATATTGAAGATGCGCAAGGGGGGATTGCCGCTGGTATCCACCACTTCGGCGTAGCCGATGGAGGCAAAAGTGATGACGGCCATGTAAATGGCATCCAGCAGCGTGACGTTCGGTCCGCCCAGGAGGGAGTAGCCCGACGCCGTCACCATGATCACGATCAGCAGCAGGAGGAGAGCGACTACCAGTTGCCGGCGCAGCGTCATCTTGGGAGAGTCTTCCTTGGCGAGCCCCGCGGGCGCGCATGGCGCGTATCTTAACACAGCCCGCAGCAGCGGGCCTCAGCCCGTCACGTACTTCGTATATTGCCGAATCAGATAAGTATCGGTCATGCCCGCAATGTAATCGCAGACGATGCGCTCAAGCGGCTCCCGCTGCACCTTGGCGTGATAGGAAGCCGGGAGGCTGCGCGGGTGCTTGAGGAAGTATTCAAACAGGCCCTCCACGGAGCGGGCGATCTTCTTGCGCTCGGAACGGATGCTGGGATGGGAGTAGAGGCGCGCCCCGAGAAACTCCTTGATTCGGCGGTTTTCCTCGCCCATGGCGGCGCCGAATCCCGCCAGACGCGCCGGGTGCCGCCGCACGTCGTCCACGCTGCGGATGGCCGCCTTCTCCACCCGTTTCCGGGTTGATGCCACCAGGTCCGTCACCAGCAGATTGAGAAGCTGTTTCAGCGCCTCGTTGAAGAGCAGCTTTTCGAGCGCCGCGGCGTACCTCTTTTCAACCGGCCGGTAAAGGCGGTCGAAGAGCGGAATCTCTTCGCGCATCGCGGCGACGGAGAGCAACTTGGCCTCGTAGCCGTCGTCGAGGTCGGCGCAGTTGTAGGCGATTTCGTCGGCCAGATCGATCAGCTGAGCTTCCAGCGCGGGACGCTCGTCCAGGCGATATTCGGCCAATCCGGGGTGCGTGGCGGCGTCGTAGTCGCGCGAGTGCTTGATGATGCCTTCGCGCACCTCGAAGGTCAGGTTGAGGCCCGGGAAGTCCAGATACTTCTGCTCGAAATGCTCGACGATGCGCAGCGCGTGCAGGTTGTGATCAAAGCCGCCGTGGTCCCGCATCAGCCGGTCGAGCACTTCTTCGCCGGCATGGCCGAAGGGCGGATGGCCGATGTCGTGCGCCAAGGCTAGCGCCTCAACCAGGTCGGCGTTCAGCCCCAGGCCGCGCGCCACCGTGCGGCTGATCTGCGCAACCTCCAGCGTGTGGGTGAGGCGATTGCGGAAGTGGTCGGAGTAGCGCGCGGTGAAGACCTGCGTCTTGTCCTCCAGCCGTCGGAAGGCGCGCGAGTGAATGACGCGGTCGCGGTCGCGCTCGTAATCGTTGCGGTAGGGATGCGACGGCTCAGGGTGCCGACGGCCGAGCGAATTCTCCACCCGCATCGCATACGAGGCCAGCCCGGCTTCGTTCGCCCCCGTCAAACCCTGCACCTCCCGCGGTCGAATATAGCACAGCCGGGCTTGCTCATTTGCGGCGCCGACGTATCGCGCGCGGCCTCTGCGCAACAATCTGTTATAATGCGTTATTCTTACCGGATTCATAGATGTCCGTGGCGGCGACGACACGCCGCCATCTCCCCAATTTCCCGGTGGAGTCATCATGTCAGGAATCATCGGTTACATCGGCAACAAGCGGGTGGTGCCGGTGCTGCTGGAAGGACTGCAGCGCTTGCAGTACCGGGGCTACGATTCGGCCGGTCTGGCGGTGATCCGCGAGGGCAAGCTCGACATCCGCCGTGCCACCGGCAAGCTGCGCAATCTGGAAGAAATCATCCGGCTCAATCCGCTCGACGGCACGTACGGCATCGGCCACACGCGCTGGGCCACCCACGGGGCGCCCACCGAGGAGAACGCTCACCCGCACCGCGACTGCCACGGCACGGTGGTGGTGGTGCATAACGGCATCATCGAGAATTACGTCGCGCTCAAGGAAAATCTGGCGGCGGAGGGGCACCGCTTCCGCACTGAAACCGACACGGAAGTGATCGCGCACCTGATCGAAAAACATCTGGACGGCGCGGCCGCCGGGTCGCTGGAAGAGGCAACGCGGCTGGCGGTGCGCGAACTGACGGGCGTCTTCGCCCTCGCCATCATCTCGACGCGCGATCCGAACCGCATCGTGGCAGTGCGCCAGGGACCGCCGGCGGTCATCGGTCTCGGCAAAGACGAGTATTTTGTGGCAAGCGACGTTCCCGCCATCGTCTATCACACGCGAGATCTCTTTTTCATGGCCGACGGCGATCTGGCGGTGCTGACGCCGCAGGGCGTCAAGCTTACCGACTTTTCCGGCAAGCCCGTCACGCGCCGCGTTCAGCATATCACCTGGGATCCGATTCTGGCGGAGAAGGGCGGCTTCCGCCACTTTACGCTAAAGGAAATCTACGAGCAGCCGCGCGCCGTGCGCGACACCACGCTCGGACGTATCTCGCCCGAAACCGGCCAGGTCTTCCTCGACGAAATGGAGATCACCGAGGAGGAGTTCCGCAACTTTCGCGAGATTAAAATCGTGGCAGCCGGGACGTCGCGCCACAGCGCCCTGGCCGGGAAGGTGATGATCGAGCGACTGGCGCGCGTCCCGGTCGAAGTGGATTATGCCTCCGAGTTTCGCCACCGCGACCCGCTGGTCGATCCGCGCACGCTCACCATTCTGATCACGCAGTCGGGCGAAACCGCCGACACCATCGCCGCGCAGCGCGAAGCCCAGTTGAAAGGCTCCAAGACGCTCGCTATCTGCAACGTTCTGGGCAGCATGGTGCCGCGCGAAGCCAACGGAACCATCTACACGCACGCTGGGCCGGAGATCGGTATCGCCTCCACCAAAACGTTCACGTCCCAGCTCGCCGCGCTGGTGCTCTTCTCGGTGTACCTGGGGCAGCTTCGCGGCAACCTGCCTCCCGCTGAAGCCAAGCGCTACCTGACCGCGCTCACCGGCATCCCCAAGTTGCTCGAGTCGGTCTTGCAGCGCGACGAGGAGATTGAAGATCTGGCGCGGCTCTTTTATCGCTCCTCGGACTTTATTTTCCTGGGCCGCGGCGTGCACTTCCCGGTGGCGCTGGAAGGCGCCTTGAAGCTGAAAAAGCTCTCCTACATTCCCGCAGAAGCCTATCCGGCGGGCGAAATGAAGCACGGGCCGCACGCCTTGATTTCCGAAGGCTCGCCCGTGGTGGTGAATTCCACCTGCAACTGGGATTCGCCCTATTCGGTGGCTCGGTACGAACGCACCATCTCCAACGTCAAGGAAGCCAAGGCGCGCGGGGCCACCATCCTCGCGCTCGTCACGGAAGGCGACAAGGACATGTGCGCCATGGCCGACCACTTGGTCGTCCTGCCGCACACGATCGGCATGCTTTCCACCATTCTCGAGGCCGTGCCGCTCCAGCTCTTCGCCTATCATATCGGCGTGCTGCGCGGCTGCGACGTCGATCAACCGCGGAACCTGGCGAAATCGGTGACGGTGGAGTAACGAGGCTGTCAGCTACCAGCTTTCGGCGGTCGAACCCCCTGTGGTTCCGAAAGGCCAGGGAGGGTGAACGCCGAAGGCTCGCCATGAGATGCTTCCTGTGAAGTTCATCTACTCTGACGAATACGACCTTCATCTCGGCAACCATGTCTTTCCTTCCGTCAAGTACCGCCTGATCAAGGAAAAGTTGCTGCGGGATGGCATTGCCACCGAGCGGGACATCGTAGCGCCCAGCGCGGCTTCCGTCGAGGAGATCGCCCTCGTCCACGACCGCGACTACATCCGCAAGCTGCAAACGGGAAAGCTTTCCTATCTCGAAATCCTGCGCATGGAGATTCCGTATTCGCCTGAACTGGTGCGCGCCGTATGGCTTGCTGCGGGTGGTTCGATCCTGGCCGGGCGGCTGGCGCTTCAAGACGGAACCTGCGCCAATGTGGGTGGCGGTTTCCATCACGCCTTTCCCGACCACGGCGAGGGTTTCTGTGTGCTCCACGATGTCGCCATCGCCATCCGCGCCCTGCAAAAGGACAACACCATCGAGCGCGCCATGACCGTGGACACCGACGTTCACCAAGGCAACGGCACGGCTCACATCTTCGGCGGCGATCCCAGCGTCTTCACCCTCTCGATTCACCAGGCCAACAACTACCCTTACCCCAAGCCGCCCAGCTCGCTCGACATCCACATCGAAGACGGCGCCGGTGACGAAGCGTACTTGCATGAATTGGAAAAGGGGCTGGATTTCGCCCTCGCAAACTTCCATCCGGAGTTGATCTTTTACGTCGCGGGTGCGGACCCTTACCGCGAAGACCAACTCGGTGGATTGAAACTGTCACTGGAAGGACTGGAGAAGCGCGACCGGATGGTGTTTGAAAAGGCTCGCACCAGGAAGATTCCTGTGGCCGTCACCCTCGCTGGCGGTTACGCCCGCCAGGTCGAAGACACCGTCGCCATCCACACCACCACCCTCCGCCTCGCCAGGGAATTTGCGGCGTAAACCTGGGAGGGCGGCCGTCCCGGCCGCATGCGGGCAGGATTCCCGCGCCCCCAGCATTACTTCTCGATTTGAATCAGGTGGGTATTCAGCGACCCGCTGCGGTACCCTTCCAGGTCGAGGGTAACGAACTTGAAGCCCAGTGCCTTGAAGATTTCCACAAACTTGCGCGCCATCTCGGGCGAGAGTGCACGCGGCATTTCCTCAGGCGAGATCTCGATGCGCACAATATCATCGTGATAGCGCACCCGCATCTGGCGGAAGCCCAGCTCGCGCAACGCTTCTTCGCCTTGCTCGATGATCTTAAGGCGTTCGGGCGTGACTTCGATGCCGTAAGCAATGCGCGAGGAGAGGCAAGCGCTGGCCGGGCGATTCCAGACGGGCACGTCGCCCCGCCGTGCCAGTTCCCGGATATCGGCCTTGGTCAGTCCCGCCTCGAGCAGCGGCGCGAGCACGCGATGGTTCCGCGCGGCGCGCTGGCCCGGCCGCCAGTCGCCCTGGTCATCCAGGTTCACGCCGTAAGCTACCGCAGCAAACCCCCGTTGCGCGGCCAGTGCATCGAGTTTGTCAAAGAGTTCGTCTTTGCAGAAGAAGCAGCGGTCGGGATGATTGGCGCGATAAGCGGGATTCGCCAGTTCGTCGGTCTCAATGAATTCGTGCGGCATCTGGAAGCGCGCCACGCAGGCCTCGGCCTCGGCGCGGTCGCGCGCCGAATAACTGGCGCTGAGCGCCGTCACGGCCAGCATCCGGTCGCCCAGCGCCCGATGCGCCGCATACGCCAGGTACGCCGAATCCACCCCGCCTGAATAGGCGACGATCAGCGAGGGGACGCGGCGCAGTCCCTCGTAGAGCCGTTGCTCTTTGATCTCCAGTTCGCCCATGGATATTTCCCTGAAATGGAAGCATACCCCGCGGAGTCGTCATAGACAAGTCGCGCCGGCCGCCGCCCCTGTCTCCGCTGGGCGGGGGACGGCTATGCTGGCCGTGCCCTCCCTACACGGTCGGGATACCCCTTCCAGAGCCCCGACGCCTCTTCATTGAATCAGCGGCGGCTGGGAAGGTCCGCCATTGGCGTCCTCGGATTTGACCAGGCAGGCGGCGGCGACCTTGTCGCCTTCTTCCAGGTTGATGAGGCGCACGCCCTGCGCCGCGCGGCCGGACTCGCGAATGGTGCTGGCGTCGAGCCGGGTGATCTTGCCCTGCTCGCTGATAATCATCACTTCCGAATCCTCGGTCACGCTCAGCACGCCCACCACCTTGCCGTTGCGCTCCGCGGTCTTGACGTTGATGACGCCCTTGCCGGCGCGCGATTGCAGACGATACTCCGTGATCGGCGTGCGCTTGCCGTAACCCTTTTCGGTAACGGAGAGAATCAGTTCCTTGTCGCCGACGATTTCCATGCCCACGATGTAATCGCCCTCATCCAGGTCCATCGCCTTCACGCCGTAAGCCTGGCGCCCCATATCGCGCACGTCGCTTTCGGGGAAGCGGATGGCCATGCCTTCGTGCGAGGCCAGGAACACCGTGTCGCGCCCGGTGGTGAGCTGGGCGGCGATCAGTTCGTCCTTCTCCTCGATGCCCATGGCGATGATGCCACGCGACATGGGGTTGGAGAACTCGGCGAGGCGCGTCTTCTTAATCACGCCGTATTTGGTGACCAGCACCACATAGCCTTCCGCTGCGTAGGTTTCGCCGTCGATGCTGATGTCCTTGGGTTCATCCGGCAGCTGTTTCACCGCGACCATGTCCGCCACTGTTTCTTTGGGCGCGAGATTGACCAGGTTGACCACGTTCTTGCCGCGCCCCGCCGCCCCCACGTCGGGAATCTCATAAACCTTGAGCCAGTGCACGCGCCCCCGGTTGGTGAAGACCAGGATGTAGCTGTGCGTCGAGGCGATGAAGAGGTGTTCGACAAAATCCTCCTCGCGCGTCTTCATGCCCAGGCGTCCCTTGCCCCCGCGCGATTGCTGGCGGTAGGTGGAGACCGGCGTGCGCTTCATGTAGCCGCTGTGCGAGACGGTGATGACCACGTCCTCGACGGCGATCAGGTCTTCCAGCTTGATCTCCGCCTGCTCCTCGATGATCTCGGTGCGGCGCGCGTCGCCGAATGCCTTCTGGACTTCTTTCAGTTCCTCGATGATGACTTTCTTCAGCGCCTTGTCACTGGCAAGAATGTCGCGGTACTCGGCGATCCTCTTCTGGAGATCGTCGTACTCCATCTGAATCTTCTCGCGTTCGAGGGCGGTGAGGCGCTGGAGCTGCAATTCCAGGATGGCCTGCGCCTGCCGTTCGCTGAACTCGAACCGCGCCACCAGGCCTTCGCGCGCTTCCTTGGGCGTTTTGGACGCCCGGATCAGCTTGATGATCGCGTCGAGATGCTGAAGCGCCTTCAGGAACCCTTCCAAAATGTGCGCGCGCTCCAGCGCCTTGCGCAACTCATAGGCCGTGCGCCGGCGGACCACCTGGATGCGATGGTCAATGAAGAGCTGGATCGCTTCGATCAGCGACAGGGTGCGCGGCTGGCCATTGACGATGGCCAGCATGATCATGCCGAAGGTTTCCTGGAGCTGCGTGTGCTTGTACAGGTTGTTGAGGATGACTTCCGGCGGCTCGCCGCGCTTGAGTTCGATGACGATGCGCATGCCGTCGCGGTCGCTCTCATCGCGCACGTCGGAGATGCCTTCAATTTTCTTATCCTGCACGAGCTCGGCGATGCGCTCGATGACTTTCGACTTGTTGACCTGGAAGGGAATCTCGGTGATGACGATTTGCTGCTTTTCCTTCGTGGGGCGCTCGATGGCGGCCTTGGCGCGCATGGTGAACTGCCCGCGACCGGTCTGGTACGCCGACTTGATCCCGCTGCGGCCGTAAATGTAGGCGCCGGTCGGAAAATCGGGTCCGGGAACGAGGGCCAGCACATCGTCGATGGAGGCATTCGGCTTGTGGATGAGGAGAATGGCGGCTTCGATGATTTCCGTCAGGTTGTGCGGCGGAATCTTGGTGGCCATGCCCACGGCGATGCCGTCCGAGCCGTTGACCAGCAGATTGGGCACGCGCGTGGGAAGCACGGTAGGCTCTTCCGTGGACTCGTCGAAGTTGGGGACGAAGTCCACGGTTTCTTTGTCGATGTCGGCCAGCAATTGCTCGGCAAGCTTCGAGAGACGGCACTCCGTGTACCGGTAGGCGGCGGCCGGATCACCATCCACGGAACCGAAATTCCCCTGGCCGTCGATCAGCGGATAGCGCATGTTGAAGTCCTGCGCCATGCGCACCATGGTGTCGTAAACCGCCGCGTCGCCGTGCGGGTGATACTTCTTGATCACTTCGCCGACGACGCCGGCGCACTTCACGTAGCGCTTGTCGGAGGTGATGCCTTCGCGATACATGGCGTAGAGAATGCGCCGATGCACAGGCTTCAGGCCGTCGCGGATGTCGGGCAGGGCGCGGCCGATGATCACGCTCATGGCGTAATCGAGGTACGACGCCCGCATCTCGTCTTCAATGTTGACGGGAATTTCCCGCAGCGGCTTGATGAGTTCCTGATCACTCATGCGATAGCTGTCCTTTGATCCCCACGCCCGGCACGGTCATCCTGAGCCCTTCGTGGCGCTCCGGATGAAAGGGCCGCCTAGATATCGAGGTTCTTCACTTCCAATGCGTTTTCCTGGATGAACTGACGGCGCGGGTCGACGGCGTCGCCCATCAGGACGGTGAAGATGGAATCGGCCTCGACCTGGTCCTCGACGCGCACCTGGAGCAGGGTGCGCTGTTCGGCGTCCATGGTGGTTTCCCAGAGCTGAGAGGGATTCATTTCACCCAGACCCTTGAAGCGCTGCACGGTGAAGGCCTTCTTGCCCAGCGCCATCACGTATTCCAGAAGCTGCACGCGGTTTTCCACCTTGATCTGGCTGCCGTTGCTCGAAAGGAGAAAGGGTGGCTTGTCGAAGTTGCGTACGCGCTTGTGCAGGTCGAGCAGGCGGCGGTAATCAGGGCTGGACACCTGTTCCCAGTCGATCTTGCGCTCGCCCAGCGATTCGTTGGCGTAGGTGAGCGTGTAGAGCCCATGCTCTTCGTCAAGTTCCACGGCGGTCTTGAACCCCTGCGCCTTCAGGTCTTTGGCAATCGCCTCGGCTTTCGTCTTGTCTTCCAGTTCCATCTTCTTGCCTAGTTCGGCGCTGAGCATGGCATTGAGGGGCCGGGCGTCGCCCAAGCGCTTCTCCAGCTTGGCGAAAATCTCCACGTACTCGGCGAGCGCCATCAGGATGTTGGTGAGGTCACCTCCCTCGACGCGCGTCTTCTTGCCGCCGTCGCTGATTTCGACGGCATGATCTTCGGTGGCGCGGCGCATCACCTCCCGCCGGAACTCCTTCTCGTCCCGGATGTAGCGCGCGCTCTTTCCCTTCTTGATCAGGTAGAGCGGCGGTTGGGCGATGAACACGTGGCCGCGTTCGACCAGTTCGGGCATCTGGCGGTAAAAGAACGTCAGCAGTAGGGTGCGAATGTGCGAGCCGTCCACGTCGGCGTCGGTCATGATGATGATCTTGCCGTAGCGCAGCTTGGAAACGTCGAAATCGTCCTTGCCGATGCCGGTGCCGAGCGCGGTGATCAGCGCGCGAATTTCTTCGTGCGAAAGCATCTTATCGGGCCGCGCCTTCTCGACGTTGAGAATCTTGCCGCGGAGCGGGAGAATTGCCTGGTAACGGCGGTCGCGGCCCTGCTTGGCGCTGCCACCCGCCGAGTCACCCTCGACCAAGAAGAGCTCGCAGCGCTGCGGATCGCGCTCCTGGCAGTCCGCCAGCTTGCCGGGCAACCCCCCGGAGTCGAGCGCCCCTTTTCGGCGTGTCAGCTCGCGCGCTTTGCGTGCTGCTTCGCGTGCCCGCGACGCATCAATCGCCTTGCTGCAAATCTTGCGCCCGGCAGTGGGATTCTTCTCGAAGTGCTCCATGAGCTTCTCGTACACGAAGCTCGCCACCGTGGATTGGATGTCGCTGTTCAGCTTGCCCTTGGTTTGCCCTTCAAATTGCGGCTGCGGCAGCTTGACGCTGATCACGGCCACCAAGCCTTCCCGCACGTCCTCGCCCTGGAGGTTCTCCTTGACGTCTTTGAAGAGCCCCTGATTCTGCCCGAACTGGTTGATGGCGCGCGTCAGCGCCGAGCGGAATCCCGAAAGGTGGGTCCCGCCATCGACGGTGTTGATGTTGTTCGCGAAGGAGAAGACGGTTTCGCTGTAGGTGTCGTTATACTGCACGGCGAATTCGATGGTCACGTCGCCGCGCTGCGCCTCCGCGCAGATGGGCTGCGTGTGCAGGACGGTTTTGTTCTTGTTCAAGTGCTTGACGAACTCCGCGATGCCGCCCGTGTAGTGGAATTCCGCCTGTTTGCTGGTGCGCTCGTCTTTGAGGCGGATGGTCAGCCCCTTGTTCAGGAACGAAAGCTCGCGCAACCGCTGGGCCAGTGTGTCGAAATTGAACTCAATGGAATCGAAAATCTTGGAGTCGGGAAGAAAGGTGATTTTGGTTCCCCGTTTCTCCGTCTTGCCCCGCTTCTTCAGCGGCTCGAGCGGTGTGCCGCGCTCGTAGGACTGCTCCCAGGAGTAACCGTCGCGCCAGATCGCCACATCGAGCCACTCGGACAGGGCGTTGACCACCGAGACCCCGACGCCATGCAAGCCCCCCGAAACCTTGTAGCTCCGGGTGTCGAACTTGCCGCCCGCGTGGAGCACGGTCATCACCACTTCCGCCGCGGAGCGCTTCTCCTCCTTGTGCAGGTCCACGGGAATGCCGCGGCCGTTGTCGACCACCGTGACCGAGTTGTCGGTATGCACGGTAACGTCAATGCGATCACAGTAGCCGGCGAGCGCCTCGTCCACGGCGTTATCCACAACTTCCCAGACAAGGTGGTGCAGGCCTGTCTGGCCGGTCGAGCCGATATACATGGCCGGGCGCTTGCGAACCGCCTCCAGGCCGCCGAGTACCTTGATGCTCGAGGAATCGTAGCTTTCCGGTGAGTTGTTGTTGGCCACTTTCTCCTTCGCCACGCCTTACCCAGCCTCCCTGCGTCTCAGGAATCCTTCCGTTTGCGGTAGGTGCAGGCTTCCCCTGCTCTACCAGAGTCTGGCTGGTCCGGGGCACGACCGCGACCGTCGCGCAACATCCTTTTGCCTGACGTGAAAAGACCGACAGGGATTGCTCAGCCCTGCCGGTCCCAGATAGCTTCTTCCATCTCGATGCGGTGCCGGACGCCCCTGCCTCAGATGCGCATTGGCATGATGATGTAGCGATAGCTCAGGCCATCATCGGCGAGGGGCCGCAACTGGCCGGCGCTCTGCTCGTCCTTCAGCTCCAGCCGCACCTTGCCGCCGGGCCCCAGTACCTCCAGAAAATCGAGTAAGTATTGATAATTGAACCCGATATGGAGGGGGTCGCCACTATAGGCGGCGTCCAGGGTCTCATGAGCTTCCCCGTATTCGCCGCTATTGGAAGAAATCTCGATCTTATCCTTCTCCATCTGCACGCGGATAGCGCGCGAACGCTCGTCGGCCAGTAGCGCCACGCGGCGGACAGCCGCCACCAACAGGTCCCGGTCAAGCTCCGCGGTGCGATTATTCTCACGAGGCAGCACGGCCTCATAGTTCGGGAATTGTCCTGTCAGCATGCGCGAGATGAGCACGCGCTCCCCGACCGTGAAGAAAAGGTGGCTCTCGTCCTTGGAAAAATCAACGGTTGTGCCCTCGTCTGCCTCT
>CAZHKT010000098.1:0-13915 GCA_964533045.1 uncultured Acidobacteriota bacterium | reverse complement strand
AAGCAACGGGCGGCAGTCAGGCTCCTCTCCTGACGCCGCCCGTTGTGTTTTCGGGAAAGTCGCGCTGATTTTCAGGCGGCGCAACAATCCCATGACGAAGGGCGGGATGAAATCCGGTGCAGCAACGGACTATTCCGAAATGCGCCGGATGTCGGCTCCCACGCCCATCAACTTCTCTTCAATGCGCTCGTAGCCACGGTCAATGTGATAGACGCGGTCAATGACCGTTTGGCCCTCGGCGGCCAGGGCCGCCAGCACCAGTGAAGCGCTGGCGCGAAGGTCGGAGGCCTGAATCTTGGCGCCGGTCAAGGGCGTTCTGCCGCGGACGACGGCCCGGCGTCCTTCCACCGTAATATCCGCGCCGAGACGCATCAACTCAAAGGCGTGCAGGAAGCGGTTCTCGAAGATCGTCTCGGTAATGACGGAGGTTCCCTCGGCCTGGGTCATCAGCGCCATATACTGGGCCTGCATATCAGTGGCAAAACCGGGATATTCCCGGGTCGTGACGTCGGCAGCGAGCAGCTTGCCGTTGAATTTCGATTCCAGTTTTCCCTGACCCTGCTGCCGGATGGTGACGCCGTTCTGCCGGAGCTTGGCAATGGTGGCGGCGAGATGCGCGGGTTCCGCGCCCTCAATGATCAGGTGGCCGCGCGTGACGGGAGCCGCCAGCAGGAAGGTTCCGGCTTCAATGCGGTCTGGAATAATGCGATGGTCGGCCCCGTGCAAGTGCTGGACGCCGCGAATGCGGATGGTATCGGTTCCCGCGCCTTCAATGGCGGCCCCCATTTTGTTCAAAAGGTCGGCGAGGTCGCGAATCTCCGGCTCGCGCGCGGCATTTTCCAGGACGGTTTCTCCCTCCGCCAGCACGGCGGCCATCATCAGATTCTCCGTTCCGGTCACCGAAATCGTATCGAAGCAGAAGGGGGCGCCTTTCAGCCGGACAGCGCGCGCGTCCACGTAGCCGTGCTCGAGGGTGATGGTCGCGCCCAGGGCCTCCAATCCCTTCAGGTGAAGGTTGATGGGGCGCGCGCCAATGGCGCAGCCGCCGGGCAGGGAGACGCGACCTCTCCCGAATCGCGCGACCAGCGGTCCCAGCACCAGCACCGAGGCGCGCATTTGCTTGACCAGTTCGTAAGGGGCCAGCGGATGGAGGAGTCTTCTCGCTTCGATCTCGACGCGGTTGCCGTGGTCTTCGTGGGTAATGGAGGAATCCGCGCCCATCTCGTCGAGCAGGCTGCGCATGGTGCTGATGTCGCGCACGCGCGGGACATTGTGGAGGATCACGCGTTCGGGCGTCAGCAGCGCCGCCGCCATGGCGGGCAGCGCGGCGTTCTTGGCGCCGCTCACCCGAACCCGGCCCTCGAGCGGTTTGCCGCCGTTGATGACGAACTTCTCCATAGAGATTTACCGCCTGCGGACTTTCCGGCTGCCTTCCAGTGCGGCTTGAATGGCCGACACCGGGCTGGGAAACATCGCGAGTCGTTTTTCGGCGGCGGGCTTCCTCAAATCCAGCAAGAGCATCAAGGCCGCGACGGGAAGCCGCCCGCCGGAATTCTCCAGAGCACGCAAAGCGCTCGCCCGGCTGCGTCCGGTTAGCTTTCCTAGAATATCGCATCCGCGTTCTCGCAGCTTGCGATTCGTGGGTCGGACGGTAATCATCCAGCCGGAGAGCACGCGTCCCCACCGGATCATGCTGGCGGTGGAAAGCATGTTGAGCACCAATTTCTGCGCCGTTCCAGCTTTGAGCCGCGTGGATCCGGCCACAATTTCCGGTCCCACCACCGGGAGGATGGCGAGGTCCGCCAGTTTTCGTATGGGCGCCGCCGGATTGCACGTCAGCGCGATGACCGTTGCACCCCTCGATTTTGCGTACTTCATCCCGCCGATCACGTAGGGAGTGCGGCCGCTCGCGGAGATGCCGACCAGAACGTCATGGGTGTTGAGTCGGACGCGGCGAAGATCGCGCGCGCCCAGGCGGAGGTCGTCCTCCGCCGCCTCGCTCGGCCGGAGCATCGAGCGGGGGGCTCCGGCCATCAGCCCGATGACGCGATTCGTTCCGAACGTCGGTCCGCACTCGACAGCATCCAACACGCCCAGCCGGCCGCTGGTCCCGGCACCCAGGTAGATTAATCGCCCGCCGCGCGCCAGCGCGTCCGTGATGAGGCCGACGGCGCGCGCGACTTGCGGCAGAACGTTGCGAACCGCCGTAAGAACCTTCGCGTCCTCGCGGTGCATGAGGCGGACAATGGCTTCTGCCGACCTGCGTTCGAGCCGCGTTGTGGCCGGGTGCCGGCGTTCGGTGATTCTCATCGGAGCGGGGTCTCGGGATGGGGATTGGCGGCGACACGTCAGGGGGGGCCGCTTTTCGAACTGATTTCCGCCAAGCTGTAATCCCCCATCGCAAATCCCACGTGGGGTGCGTCGGAGATGGCTTTTGATGCGGCGGGGCGGCCCTTGCGGCCGCCCGGGAGCGGCCATCAAGCTACGCCCCGGCCACAGCGCCCCCCGGCGCGGTTGTCGAGGTTCTTGAGACGCACCACACTACGAAAGCTTCTCCCAGCCGCGCCGGGAGAAGTCGAGATAAATCGCGTATCCAGAAATCGCGGAAATGGCGAGAAAGGTGAGGCCCAGACCGAAGGAGCCGAGCACCATTTTGCCAATGCCGAACAGCGCCATATAAACCATCAGGCAGCCGAGGAACCAGTCCAGCAGATTGCGCCAGCCCTCGTGGGTGGCGGGAACTTCGGGGGCGAGCGCGGCAACGCGAGCCCAGCCGAAGGTGCCCGGGCGGACACGGCGGTAGAATTCCAGCAGCTTCGAGTCGGGTTCGGGCCTGGTCAGAAACGTTACGGCAACCCAGACCACGGTGGTCACCGCGACAGTCAGCAGAATCGATTTCGCAAAAACAATCGGCTCCGGGCCCTCCAGCTTGATTCGTGTGTGGAGCAACGCCGTCATCGTGGCCGCCGCGGCCATGGCAGCGACTTCCGACCAGGCGTTAATCCGCCACCAGTACCAGCGCAGCAAATAGACGGCTCCCGTGCCGGCGCCAATGCCGAGCAGCAATTGCCAGGCGCCCGCGACCGACTCCATCACCAGGGATACACCCGCGCCCAGCAGGGCCAGACACGCCGTGGCCACCTGCGAAATCACCACGTAGTGTTTCTCGTCGCGACGCGGTACGAGAAAGCGGCGGTAGAAATCGTTCACGATGTAGGACGATCCCCAGTTCAACTGGGTGGCAATGGTGGACATATAAGCGGCGGCGAAGGCGGCGAGCATGAATCCACGCAGAGCCGCGGGAAGGTGATCGACCCAGACCTGGACGTAGCCCACCTCCGGGTCAGCGAGGTTGGGGTAGAGAACCACCGAGGCGAGGGCGGTCAGAATCCACGGCCAGGGACGCAGCGCGTAATGTGCGATGTTGAACCACAACACCGCCCAGAGCGAGTGCTTTTCATCCTTCGCGCAGAAAATGCGCTGTGCGACGTAGCCGCCGCCGCCCGGCTCGGCGCCCGGGTACCAGTTGGCCCACCAGCTCACGCCGATATAGACCAGGAAGGTCAGCAGCGGCATCCAGGGAGAACTCAGGTCGGGGACGAAGGAGAGAATGGAACCGCTGCCGCCCGAGGCGGCTCCGCGCGCCGCGTCGAGCGCCTCGAGCTTCTGCTTCAGCGCGCCGATGCCGCCCACCGCCCTCACCGCGTAATACGCCAGCGCGATGACCATCCCCATCTTGAGTGCGAATTGCAGAACATCCGTCCACAGGACTCCCCACAGGCCGGCGAGGGTGGTATAGAAGCCCGTAATCGCCATGACGGCCAGACAGACGGTGATGGCCTGCGCCTTGGTAATGCCCAGGGCGGTCATGAGGATCTTCACCATCGCCAGGTTGACCCAGCCGACGATCAGGCAATTCATGAGCACGCCGAAGTAAAGCGCGCGAAAACCGCGCAGAAACGCGGCGGGTTTGCCGGCATAGCGCAATTCAACGAACTCGGCGTCGGTGATGGTCTCCGAGCGCCGCCAGAGTCTGGCAAAGAAGAAAACGGTCATCATGCCGCTGAAAAGGAAGTTCCACCAGAGCCAGTTGCCGGCGATGCCTTGCCGCGCCACCAGTCCGGTGACGGCAAGCGGCGTGTCCGCGGCGAACGTCGTCGCGACCATCGAAGTGCCTGCCAGCCACCAGGTCGCCTGGCGGCCCGAGACGAAAAACTCCGAGGTGCTGGAACTGGCCTTCTTGCGGTAGTAAAGCCCGATAGCCAGGTTGAAGAGGAAATATGCGGCGACGACCGCCCAGTCCAGAAAGGTAAGTTTCATTGACAGAATGCTCGTGGAATCTTTCGAATGCCTCCAGCCTCGCTGATACAATCGAGGCGGGAGTATATAGCAGCCAGAGGATCGAGGGAAAGTGCTTAAATCAGGGCGAACGGATTTCAACATCAGGTGCCTGATCGTGCTTCTGTCGCTGGGTTGGGCGGAGCCGGCCATGGCACGGCCGGAGATATCTCCGGAGCAGCTCCAGCATCTCGAGCCGGTGGTGGAAGACGCCATTCGCGCCGGCGAATGTCCCGGCGCCGTGATCGTGGTGGGACATCAAGGCCAGGTCGTGTATCGCCGGGGATTCGGGAACCGTTCGCTGGTTCCCGAGAAGCGTCCCATGACGGAGACCACGATTTTCGACATCGCCTCGCTCACCAAGGTGGTCGCCACGACGCCCGCCTTGATGCAACTGGTCGAGCAGGGAAAGATCCGCCTGCAGGATCCGGTGGCGAAATACTGGGCGGAATTCAAGTCGCGCGGCAAGGACGCCATCACGGTGGGCCAGCTGCTAACCCACTACTCCGGCCTGCGCGCCGACCTGGATGTCAAGCCGGCCTGGAGCGGCTACGACACGGCGATGCGGCTGATCCTGGCTGAACGGCCGGTGGCGGAGCCGGGAACGCGATTCATCTACAGTGACATCAATTTCGAAATCCTGGGAGAACTCGTGCGGCGGGTTTCGGGCGAGCCGCTGGACGAATACTGCGCGGCGCACATCTTTGGACCGCTGAAGATGGGCGATACGCGCTTCAACCCTCCCGCCGTCTTCCGCGAACGCATCGCTCCCACCGAATACATTTCCAACGGGTCGCGGGCATTGCTGTGGGGCGTGGTGCACGACCCCACGGCGCGCTTCATGGGCGGTGTCGCGGGACATGCCGGATTGTTTTCGACGGCTGATGATCTGACAGTCTTCGTGCAAATGATGCTGAACGGCGGAACGTACAACGGGGTGCGCATTCTGGGCCCGCTGACGGTGGAGAAGATGACGACGCCGCAGAGCCCCGCGGGCAAGCAGGCAGTGCGCGGCCTGGGCTGGGACATCGACAGCCCCTACGCCTCGGCGCGCGGCGAGTTCTTCCCGGTCGGATCCTACGGGCACACCGGCTACACGGGAACGTCCCTCTGGGTCGAGCCGGTTTCCAAGACCTTTGTGATTCTGCTCACCAACCGCATCCATCCCGACGGGAAGGGAAACGTGGTGGCGCTGCGGGGACGCGTGGCCTCGATCGTCGCTTCGGCGCTCGCCCCCGCCACAGCGGCGGCGATTCTGGCCCGCCGGAGTCCGCTCACCAGTGGCCAGGAAGAGCGCCTCATTTTCCCGCCAGCGCCGGAGCGCGATGGCGACGTCAAGACGGGAATAGATGTTCTGGTGGATCAGAACTTCAAGCCGCTGGCCGGGCTGCGCGTGGGACTGATTACCAATCACACCGGCCGCGACCGGCGCGGCCGCCGCACGATCGATCTGCTCCGCGCCGCTCCCCAGGTGACCTTGAGAGCCATCTTCAGCCCCGAACATGGCCTGGCCGGAGAATCGGACACGCAGGTCGCCTCCGGCGTGGAAGAGAGGACGAGGATCAAGGTCTTCAGCCTTTACGGTGAGCACAAGAAGCCAACTGCGAAGATGCTGGACGGACTCGACGCGCTGGTATTTGACATTCAGGATGCGGGCGCCCGCTTTTACACCTATACCAGCACACTCGGACTGGCCATGGAAGCGGCGGCGGAGAAAGGTATCAGAATCATCGTCCTCGACCGGCCCAATCCGATTACAGGGAACCTGGTGGAAGGGCCGGTGCTTGACAAGGACATGACTTCCTTCACGGGGTACTTTCCGGTGCCGGTCCGTCACGGCATGACGGTGGGCGAACTGGCACGAATGTTCAACGTGGAGAAGCAGCTGAACGCCAGGCTCGAAGTCATCTCCATGGCCGGCTGGCATCGCACGGACTGGTACGACGAGACCGGCCTGGAATGGATCGCTCCCTCACCCAACCTGCGGAATATGACGGCAGCGGTACTGTATCCCGGGGTGGCCATGATCGAGGGCGCGAACGTCAGCGTCGGACGCGGAACCCATACGCCCTTCGAACTCGTGGGCGCGCCCTGGGTGAACGGACATGACCTGGCGCGCGAACTGACCAGGCGGCGCATCCCCGGCGTCAGTTTCGTTCCAGTGCAGTTTACGCCGCAGTCGGGCCCTTACGCGAACAAGTCGTGCGCCGGTGTGAACATTCTCCTGCTCGACCGCGCCGCGCTGAACAGCCCGGCGCTGGGAATTGAACTCGCGTCCGCCTTATACAAACTCTACCCCAGGGATTTTGAACTCGACCGCACGCTGGCGCTGGTGGGGTCGCGGAAGGTGCTGGAGGAAATCCGGCAGGGAAGAGATCCGGCGGCCATCGCGTTGGAAATCGAGGACGCGCTGGAGGCCTTCCGAAAGCTGCGGGAAAGGTATCTGCTCTACCCCTGACGGCCATCGCCCCCGGTTGTATAATAATCACTGATAATGTACTATCCGCCGATATGCGACGGGACGAGGCGTTTTGCTCCGCCCGATCTGAGGGTGAAATCATGAAAGCCATTCTGAAACGGAACCGCGTCACGGGAACCATGGTGCTGGTCGCCGGTTTGATGGTTGCTTGGCTGTCGCCGAGCTTGGCCAAGGACAAGGAAAAGGTCGCGCCGATTGATCCGAACGACCCGACGTTTCGCCTGTTCCAAAAGGCTGACGAAAGCTTCGGCGGAAAAATAACGGAGCTGTACGTGATCGCCGACGTCTACCGGGATCCGGCGAACGCCAGCGAGGAATCCCAGCGCATTCTGCGCGTGGACTACGACAAGACAAAAGTCTTCGGGAAACTCCAGATCGTCGTGCGCAGCGTGGGAAGGATTCTCCCCGATCAGATGAAGGCCTATACGCCAAAGGACTTTTTCGGGTTTGGGCTTACCGATCAGGCTAAGTTCATCAAGAGCGAGGCGGGACCCTTTGGCAAGCCCGGGGATATATACCTTCAGGCACAGCCCGAGCGGCCCCTTTCGAGCGTTCCGGTAACCGACGAGGTGCGGAAGACCTACGCGTTGCTGGTGACGGAATACATCCTGCCCGCCCTGGAAAAGAAGTAGTCCGCTATTTCACCAGCACCAGCCGGGGATAGCTGGAAGGATTGCTCAGGTAAACGGGATACAGGCTGCTCGGTTTGGAAATCAGAATCACTTTTTCGCGGTGCCCCGCTCTCTTCCCTCGGGATGCTGACCTGACAACATCTTGGACCCCGATGCCGAGGCCGATTTCGTAGCCGGCTTCGAATTTTCCGATGTCAAAATAGCTGGCGGGAATGGCGATGTCGCCGGAATATCCCCAGGCGGTTTTGCGCCAGGCGGTGCGAATGGCCTGTGCGTGATCGTGCGGCCGGTTGCGCGGCGGGAGATAATCTTCATTGGAAAACAGGCTGGGCGCGACGCCCGCGAAGTTGCCGGGACTGAAGTAAAAACGGAACTCATCGCCGGTGGCCATGGTCCTGGGGTAGTTCTTGCGAAACGCGGTCTGCAGGGAGACGATGAGCACGTCGCCTTCTTCGATGCCGCGTCCGGCATAGAGCTGATAGATCTCCGGATCGGTCACATCCACACCCAGGTAAAGATACTCGCGGTCCCAGCGAATGGCCGCGCGCGCCGAGAAGCGCTCCGGGCCGCGCCAGGCGCCGGCGCCCCGCATTAATTGTTCCTTGCGGTCGAGCGTAACAAGAGTTCCTGACTCCCACTTGGCGAAATCGCCATCAAGCGTGGGCATCGCTCCCAGCCATGTGGCTTCCAGATCATCGGAGCCTCGAATCGGCGCCAACTTCCCGTCCGGAAGCCGCTCAAAGGCGGGGCTGGCGGCCACTTCTTCAAGCCGCCGCCGGGTTCGGGGAAGGAAGCCCGCCAGTTCTTGGGCAAGCGCCTGCAGCTTCGGCCGGCGTGACATTTCTTTCTGAGCCTTTTCGAGTTCATCGAGGCGCCGCCGCATGGCTTCAATGTCCATCGGATAACGACGCGAGTAGAAAAGCGGCTCGAAAAGATTGTCGTCCCAACGGTAATCGCGGTAAGTATCCAGAAATGGTTTGAGCAGGGCCGCGCCGTCGGCGCCGCATTGTTCGCGGATGGCGCGGTCAAGTGACGCGGAGGGATCGTACGCAGTGCTATTCCACAGATAATCGGCCACTGTCGCGAGGGGAATCTTGGAGAGCTGCGGCTGAACCATGGGATTGGCAAAGGACCCCTGAGTCACTTCGGGAAGGTCGGCGGAACGACCTGCCAGCGGCCCCAGGTGAGGCCGCCACGGGTCGGCGTCGTTGACCGGGAAATTGTCCCAGATGAGCGGCGGCCGCCGAATCAACCGGCTCCATTCCACGGCCTGCTCCCGCGTGATCTGGGGCGAAAAGGTGTCGATGCCGGTCCAGACCATGGGAATTTCGCTTCGCACGAGCACGCCGAGTTCCGCGATGTAATCGCGACGGCCCCAGGTCGTGGTGTAGGTGGTGGGGGTAACGACAAGCCGATACCGGGGTGACCTCGATTTCAAGTCATCGTAGAGCCTGTTGATCAGCGAGGCGTGAGCTTGCGCCAGCGTCTTGAACTGCGCGCGGTCGGAATCGTCCTGCAATTCCGGCGGCACGTCGTCCAGGAAGAGGGCGAAGCAGGAAATCCCCAGATCGCTCACCTGCGCCAGCTTCGCGCTGAGCTGGCGGAAATCCTCCTCGCTGGCATAGCGGATGGAAAGGCCCGGGCTGATGGCGAAACAGAATTCGACAAAATTCTCTTTCGCCGTCTTCACCAATTCGGCCAGACGCGCCGCTTCGCGCTTGGGATAGGGTTTTCGCCACCAGTGGCGGTGGTACAGGTCATCCTTAGGCGCGTAATAGTACACGTTCATCCCGTGCGCGCCCTCGAAGCGCAGCATGTCGAGGCGATCCTGGTGGCTCCAGGGTTTGCCGTAAAACCCTTCGACGATCCCGCGCTCGGGGAACGAGGGGAAGTCAGCGATGAACACCGCGGTTGTGGTGTGGGTTCGGGTGACTGTCAGGCTTTGGGGTGGGGGAGACAATTTGCTGCCCAGACCGTCAAACTCGCTCGCTTGCACGCGAACCAGGTCGCGACATCGGCGCAGTCCGTGATGGAATCCTGAAGGCGTCCTGGCTCCGATCCGGAAGAAAAAAGGCCGCCCCTCCGCCCCAAAGGTCGCGAGCAGTTGAAATCCCTCCCGATCCATCTGCGGGGTCCAGGTTGCCGGGTCCACGGACTCATCCAGCCGAATGACGACTCCCCGTGAGGTGGAAGCCGCCTCCGGAGTTTCATCTTCCGCGGCGATGAAGCGAACCGCTGCGCCTTCGCCCGCGGCCAGCGCCGAAATCTCCGTCCTGAGCCGCACGTCGAGCTTGGATGAGTAAATGACCGTCCACGACCCGGCAGGGGAGGCATGGCCTCGCACTCCAACGAGGAGGGCGAGCAGCATGAACAGAGCCTGCATGTGCTTCGGCCTCAGCATGCGGTGTCAGTCTGCCCCCTGGCCTGAGCGCGAGCCATGACTCCGTTGACGGGATGAGGCGGCGGGAGGGGAAGTGCTCACCAGTACCCAGTCGGATACGGCGGTCCAGAAGTCAGGCCCTTCGTGGCCCAGACGCCAAGCGGCGACACCCCGCAGACTGAATTCGCTGACGAGGGAGAGCTTCTCGGACAGCGAGCGCTTGTTTTCGTACCAGACCGTGTGGGCGTCCGGCTCGGCTCGGAATTGGATCCAGGGCGATCGCCACCTCTCGTCCCATTGTTCTTCCGCGTCGGGTCGGCCCAGAATCGGGCCAAGGGCGTCGGCGTTCATCGAGCGCGATAACTGCCCGGCGGGCGTCATCACCCATTCGCGCCCGTAAAGGGGAATTCCCAGCACCAATTTGTGCGGCGGGATTCGCGACACGGCGTATTCAAGCGCGGCCCGCACCCAATCGTGGCCGGCGACGGGGCCGGGCGGCGTGGCGGCGGTGTGCTGATCGTAGGCCATCAGAACCACGAAATCCGCTGCCGCGCCCAGCGCCTGGAAGTCAAATCCTGCCCCCCATTCGCCCGTGCGGAAGGGCGTCTTGCGATCGTCGGGGAAGGCATCGGAGAAGCGCGGGGTAACGGCCACACTGAGGAGACGACCGTCCCGGTGAAGCTTCGTCGCCAGAAGCTTGACGAAGGCGCTGTAGCGGGCTTTGTCGTCGGGATCAATCCGCTCGAAATCAAGCTGCCAGCCGACAAAATTCCCCCGCCGCGCCAGGTAAGCGAGGTAAGAGGCCGTCCGCTCCTGCAATTTTGGGCTGCGCAGAACGGTGGCGAGCCCTTTTCGATCGAAATCCGGATTGACCACCAGGGGCAGAACCGGCAAACCGTGGCGCTGAGCCAGCGCGGCCAGCTGGGGCGGAATGGCACCGCGAACAATTCCATCGTTCTCCAGGACAAAACACTGCGGCGCTATCGCCGTCAGTCTTCTGGCGTTGTCCATCGCGGAATTGGCACCCAAGGAGTCCTCGATGTAGTAGCCCAGGATAAGAGGATGCGCTCCCAGCATCGTCTTCCGTTGCCGGGCCAAAGACGGGTCGAGGGGCGCCGGGCGATTGGACGAGGCTTTCCTCTGGGCTGCCTTGCACCAGCCGCCGGGGAGCAGCAGCGCGACCACCAGCAGGAATTGGAAGTATGGTTTCGCCATCAGGAAACCGTCTGCCACCTTCTGGATTTGAAGAAAAAATACGCCGGGACTCCCGTTGCCACCAGGACAAGGCCCCAAAGCGAATCGGCGCGACGTTCCAAGAAAGTGTTGGCGAGCAGCAACGCCGCCAAGACCACAAAGACCGCCGGCACGACAGGATATCCCCAGGTGCGATAGGGCCGCTCCAAATGGGGCTCGCGGCGGCGCAGCACGAAGATTCCCACGGTGGCGAGCATATAGAACAGCCATTCGGCAAAAATGACTTTGGTGAACAGCGCTTCGTATTGGCCGCTGGCCGCAAGCAGGCTGGCGATGACGGCCTGTGCGATGATGGCAGCAGCGGGCGTGTGATAGCGCGGATGAACGCCCGCCAGGAATTGCGGGAAGAGCCCGTTGCGCGCCTGGGCAAAGGGAATGCGCGAGCCGGCGAGGATAGACCCGTTCAGCGTGGCGAAGGCGGAGAGCATGACGCTGACGGCAACAAAGGCCCCGCCGGCGCCGCCCAGGATGCGCACGGCAGCATCCGCCGCCACCGTATCTGTTCCCGCCACCTCATGGGGTCCGAGCAGATAGAAGTAGGCGAGATTGGTTGCCAGATATACCCCCATCACCAGCAGTGTTCCATAGACCAGCGCCCGCGGGATGTTCCGCTCGGGGTTGGAGACTTCTCCCGCCACCATGCCGAGATTGTTCCAGCCATCGTAAGCCCACAGGGCCGACACCATCGCCAGGCCGAATCCCGCCGCCAGGCCTGTGTCGGGAAGGACTCCGCTGCCCGTCGAAAAATGGCCGAACGATCCCTGCCCGATCAGGAAGCCCAGCACCACGAGCAGGCCCAGCACCACTATCTTGGATGCGGTGAACACTGTCTGTACTGCCCCGCTGCGGCGGACGCCGAGAATGTTGATGCCGGAGAGCAGGATAATGATCAGTGCCGCGCCGATTTGCAGCCCTGTCAGATGGAACGCGGCATGCCCAACCGAAACTTCCCAGAGGGGACCTTTCAGCCGGGGAAAGAAATAACCGAGATAGATCATGAAGCCGGTGGCAATCGCCGCGATGGAACCCGACTTGGCCACGAAGAACTGCACCCAGCCGTAAAGGAATCCCATCAGACGGCCGAAACTGCGGTCGATGTAGACGTATTCGCCGCCGGGCTCCGGAAGCGCCGCCCCGAGTTCGGCATAGCCCAAAGCTCCAAAGAGCGATAGCACCCCGGCCAGCACCCAGACGCCGAGTACCATCCACGGCGTGCCGAGGTGCTGGAGCATAATGCCGGGCACAACGAAGATCGCCGTGCCGATCATGGTGCCGGCCACCACGGCTGTCGCTGCATAGACGCCCAGACCCTTCACGAGTTCGGTACGGTCAGTCATGGGGATTCCGTGTGTACGTTATCGCGAATGACCAGGCTCGCCAGGCATCCGAAGGCGAAGGTTCCCACCGCGCCGATAGCCACGAACCACGTCCACGCCACGGGCGTGAGCCCCATCACGGCGAGCAGGACGGTCAGGCCGGCGAGAGCCCCGAGTGCGGCAGCGGTTCCGTTCACGCGGCGCGTCCACACGCCCAGCAGAAAGATTCCGAGCATGCATCCATACGGCACAGAGGCGATGGTGAGTGCCAGCTCCAGCACGCTCTTGTGCATGAACTGTGCGAGCAGGGCAATCACGATCAGCGCGCCACCCCAGAACAGAGTCACCAGCCGTGACACGCGGAGGTAATGGGCGTCGCTTTCATCATGAGGCCTAAAAAAGGGTTTGTAAAAATCCACAATGGTACTTGACGCCAGGGAATTGAGCGCGGCGCTCAGGTTGGCCATGGCTGCGGCAATGATGGCGGCGACCACCAGTCCGGCGATTCCCACCGGCAGATTCGCCACCACGAAGGTGGGAAAGACGCGGTCTGCCCGGATGAACGGTTCGGCGGGCGGATGCAGGGAATAGAAGGCAAAGAGCACGACACCCGCGATCAGGAAGAGCGCGAATTGCAGAAAAACTATCCCGCCGCTCGCGATGACAGCCTTCTGGCTGTCGCGCATGGAGCGCGCGGCCAGCAGCCGTTGCACGATGAGTTGGTCGGTGCCGTGGCTCGCCATCGAAAGGAATGTTCCGCCGATCAGCCCCGACCAGAACAGGTAAGGCTGATCGTAGTCCCAGCCGAAGTGGAACACGGCCAGCTTGTCGGCCGCTGAGGCGATCTGGCTCACCTCCGCCCATCCGCCCGGAATCGCGCTGAGCGCGATCCAGACGGCCAGAAGCGTTCCGGCGACGTAGATGCCGAATTGAATCACGTCGGTCCAGATGACTGCGGTCAGCCCGCCGCGATAGGTGTAAAAGAGCGTCAGCGCCGTGATAATGACGACCGAGGTGAAGACGCCCGTCTGGAGCACAATCTCGATGACGATGGAGATGGCGAAGACGCGGACGCCTTCGGCCAGCGCGCGCGTCGCCAGGAAAAGCGAGGCGGTGACGAGGCGCAGATTCCTGCCGAAACGCCGCTCGATCAGCTGATACGCCGTGTAGATCTCGCCCGCGAAGTAACGCGGGATGAGCACCAGGGCGACGACCACGCGTGCCACCAGGTAGCCCATCACCAGCTGAAGGAAGGCGAGGTCGGAATTGAAGGCGAGACCCGGCGTGCTGATGATGGTGAGAATGCTGGTTTCGGCAGAGACAACGGAAAAGGCAATGGCCCACCACGGCAGCCGGCGTCCGCCCAGGAAGTAATCGTGAATGGTGTGCTGGCTCTTGCCGAAATGCGCGCCGAAGAGAGTGATGGCGATGAGATACGCCACCACCACGGCACCGTCAAGCCAATGAAAGCACAAGCAGATTCCCGGAAGGTCCGAACGGAGCCGGCAAGACCGCA
>CAZHKT010000097.1:0-13932 GCA_964533045.1 uncultured Acidobacteriota bacterium | reverse complement strand
GGAACGGACGCGGCAAGTTTCGCGCTGGCGGCTTCCACCACCTGCACGGCGAGTACGTCGCTGGGTCCCAATGAATCGTGCAGCATCGGCGTGGAGTTCTCGCCCACTGCGGAGCAGGCGTACAGCGCCACGCTCGATGTGGGCTCCAATGATCCCAACGCCGCGATCACCCCTATTGACCTGACTGGAACCGGAATCGCGTCGGCAGCGGCGATCGATGTTTCGCCGGCGGCGCTCGATTTTGGCTCAGCCCTGGTAGGGTCCAACATCGACTACCCGGTGGAGGTGACGAATACGGGCACAGAAAACCTCATCATCAGCGCCATCATGGTGGGCGGGGCGGACGCTGCGAATTTCACGGCGCCGGCCGCAGGTTCAACCTGCTCGGTGGGCGCGCCCATCGCCCCAGATGGCATCTGCCAGATCGTCGTGGTCTTCCACTCGACCGACACGCGCACCTTCAACGGCACCTTGACCATCGAGTCCAACGCCGCTAACGCGCCTTCGGCCAGTGGTCCCTTGACGGGCAAGGGTTTCGATATCACTTTCAACCCCCCGCAGGGAGGATCCACGTCCGCGACCGTTGCGGCGGGCGGAACCGGGGTGATCGATCTGCTCATCGGGGGCACGCCGGGCGCATCCGGGACCGCGGCGCTGACCTGCACCGAGAATATCCCCAATGCGTTCTGTGGGGTGACGCCAAGTTCCGTCACGCTGAATGACACCACGCCTTCGTCGGTCAAAGTGACGCTGGTCACGCTCAATGAGGGAAGCACCATGCCCATCTCGGCTCCAAGTAGGCCCCAATCCATGCCGCCTTCCTGGGTCGGGATGCTGGTCCTTGGCCTGATGCTCGGGATCGTGGCTCTGCCCCAGCGCCGCACACGACTGGCCATGGCCGGGGCCATGCTGTTGGTGCTGATGTGGACCTCCTGTGTGGGCAACTCGCCGCGCGCGCCGACGCCGCGGATCACACCGGCGGGAACATATAACGTCACGGTCAACGCCACCGTGAATGGTGTCACCAAATCCCAGATGGTGACCTTTACCGTGACGCCCTAACTCGTTCGGTGAGGGGCCCCCAAGGGCCCCTCAGCGCAGGCTGAAAAGCAAATGTAATTACCCGCCGGGCGCGAGGGTGCGGAGGGCAATTCCGTTCCCCTGGCCCGGCGGTTTGCGGTGGGCGGTGTGGCATCGGGATTTTTCGCCGCCGGTTTTCTCCGCCCCAACACGGTCGGACGGACGGCCTGCTGGTACAGGATACAGGTTGACGCTTTGGGCACTTGACGAAACGGAGTCCTGGACGCACAATCTCGCCATTCAAGGGGCAGCGCGAGTGGCCGGCGCAAGGACCGTCAAGGAGGCGACATTCCTGGCACGAAGCCGCGCCCCCTGCATTTCCACCAAAGGAAACGCTGCAATGAAAATGAAATCGTTCCCGCTGCTATTGAGCTGCGTTCTGGCTCTCAACGCCGCCCATTGTCAGGAGAGCCGGCCGAAGGGTTCGGGGAAGGGGGCCGACTCGATGCTCGATTCCCTGGGCGTGCCCAAGGCCGCCGCGCCGGCCCAGACGGCACGCGACTGGTGGGGCGTCAGGACCCAGACGCTCCCCTTGCGACTGGAAGGAGAAGAGCCGGTTCCCGCGGCCGAAGTCGTTGAGATCCATCCCTCCAGTGCGGCAGCGCGCGCCGGGCTGCGGCAGGGAGACCTGATCGTGGGCGTTCAGATGCGCCAGCTCACCGGCGCCGCCGATTTGGAACGAGCCGTGGCGGCGGTGGCTCCGGGCGGGAAACTCTCGCTGCAGCTGGTTCGCGACGGGAATCCGATGGAGATCATCGTGACTCGAGGCGGAGCCAGCGTGGTACGCGGAGCCACACCCTCGCCTCAGCCGGCTATTCCGCCCGCTTCTGCCGCCCCGGGCCGAACCGCCATCTACATCAACGGACGTGAGATTACCGCCGCGCAGGTTGAGCAATTGCGCTCGACCTACGGTTACTTGGTGCCACCCGGCCAGTATTGGTACGACCCGACCAGCGGGCTGTACGGCGTGATGGGGCGCGAAGCGGCAGGTTTCATGCAGCCCGGTCACAACTTCGGCCCGCTGCCCGCCAACGCCTCGAATGGAAACACCGGAGTTTTCATCAATGGCCGCCAAATCAACATGGTTGAAGCTATGTACTGCCAGCGGCTTTTTGGGGCGGTCTATCAGGGCCGCTGGTGGCTGGACGGGCGCACCGGCAACCTGGGCGCCGAGGGCAGCCCCGTTCCCATCGCCAATGTTTACATGGCCTTGCAGCAGTCCCAGCGGTCTTCCCAAGGTGGCGGCTACAGCTGGCACAGCAAGATCACCGGCGCCTCGGGCGGCTCGGACGGGAAATGCTCCTACGTCAGCATCCCAGGCAGCGGTTCCGTCATGAGCGGAAATTGCGATTGAATCCCGCGGCCAAGATCGCCCGGGCTGGCGCTCCGGGCGCCCGGAGTCTCCAGCGAGCGGAGCCTTCAGGGGCTTCCTCTTCCATCCCGATTGCGGTTGACGGCCGAATCTCCAGGGTGCACAATTAAACTTTAAGGTTGGGGCGATTCCAAGGCAGGGAAACAGTGCCGTGCCCCTGCGGAAAGGACCCATTTTGGCTATCAATACGAAGAAACTCAAGTTCGGCATCGGGATCGCAATCATTATTGGCGTAGTGGCCTGGCAGGCCATATCTGGTTTTCAGCAATCCAAGACTTACTATGTGACGGTCAGCGAACTGACCGCCGCCGGAAAATCGCACGACCGCATCCGGGTGGGCGGCATCGTCGAGGAGGGTTCGATCCAGCGCGTGGGCGGGCAGCTTCATTTCCGCCTGGCCCAGGACGCCAATTCTGTTCCGGTCGTCTACGTGGGGACCGACACGCTTCCGGACACCTTTGTGGGCGGCGCCCAGGCCGTTGTGGAAGGTGAGTATATCCAGGGCGGCGATTTACGCGCCGAAAAGATCCAGGCCAAGTGCGCGTCGAAGTACGAGGCCAATCCGCAAAATCCGAAGGGCGGTCCCAAGCCGTCCAAACAGGCATCGTTCGGAGCCGGGCAGTGACCCGACCGCTTCCGCCATGTAAAGGACACGTCTCATCATGAACCAATTGGGCAGCATGGGGTTGATTGCCGGGCTGGCCTTCGCAGTCTTTGGGCTGGTGGCCGGAGGAGTTGGGGGCTGGTTGCGCAGCCCCCGCATGTTGAAGAGCGCGGAGCGCGCCACGCTGGCGTTTTTCGTGATGACCACGCTGGCCGTGGTCGCCCTCGAATACTTGATCCTGACCGACGACTTCCACAACGCCTATGTGGCCGGCCATTCGAATCGCGCCCTGCCGACCTACTACAAAGTCGCCGTCCTATGGGCCGGGCAAGAGGGCTCGCTGCTGTTCTGGACCTGGCTGCTGGCGGTTTACGGCGGGCTGGCCGTGCTGCTCAACCGCGCCAAGAACCAGCAGCTGATGCCGTACGTGATCGCCGTACTGATGGGGACGGCGGCGTTCTTCGCCGCCATTACCTTTTTCGCTGCCAATCCGTTCCAGGAGCTCTACGTCGCCACCGCGGCAGGGACGCAGCCCTTCGCCCCGGCCGACGGTCGAGGGCTGAACCCCCTCCTGCAATACCATTCCATGATTATTCACCCGCCCATGCTTTATCTCGGCTATGTGGGCTTCGCTGTTTCGTACGCGTTTGCCATGGCGGCGCTGATCACCAAGCAACTGGGCGACAATTGGATCCGCATCACGCGCCGGTGGACGATGGTTCCCTGGATGTTCCTGGGGGCGGGGATCCTGCTGGGCGGCCGCTGGGCGTATTCAGTACTGGGGTGGGGCGGCTACTGGGGCTGGGACCCGGTGGAGAACGCTTCGCTTCTGCCCTGGCTTTCCGGCACCGCCTTTCTGCACTCCGTGATGATCCAGGAAAAGCGCGGCATGCTGAAAGTCTGGAACATCGTTCTGGTTATCACCACCTATTTCCTCTGCATTTTTGGAACATTCCTCACCCGCAGCGGCATCGTCTCTTCGGTGCATGCCTTTGCGCAGTCCGGCATCGGCCCGTGGTTTGCGATCTTCCTGGGCGTCACCACCTTGTTTTCGGTGGGGCTGCTCTTCTTGCGGTTGGAGTTCCTGAAGAGCGAGAACAAGCTCGACTCTGTGGTCTCGCGCGAGAGCGGCTTCCTGTTCAATAACTGGGTGCTGCTGGCGGCGGTCTTCGCGGTGCTCTGGGGAACGATCTTCCCGGTCCTTTCCGAGGCCGTCACCAATGAGACGGTGACGGTGGGCGCGCCCTATTTTAACAAGGTGGCGATTCCCATCGGATTGCTCCTGCTGTTTCTCACCGGTGCCGGGCCGCTCCTGGCCTGGCGGAAGACTTCCTTCCAGAGTCTGAAGCGGAATTTCACCCTTCCCACGGCGGTCGCCGTCGTGGCAGGCATTGTTTTTGCTCTGGCGGGTATCCGGCACTTCTATGCCTGGATGAGCCTGTTCCTGTCCGTTTTCGTGGCGGTCTGCACCCTTCAGGAGTTCTACAAGGGGGCGCGGACGCGGCAGCGCGGGGGTGAGAATTTCCTCCGGGCCGTCTACAACCTCACCATGATGAACACACGGCGCTACGGCGGCTACGTCGTGCACCTCGGCATCGTCATGCTGTTCGTGGGATTCGCCGGACAGGCTTTCCAGGCGCAGGTCAAGGGCCTGATGTCGGAAGGCGATGAACTGCGCGTCAAGGATTACGTGCTGCGCGCGGCCAAGATTGAGAGCGCCGACAATCCCAACTACTCCTCGATGGAACTGACGCTGGAGATCAGCAAGGGGGGCAAGCCGCTCGGTTCGCTCAAGCCGGACCGGCGCTTCTTCAAGGCGAGCGAGCAACCCACCAGCCACGTCGCCATTCGGTCCGCGTTCTCCGAAGATCTTTACACCGTCCTGGCCGGCCAAGATCCCGAATCCGGCAAAGCCATTGTGGAAGTCTTCGTCAATCCCTTGGTGCGCTGGGTCTGGCTGGGCGGATTCGTGATGTTCTTCGGCACGTTGCTGGCGTTGGTTCCGAGCCGGGCGGAGCGCCAGATGGAAGAGATCCAGGAAGAGAAGAAAGCTGCGGCTGCCGTCGGCTATGCGAAATAGGTTACTCCTTACCACGCTCGGATTGTTGCTGGTCGCGGCCGCGGTGCTGCGCGCTCAGGCGCCGCCGGCCCCCACGCTTGAAGTCATCGGCAATAAAGTGATGTGCACCTGCGGCTGCGTGGCGATCCTGAATCAGTGCCCGCATCAGGGCTGCTCGACGCACGAAGAGATCAGCGGCGTGATCCGGAAACTGATTGCGGAAGGGAAGTCCGAGCCCGAAATACTGGACGCCCTCACCGCCCGTTACGGGAAGAAGATTCTGGCCGCGCCGCGCGCCCGGGGCTTCGACCTGACAGCCTGGGTTCTGCCCGGCGTCGGACTGATCTTCGGGCTGCTGATAGTGATACTGATGGTGCGCCGCTGGCGCCGGCCGCGAGAGACTGCTGCCACGCCTCGCGCGCCGGTCGATCCGAAAGCGCTGGCGGCGATTGAAGAGGAGATAAAAGCTTCGGGACTCGGGACTCGAGGCTAGGGACGCGGGGCAGAACTCACTTGTGGGGCGAGTAGCCCGGCACCCGGAATCGGTATTTCTTATGGCTCTGATCATCGGCATTCTTATCACACTGACGCTGCTGGTTTTGGTGATGGCGCCGCTGCTGGCGCCGGAGGCGGCCTCGGCTGCTTCCACCCTGCCCGTGGACGTGACGCCCCAGGTGGACCTCAAGCGCCGGCGGCTGGTGCTTTACGAAAATCTTCAGGATCTGGAGTTCGAGTACAAGGCGGGAAAGCTCTCGGCCGAGGACTACAACGCCCTGCGGCTCGACTATACCGCGGAAGCCGCGCAGTTGATGGCCGCCTCGCAGCAACTCGAGATCACCAGCACCGAGGACGCCCTCATCGAGCGCGCCGTGGCATCCCGCCGCGGACGCCCCCGGATGGACGGCGTGCCGGATTACACCTGCCCCAAGTGTGGATTTGAGAATCCCCTGCCGGTGAAATTCTGCGGAGAATGCGGGGCGGCGATAACCCCCCGCGCGCGAAAGGTCTGATTCACCTGTGAAAGCATACCGCGTTTCCAATTCACTGGCTCGGACGGCCGGGCTCGCGCTGGCGGCTGTGATCGCCTCAACCCTTCCGGCAGGTCCTGCCGCGGCGCAATCCAAGCTGACCGGCACCGTCCTCAACGGCACGACCAACCGGCCGGTCGCCCAACAGAAGGTCCAACTGCTGCTGGGCGGCGAGGGAATGCGCGAGATCGCCTCGGCAGAAACCGACGCCAGCGGCCGCTTCTCGCTGCTCCAGCCCCGCAATGAAGCCGCTGCGTTCTTCATGGTGCAGACCGTCTTCCAGGGTGTCAACTATCGCGCCCGCGTTCAGGGTGACGCGCCCGCCCAACTGACCGTTTTTGAAGCGGCGGAGAGCCTGCCGGATCTTCACATTCGTTCGGCGCGCGTGGTGGTGGAGGCGGCAGGCAACCGCGCCCGCGTGCAGGAGTTCTTCGGCATCGAGAACCCATCCAATCCGCCGCGCTCGCTGGTCAATAGCGGCGGAACCTTCCGCTTCCGGTTGGGCAAGAAAGTCGAATCCCCCACCGCCGCGGTGCTGGGCGCGATGAACATGCCCATTCCGGTGGCGATCCAGGACGGGCCGGGGGAAGGGGATCTCTATATCAATCACGCCCTTCAGCCGGGTTTGACCGTGGTGATGCTGGCCTACGAAGCCGATTACGGGTCCGAGCCGCTGGCGGTGGAATCGAGCGTGCCCTATCCGATTGCGCGGGCGGAACTGCTGGTCGCGCCCGCGTCGCTGGAAGTGAAGTCGCCGGTGTTTCAGGACGCGGGCGTGGATTCCTCGACCGGGCTGAAGAAGTATGAAGCGGGGCAACTGGCCGCCGGCACGCTGCTCGCCGCCACGCTGAGCGGCGAGGCTCCCGCCGAGGCGGTGGCGAGCGCGGCGCGGGAAGGCGAAGTTCGGACGGAACCCAATTCGCTGGCCCGCTCGGGCCTCCTGCTGACCGCCTGCATTCTCCTGCTGCTGCTTTGGGCGCTGGGCGTTCGCGCCGCCAAGGAATGGAACGCGGTTCGCGATCAACTGCCCCAGGGCGCCTCGCGCAAGGAGATCGAGAAAAAGCTCGATGACTTGGTGCAATCCATCGCCGATCTGGACGATTTGCGCGAGACCGGCAAGGTGGCCGACAAAGACTACTGGAAGGAGCGGCTGGAACTGAAAGCGAAGGTGGTCGCGATCTTGAGACAGATTCCGCCCGCGCTCGCTGAGTCGTATGCCAACCGAAACGCCTCCCGCTAAGGCGCACCTCGAACTCCGCAACGTGTCCAAGTATTTCGGCGACCTCGCGGCGCTGCGTGACGTCAGCTTGCGCATCGGCCCGGGCGAATCCGTCTTCCTGTACGGGCCCAACGGGGCCGGCAAGACGACCCTGCTGCGCATCCTCTGCACCCTGGCCCGCCCCGCCGAGGGACACGCGTTGTTCGGTGACGCGGAGATTCACGCAAACCTGGCGGCGGCTCGCTCCCGGATCGGCTTTGTCTCGCATGCCACCTTCCTCTACGGCGATCTGACCACCCGAGAAAATTTGCAGCTGGCCGGCACTCTTTTTGCCCTGCCGGCCGTCCAGGAGCGCATCGCCGCGGTCCTTCAGATGTTCTCGATCGAGGATCGCGCCGACGAGCCGGTACGGAAACTTTCGCGGGGGCTCCAGCAGCGTGCCACGCTGGCCCGGGCGCTCTTGCATAATCCCGACTTTGTGCTGCTCGACGAGCCTTTTACCGGGCTCGACGCCGCTTCCACGGAAAAACTGGAGGCGCTGCTCCAGCGTTTGCCGAAGGAAGGGAAGACGGTGGTGTTCTCCACCCACGACTTCGACCAGGGCGCGGCACTGGCCCGGCGGCTGGTGGTCATGGCCGCGGGCCGCGTGAAGTTCGACGGGCCGCTGGAACTGGCCCCGCTCGAGTCGCTGGGCATCCGGCAATCGAAGATGAAAGATTGAAGATGGGCGAGTGGAAACTCGAAACTCAAAAAGCGCTCCTGCTGCGCCGGCGATACTGGTGAAGGGATGATGGAGCACGCAGTAACGCGGGCTGATGACCCGCGAATTGCGAATTTCCGTTTTCGCCATTCGGGAGGCTGATTGCTGAAACCTGAAGGCTGACAGCTTTTCTATGCAATCGTTGCGAGTCATCTGGGCCGTATTTGTAAAGGATCTCCGCGTCGAGTGGCGGCAGCGGGAAACGCTCGCCTCGATGTGCGTTTTTGGGGTGCTCATCGTGTTTCTCTTCAACTTTGCCTTCGAGTCGGCGCGGGAAATGTCGTTGCGGCTGCTGCCCGGCATGCTTTGGGTGGCTTTTGCCTTTGCGGGCGTGCTGGGCTTCAACCGGTCCTTCGCCTCCGAGCGCGAAAACTCCAGCCTGGAAGGGATGATCCTCACGCCCGCCGATCCCGGCGCGATCTACCTCGGCAAGCTGCTGGCGAATTTGCTCTTCTTGGTGGTCGCCGAAGGGGTGATCGTGTTCGCTACCGCCCTCTGGTATAACTTCTCCTTCCTTCCGGTGCTTTCCAATTTCGTTCTGGTGACGGGTCTGGCGACGCTCGGCTATGTCGCGGTGGGAACCATCTTCGGCGCCATTTCCGCCAATACCCGCATGCGCGAGGTGATGCTGCCGGTGCTGCAGTTCCCCATTGCGGTTCCGGCCTTTATTGGAGCCATCGAAGGGACCACGGGGGCGCTGCGCGGCGAACCGCTCGCCGTCTACCGCGACTGGGTCAACCTGCTGGTTGCCTTCTGTGTCATCTTTCTCGTGTTATCGTATCTGTTGTTTGAATATGTGGTGGAGGAGTAGCGGGCCGAAGGCGGCTGGTTGCGGTCTGACGGGGACCCTCTGACAACCTGCCACCCACCCCGGACATCCGAATGATGAATGCGCGAAACATCCATCTCGCCCTCACGCTGGCAGCCCTGGCGGCCTCTGTCTGGATGATTTTCTTCTTCGCCCCGCAGGAGGCGACGATGGGGGACGTGCAGCGCATCTTCTATATTCACGTGGCGGCGGCGTGGACGGCTTTGGTGGCCTACGGCGTCGTCTTTGCGGGCAGCGTTTTCTACCTCCTGAAGCGCACCCAGGGGGCGGACGACCTGGCGCATGCCTCGGCCGAAGTGGGCTTCATTTTCTGCACCAGCATGATCGTAACGGGCCCTTTGTGGGCCAAGCCCGTCTGGGGCATCTGGTGGACGTGGGACGCCCGTCTCACCATGAGTTTCATGCTCTGGCTTCTCTATGTGTCTTACCTGATGTTGCGGAGCTACGTTTTCAATCCCGGCCGGTCGGCCTTGCTGGCCGCCGTGGTGGGCGTCATCGGATTTGTGGACGTACCGGTCAATTATATGGCGATCCGCTGGTGGAGGACGCAGCATCCCCAGCCGGTGCTGGGCGGCGGCGAGGGCTCCGGACTGGATCCGGCGATGCGTCTGACCCTCTTCGTCTGCGCCGGGGCCTTTCTGAGTCTCTATATTTACCTGGTCCGAGAGCACACCCTGCTGGCCCGCCTGCGCCGCCAGTTGAGCGAAGCCCGTCGCTCCAGCGGAGGTCGCGATTCCCGGGAGGCTCATGTCTAATCCCTATCTCATCACCGCATACGTTCTTACGGCGGCTTTGCTCGGCTTCTACGCCTGGCATCTTTCCCGGCGCAAGGCCCGGGTGCGCCGGGAGATCGAAAGCCTGCGTGCCCCCTCGCCCGACGCCTGATTCCCCCCTTCCCTCCCCGGCGCCGGTTGTGAATCAGGCACTACAACTGCCGCCCGGATTGTGGTATACCTCACTGTCCAAAAGTTTGTGTCCGGACAGAATGGTGATGATACCCCCCATCCAGGCGGGGGGCTTGCAGATTGGGCAAGGGGAAAGCGGGGAGACCGTGCAGGCCATTTGCAACCACTGCGGAAGCGCCTTTCCGGTGGATGAAGGGGTGTTCGGCAACCAGGAGCAGACGGAAGTGGCCTGCCCCGCCTGCAAGAAGCCGACGACTGTTCCGAATCCCAAACTCACAACGTTTGTGATGGACCCGACACGCAAGAAAGTGCCCCGGGTCGTTTCGCAGGTGAGCCCCGAGGGCCGGCTGCTGCTCATCCCGGCGCATATCGAGATGAGCCTGAGAGTGATCGAGGGTCCCGAGAAGGGAACCGTGTATCCCATCAGCAAGCCCCGCTTTGTCATCGGCCGCACCAATGGTGACCTGAATCTCGATGACGAACGGGTTTCGCGCGTGCATTGCGCGATTGAGTCCTCGGCGGAAGGCGTCCTGCTGCGCGATCTGGAAAGCACCAACGGAACCTTCCTGGAAGACCAGCGTGTGGATGCGGCTCCGCTCCCGGACGGAGCGAGGTTCCGGGTGGGGAATCACGTCCTGCAGCTGGCGATCGTACAGCGCGAAATCGAATGAAGAAGATCGGGCGATACGAGGTAATCGAGGAACTGGGCCGCGGCGCCATGGGCGTCGTCTACAAGGCCTCCGACCCGACCATCGGCCGCCTGGTCGCCGTCAAGGTTCTCACGCTCGACGACAAGACCGACGAGGGTACGCTCAGCCCCCGCGACACCTTCCTGCGCGAGGCGCGCGCTGCCGGACGGCTCTCGCACCACGGCATTGTTACCATTCACGACGCCCTCGAAGACGAATCCACCCGCTCCAGCTACATCGTCATGGAGTACATTCCGGGCAAGACGCTGGAAAAACTCCTGATCGCCAATCCGCGCCTCGAAACCGAAAAGGCGTTTGACATCATCCGGCAGGTGGCCGAAGCGCTGGATTACGCGCACCGCAACCAGATCATTCACCGTGACCTGAAGCCCGCCAACATCATCCTGACCGAGGACGGGCGCGCCAAAATCACCGACTTCGGCATCGCCAAGATTGCCGCTCAGAACGCCATGCGCACGGTGGCGATCATGGGCACCCCTTCCTACATGTCGCCGGAACAGGTGACCGGCGGCGAAATTGACGCGCGCGCCGACATCTTTTCGCTGGGGATCCTGCTTTACCTGATGCTGGTGGGCGAGAAGCCCTTCGTGGGAGACACGGCTGCGGTCATGTTCAAGATTGTGTATGAGGATCCGGTCGCGCCGAGCAAGGTGAATCCTAAGCTGACGGCGGCCGATGACTACGTCATCCTGCGCTGTTTGGCCAAGGATCGGGCCATGCGCTACAGCTCGGCCCGTGAATTCCTGGACGACCTGGACGACTTGCGGAGTGGCCGGCCCCCCCGCTCGCAGGCCAAGGTTTCCCCCGCCGATCTCCACGCGGCGGAGCGGACGGTGGCAGCGTCGCATCCTTTGATACCGCTCCGTCCGCCGGCGGGTGAGACGCCGACGGTCCCGCTTGCTGCCGCAGCCGTCCCCCCCCATCCCGCGCCGCCTGCCGTGACGACGCCCGTGCCGCTTGCTGCTGCCGTGCCGCCGGCCAGTCCGCCTTCAGGCCCGCCGGTTGACGAGCCCCCGGCGGCGCCGCCGCCTGCGGCAGCCGCTACGACCACCGCTTCTCTTGCGCTCAAAGGCAAGCCTCCTGCCGCGGCCACGGATCAGCGGGTCACGACGGCTCCTGCGGCGGTGGCCTCCGAGAGGAAATCGTCCAATGTTGTCTTTGTGGTGATCGGCCTCGTTATCCTTCTGGTGGCAGGCGGAGGGTTCTGGTACATGAAGAATCCTCGCCGCGCCGCGCCCGCCTCGCCACCACCACCCAACCAGCTCTCGGAGACAGCGGCGGTCACGGCTCCGTCACCCGCGCCGCCCGAGCCGAAGCCTGAAAACACTGCCCCTGCCGTGCCCAAGACTGCCGCGAAGGCAGCCGCCAGGGCCGAAGTCGCGTCCGCCGCGGCCCGCGCCGGGACTCCGCCGCCGGCCTCCGTGCCGACGCCGACCACCGACATCACCGTCTACTGCAAGCACGAATTTGAGCAGGCGACGCTGCTGGTGCTCGATGGCGCCAAGACGCTCTATCAGGCGCGCCTTTCGGGAAAGAAAAAGAAGGGATTCATCGGGATCGGCGGGAAAGGGTTTGGCGGCGAATTGCAGGATGTAACCGCCCTTCCCGTCTCCGCCAGGGATTTGACCGTCCGCGTCTACACCGATGACGGTGCCGTGAACATCCAGAACAGCATTTCGGCGCCGCCCCCCGAAGGCGGCGCCACCATGCTTCGCGTGACTCCTTCCCGAGACCACCTCAAGCTGGAGTGGACCAAACCCAGGAAGTAAGCACGAGGCCGGCCGTGCCTCGCCAGCCTCTCCCGGTCTGCCTCTCCGGGGCGCCGGCTTACAGAGTGACCTCGACTGGAGACGCCAGCTTAAAGGAAACAGCCGTTTCGGGGGGAAGGGTGATTTCATCCTTGCCGGTGTACGCAGCGGCGGCCGTTCCGGCGCCCGCGCCGGTCGCGGCTCCGATCGCCGCGCCCTTCTTCCCGCCCGCGATGGCTCCGATCAGCGCGCCGGCTCCGGCTCCGCCGCCAATGAATTCCACGTTGCGCTTGGCGTGGGACTTGCCTTTCATGCTCCAGGTGTCGGTGGTGATATCCACTTTCTTGCCGCCCTTGACCGTCAGCGACGTCAAGACCAGGTGGATTTCCGCCGGAGTCTTCAAGCGGCCGGAACTGACGGCCTTCGTGACCTTGCCCGTCACCGCGCTGCCCACCGGCGCCACCATCGTGCCGCCCACAGAAATTGCTTCGGCCAGCGTTCCTTCGAATTCCGTGCCGCTCTGCGCCGTGCCCGTGTCAATCGTGGACCCCATCCGGACCTTGATCGTCGTATCGGCTGGGATGGTGAGGGTGACGGCGGCTTCCTTCTTTGCCGAGGGCGGTTTGCTGCCCAGTGCGCCTCCCTCGGTGCCTGCCGTTCCCTCTGGCGCCTTGGTTCCCGGCTGGCATGCTACCAGACTCAAAGCGAGCAGCAGGGCCATCCATCCGGCTTTCCTGATCTTCGTGTTCATCTTTCTTCCTCCTAGTTTGGACTCGAGGCGGCCTTCCCCTTCTCGCCGGTGTCGGGCCTCCGCGCCCATCCCCTCCTGCTTGTTGTGCCCCGGTCTCTGTGAAGGCCAAAGTACCCTATTGCCCGGTCCCGGTCAAGCGAGGCTTTTCCTCAAACGGGTCGACGCCAGCCGAGCGCGCGTGTTACCATCATGGACGGGCGGAAGCTGATTTTCGCGACCAGTTTTGTGTCAGACTTCGGGCACTGTGCGACGGATGCTTGCAAACCCCGCCAGGTCCGGAAGGAAGCAACGGTAGCAGGCCTCTCCGTGTGCCGCAGTTCACCCGAAGTCTGGCGCCCAGCTCGATGTTCGACAATCGAAAGGCGCCGAGGGAAGCCGCCGTCCCGATTTTCGCTTTTCGACGCGTGATGGCTCGCTCGAGCTGTCCGGCCATGTCATATCAAGTCATTGCCCGCAAATACCGTCCGCAGGTCTTCGATGACGTGGTCGGGCAGCGCCTCGTCACCGACACGCTCAAGAATGCCATCCTGACCCATCGCGTCGCGCACGGATACATTTTCTCCGGCGCGCGCGGGGTGGGGAAGACGTCGACGGCACGCATCCTTGCCAAGTCGCTCAACTGCGTGAAAGGACCGACCGTTACGCCCTGCGGCGAATGCCCCTCCTGCCAGGAAATCGCGGCGGGAAATTCCGTGGATGTTCTTGAAATCGACGCCGCATCCAACCGCGGCATCGACGAGATTCGCGAGCTGCGCGAAAACGTCCGCTATCTCCCGGCGCGAGACCGTTATAAAGTTTTTATCATCGACGAAGTCCACATGCTGACGACGGAGGCCTTCAACGCGCTGCTCAAGACGCTGGAGGAGC
>CAZHKT010000096.1:0-13953 GCA_964533045.1 uncultured Acidobacteriota bacterium | reverse complement strand
ACATGCTTAACCGGAGATGCCTTACCCAGTTTCAACACGATCCGTTGACAGCGCCCTTGGAAGCGCTGCGCTAGCCGCCCTCCGCCGCTCTGTGTTAACATCAAATACTTTAGTAACTTACGGACGACCTTCTGTAGCGGCGATCTATGACCGCGGATGTTGTGGAGCCATAGGAGGCGGCGGTGGGGACACCGCCGCGACAGTTGCCGGCCTGAAGGCTGGCGAGGGTAAACCCCGTGTTGAAGAAAGCCGAGCCAATCCGTTCCGTGAAGGGCACGCGCGACCTGCTGCCGCGCGAGACCGCGCTCTGGCAGCGCGTCGAGGAGGAGGCTCGCCGCGTTTTCGCCGCCTACAACTTTTGCGAAATTCGCACGCCGATTCTGGAGCAGACTGCGCTCTTCGCCCGCAGCGTGGGGGCCGACACCGACATTGTGACCAAGGAGATGTACACCTTTGAGGACCGCGACCAGGAATCGCTGACTTTGCGGCCCGAAGCCACCGCCTCTGTCGTGCGCGCCTACATCGAGCACTCGATGGCGAACGAAGCTGGCATTCACAAGCTCTATTACATCGGCCCGATGTTTCGCCGCGAGCGTCCGCAGAAGGGCCGCTACCGGCAGTTCTATCAGATCGGGGCGGAAGTTCTCGGCTCCGACCATCCCACCATCGACGCGGAGTTTCTGGAAATGCTGGTGCTCCTGCTCACCCGCGTTGGGATCACCGAATACCAACTGTTGCTCAACTCGGTGGGTTGCCCGACTTGCCGTTCAAAGTTTATCGAGACGCTGCGGCAAGCGCTGGCTCAGGTGAAAGGCAAGATGTGCGGCGATTGCCAGCGCCGGGCAGAGACTAATCCGCTGCGGGTGCTCGACTGCAAGGTGGACGGCGACCAGCCCATCATCGGGAAGCTGCCGCACATCATCGAACACCTGTGCCCCGAATGCCGCGCGCATTTCGAGCACGTGACACGCGAGCTGGGCGAACGCGGCGTGGAGTATCAGATTACGCCTCGACTGGTGCGCGGCCTCGATTACTACACGCGCACCACGTTTGAAATGACCAGCAGGGTGCTCGGCGCGCAGAATGCATTCCTCGGCGGCGGGCGCTACGATGGCCTTTCGGAAATGATCGGCGGCCCGCCCACGCCCGGTTTCGGCGTGGCGATTGGCGAAGACCGCCTGCTCCTCATGGTTGAGCAGGCGGGGAAGCTGAAAGCGGATGATGCGCTGGATGTTTATGTGGCCTGGCTGGGCGATGCGGCGAGGCAACCGGCGGCGCGCCTGGCGAAGTTGCTGCGCGAAGCGGGACTGCGCGTGGAGTTGCATTACGAGGCGGCGAAATTGAAAAAGTCGCTCGGCCAGGCCAACCGGCTGGGCGCGCGCTTCGCGGTGATTATTGGCGAAGGCGAACTTGCCGGCGGGCGGTATCAAGTCAAAGACATGGCCACTTCGGTGCAGGATGAAGTCGAAGTTGGCCGCGTGGCCAGCTTCCTCAATTCCAGATTAAGGGGGTAGGGGCGGCCTTCATGACCGTCCCTACGATAAACGGAATTAAGAGGGTAGGGGCGACCTTCATGGTCGCCCAAGGCGGGCACCAGGCCCGCCCCTACGATAAACAGAAAGGCAGTCACTGAAGTGAAACTCGATCTTCTGGGTGAACGACAACGGACTCATTATTGCGGCGACCTGCGCAAGTCGGACGCGGGCAAGACGGTTTTTCTGGCGGGCTGGGTGGCGCGGCGACGCGACCTGGGCAACCTGATCTTTCTGGATCTGCGCGACCACACCGGCATCACGCAGGTGGTGTGCACGCCGGAACTCAGCCAGGAAGCGCACGACAAGGCGGAGAACGTTCGCGCCGAATTCGTGGTGGGCGTGGAAGGGGAAGTTGTGTTGCGCGACCCGGCCACGGTCAATGCGCAAATCGCGACGGGGGAGATCGAAGTCAAAGCCAGAAACCTCCTGCTGCTGAACGAAGCGGTCACCCCCGCGTTTCCTGTTGAAGATGACATCAAGACCATCGAAGAGACGCGGCTGCGTTACCGTTATCTCGACCTGCGCCGCGGCAAGATGCAGCGCAACATCCGCCTGCGGCATCAGGCGGCGCTCGCCACGCGCGAATACATGAGCGAGCACCGCTTCATTGAGGTGGAGACGCCGTTCATGACGCGCTCTACCCCCGAAGGGGCGCGCGATTACCTGGTTCCCAGCCGCGTGCACCACGGCCATTTCTACGCCTTGCCGCAGTCCCCGCAGCTTTTCAAGCAGCTTCTGATGATCGCCGGCTACGACCGGTATTTCCAGATTGTTCGGTGCTTCCGCGACGAGGATTTGCGCGCTGACCGCCAGCCGGAGTTCACCCAAATTGACGTGGAGATGGCCTTCCCGACGCGCCAAGCGCTGTTTGACATCATCGAAGGTCTGGCGGAAAGACTCTTCGGCCTGGTGGGCGTCACGGTAGCGCGGCCCTTTCCGCGGCTCAGTTACGATGTGGTGATGGAGAAGTACGGCTCCGACAAACCGCACCTGGGCTTTGATCTGGCCTGGAAACGGCTGGCGCTGCCCGCCGGCGCCGGGGAGAAGCTGCACATCATGCAGCCTTTCAAAGCGATGCGCGTTCCGGGATGGGCCTCCGTCTCGCGCAGCCAGCTCGACAAGATGCAGGAGCAGGCGAAAGCGAGCGGCGCGGACTGGTTCGCGTACGCCAAGCTGGACGGAACCGGGTTACACTCTCCGCTCGCAAAGATCCTCGGCGACGAAGCGCTGCGCGCCATGTCCGAGAGCGTGGAGGCGAAGCCTGGCGACCTGATCGTCTTCCTGGGACTAAAGGCGGCCCGCGCCGACCGGGGCGCAATTTCCCGGCTGGACCACGCGTCAGGGGATTTGCGTCTGGAAATTGCCCGCCGCCTGGAGCTCGTCAAACCCAGCACCTGGAGCTTTCTCTGGGTCATTGACTTTCCAATGTTTGAGTACGACGAGAAGGAGAGGCGCTTCGCCGCCATGCACCATCCCTTCACTTCGCCGCGGGAGGAGGACCTGGAGAAGCTCGATACCGATCCCGGCGCCGTGAAGGCGCTGGCGTACGATTTGGTGTTGAACGGCTCGGAGATCGGCGGCGGCAGTATCCGCATCCATCGCCAGGACATTCAGAAGAAGATCTTCTCGACGCTCGGCCTGACGCCGGAGAAGGCGCGCGAGCGCTTCGGGTTCTTCCTCGACGCGCTGGAATCGGGAACGCCGCCGCACGGCGGCATTGCGCTGGGATTCGACCGCATCGTGGCGCTGATGGCGGGTGAGTCGAACATTCGCGAGGTCATTGCATTTCCCAAGACGGCTAGCGCCGTCGATTTGATGTGCGACGCGCCGGCCACCGTTGATCCTGACCAACTGGAAGAGCTCGGGCTGAGCATCAAGGGCTGATTCAGCATCATGTCCATCATTCGCATATTGCCGGAAGCCGTGGCCAACAAGATTGCCGCGGGCGAGGTGGTGGAGCGCCCCGCGTCGGTGGTGAAGGAGTTGATGGAGAATGCACTGGACGCTGGCGCGACGCGCGTGGAAGTGGCGCTGGAAGCGGGCGGCAAGCGGCGGGTGACGGTGACCGACGACGGCTGCGGCATGTCGCGCGACGACGCCATGCTCGCCTTCGAGCGCCACGCGACGAGCAAGATCCGGAGCGCCGAAGACCTGTTTGAAATCTCCACGCTCGGCTTCCGTGGCGAAGCCCTGCCCTCCATCGCCGCGGTTTCACGGCTCGAGCTCGACACGCGGCACGCCTCGGAAGACGCTGGCACGCACATCGAAATCGCCGGCGGCAAGCTGCGCGATGTTAGAGAATCCCCGTGGCCGCAGGGGACGCGCATTGACGTGCGCGACCTCTTCTTTAACACGCCGCCGCGCCGAAAGTTTCTGAAATCTGAATCCACTGAGCTGGGCCACGTTGCCACGCTGGTGACGCACTACGCCCTGGCGCATCCGGAGAAGAGTTTCCGCCTGGTGTCCACGACCCGTGAGCTCTTGAACGTCGCGCCTGTCGCCACGCCGCGCGAGCGAGTCTACCAGGTGCTGGGGGGCCAGATGCTGGAGCAGCTGGTCACCATCGCGCCGGTGGTGCGGCAAATGCCGCCTCCTTCTTTCGCCGCGGAGCAGGAGGAGAGCGAAGCGGCCGGGCCGGTCATGGTTCGTATCTTTGGGTTCGCATCGCGCCCGGAAGTGCACCGGCTGAACCGCAACCAGATCTTTTTCTTCGTCAATCGTCGCCTGGTGCGCGACCGCCTGATTCTGCATGCCATCACCGAGGCGTATCGCAACATTCTGCCGCCCGGAATTTCGCCCGTGGCTCTCATCTTCCTTGAGATTCCGGCAGCGGAAGTGGACGTCAACGTGCACCCCTCCAAGACCGAGGTGCGGTTCCGGCGGTCGCAGTTTATCCACGACTTGGTGCGCGATTCCATCCGGCAGGCGCTCGATGCTTCGCGGCCCGTTGCGGCGTTTCCGGGCTTTCGGAAGTCACGACCCGCGAATGAAGTGGAGCTCGACGGTGCCGGGCGCCTGAGCGATGAGCCGCCGGGGATGAAGGGGCGGGAGCTCGGGGGCGTGCGCGCCGCTGGCGGCGCGCGGCGGAGCGATTTCCACCTTTCGCCGCCGCGACCCCAGCCGGTGACCGCATCGCTTCCGCTGGGCGAAACTGGACTTTCTGCCTATACGCCGGCGTTTGCCGGGGCGGCTTCTCAGGCAGGCTATGCCGAGGTCAGCGCCTCCGAGTTTCCTGCCGACCTGGTTCCGCTCGGGCAGGTGGAAGAGAGTTATATCGTTGCCACCAACGCCCAGGGACTCTGGATCGTGGATCAGCACGCGGCGCACGAGCGCGTGCTTTTCGAGCGGCACCTTCGCGCGCGCCGCGAGAAGTCGGTGGAGTGCCAGCGGCTGCTGATGCCCGTGGTGATCGAACTGACTCCGGCCCAGCAGGCCGTCTATCAGCGAATTGCCGAAGAGCTGGCCGCCAACGGATTCGAGGTGGAGCCCTTCGGCCAGCGCACCGTGGCGGTGAGGAGCGCGCCGGCGGAAATCAAGGCAGATGATGTGGAGCAGCTCCTGAGGGAACTGCTGGATAGCGTGGGCGGCGAGACGCAGAGCCTTTCGCTGGATGACCTGCGACGCAAGATCGCGGCGTCGGTTTCCTGCCACGCTGCCATCAAGATTCACATGCGGCTGGAGGAGAGCAAGATGGCCTGGCTGCTGCGCGCCCTGCGCGAATCCAACGCTCCGATGAGCTGCCCGCACGGGCGGCCGATTGTGCTCCGTTACGGCTTGAGGGAGCTGGAGAAGGCATTTAAACGGACGTAGCTGTCCGCATGCCGCAGTCAGCTCGCAGCCGGCCAGCGCCCCGGTCGAGCGGCTGCGCCAGCTGAAAGCCGGCAGCTGATGGGTCATCGCGGGTCGAACAGGGAAATGGCAAGCGTTCCGCTGATTATCACGATTGACGGGCCCGCGGGAGCGGGCAAGAGCACCGTGGCGCAGCGCCTGGCGGCGCGCCTAGGGCTGACCTACGTCGATAGCGGCGCGACGTACCGGGCGGCGGCCCTGAAGGTGGTGGAATCCGGCGTCTCGCCCGACGACGAGGCTGCCGTGATCGCGGTGATTGACGCGGCCCAAATCGACATCGTCACCGACGACGGGCATTCGGCGGTCTATCTCGACGGCCGCAATGTGGGACAGGCGATCCGCACGCCGGAAGTGACGCTGGCGGCGGCGCAGGTATCCCGCCTGCCGGAAGTGCGGAAGAAGCTGATCGCGTTGCAGCGGAGCCTGGCGCGCGGCCAAGGCGTGGTGATGGAAGGCCGTGACATCGGCACGGTGGTCTTTCCCGATGCGCCGCTCAAGATTTTCCTCAAGGCGGACGTGGAAGAGCGCGCGCGGCGCCGGCTCAATCAGGATCTGCAGGAAGGCCGCGGTCGCACGCTCGAACAGACGGCCTACGACATCGGCCGCCGCGACCAGCTCGACGCGGAACGCAAGGTGTCGCCGCTGGTGCCCGCTCCCGATGCCGTCGAAATCGACTCCACCGACCTCAGCGCCGATCAGGTTGTCGAGCTCATCATCAACCTCGCCCTGGAACGAAAAATCATTTAGGAATTTGTAGCGCAGGGCCCGTTTTTGGCCCTGCGGTCGTTCATTCGACGGACGAACCGCAAGGCTGAACTGCGAGCCTTGCGCTACGGCACCGGGGCATTACTCGTTCAAACGCAGGATGAACGCGCGCCCCTTCAGCGCGATAGGCCGAGCCAGCTTGGGGGGCGATTCGTTTGAATAAAGGCAGCCAGTGGCGGACCGACCTACTCCGAGTCACGCGCCGAGTAATCCCACACGCAGGGTCGTTGAGGCGCTCGGGCAGACGCCCTGAGGTGGCTGCGGAATCGGCCCGAGCATTACCGCCCGCCGTTGGACATGGACGACAGGAAGTCGGCGTTGGACTTGGTCTTGGACAGTTTGTCGATGATGAGTTCCATCGACTCGACCGGCGACAGCGGGTTGAGCACCTTGCGCAGTACCCAGATGCGGTTCAACTCGTCGCGCGGAACCAGCAGCTCTTCCTTGCGGGTTCCCGACTTGTTGATGTCGATGGCCGGGAAGACGCGCTTATCCACCAGCTTGCGGTCGAGGTTGATTTCCATGTTGCCGGTGCCCTTGAACTCTTCGAAGATCACGTCGTCCATGCGGCTGCCGGTGTCGATGAGCGCCGTGGCGATGATGGTGAGGCTGCCGCCTTCCTCGATGTTGCGCGCCGCGCCGAAGAAGCGCTTGGGGCGCTGCAGCGCGTTCGAGTCCACGCCGCCGGAGAGCACCTTGCCGGAGGGCGGCACCACGGTGTTGTAAGCGCGCGCCAGGCGGGTGATGGAGTCGAGCAGGATGACCACGTCGCGCTTGTGCTCGACCAGGCGCTTGGCCTTTTCAATCACCATTTCCGCCACCTGCACGTGACGCGCGGCGGGTTCGTCGAAGGTGGAGCTGATGACTTCGCCCTTCACCGTGCGCTGCATATCGGTGACTTCCTCCGGGCGCTCGTCGATGAGCAGCACGATGAGCGTGATTTCCGGATGGTTGGTGCTGATGGAGTTGGCGATGGTTTGCAGCAGCATGGTCTTGCCGGTGCGCGGCGGCGCGACGATCAGACCGCGCTGGCCCTTGCCGATGGGCGTCAGCAGGTCGAGCACGCGGGCCGAGATGGCGTCTTTGTTGGTCTCGAGGCGAATGCGCTCCTGCGGATAAAGCGGCGTCAGATTGTCGAAGAAGATCTTGTTGCGCGCCTCGTCCGGGGGCTCAAAGTTGATGGCTTCGACCTTGATCAGCGCAAAGTAGCGCTCGCCGTCCTTGGGGGGTCGGATCTGGCCGCTGACCGTGTCGCCGGTGCGCAGGTCGAACTTGCGGATCTGCGAGGGCGAGACGTAGATATCGTCCGGTCCGGGCAGATAGTTGTAGTCCGGCGCGCGCAGGAAGCCGAAGCCGTCCGGCAGGCACTCGAGCACCCCTTCGGAGAAGATCAATCCGTTCTTCTCCGTCTGCGCCTGGAGGATCTTGAAGATCAGCTCCTGCTTGCGCAGGCTGGTGGCGCCCACCACGTTCAGGTCTTTGGCGACCTGGGTCAGCGTGGTGATGTTCATTTCCTTCAGCTTCCCGATGTCGAGGATTTCGCCTTCCTTGACTCCGCCGACATTCTCTTCGGGAGGTTCTTCAATATTCTGTTTTTTGGCTGGCATGGTGACTCTCTTCTGTTCGTTGGTGATTTGAGGGACTCTGGAGAGCCCCTTTCTTTCCGGGCGGTCTGAGAATTCTCCGCCTTCTTCCCTGGTAGCAACCGCCGAACATTCCCGAAGGCTCAGGGAGCGATACGTGGAGGCGACTCGGCAGTGACCCGCGGCGTCAATGCTTGACTTTCCGCGCGAAGCACGCCGTCGTTCCGCACCCCGCGATCCTGGCTTAGTTCGTCAGCGATTCCCGGTCGCCCTCACGTTCCAGGCTGGCTTCCGGCGGGGATTCGACGGTGACTTCCGTGTCGAGTTTCTTTTCCAGCGCCAGTTCGAGCACTTCATCCATCGTCTCCACAAACCGGATGGTGAGCTGCTCCTGGACGTTCGGGGGAACCTCCGCCAGATCCTTTTCGTTGTCGCGGGGCAGAATGATAGTTTGAATGCCGGCCCGGTGCGCGGCCAGCAGCTTTTCCTTCACCCCGCCAATGGGCAGCACGCGTCCGCGCAGCGTGATTTCACCGGTCATGGCCACTTCGCGCCGGACGGGAATTTTGGTTAGAGCACTGACCACAGCGGTGGCCAGCGTGATGCCCGCGGAAGGCCCGTCCTTGGGGATGGCGCCTTCGGGAATGTGGATGTGGATGTCCACATGGCGGTAAAAATCGGTCCCCAGCCCCAGACGGGCGGCGCGCGACCGCACGTAACTTAACGCGGCCTGGCCCGATTCCTGCATCACGTCGCCCAGCTTGCCGGTGAGCATCAGCTTGCCTTTGCCCGGCATGATGGTGGCCTCGATGTTGAGGATCTGACCGCCCACTTCCGTCCAGGCCATGCCGGTGGCGAAGCCCACTTCGTTCTTTTCCTCGGCCTTCGTGTCGCGGAATTTGGGCACGCCCAGGTAATCCTTCAAGTCCTCGGGCTTGAGGATGACTTGGAACTTCGTTCCTTCCTTGGTCACCTTGCGCGCCACCTTGCGGCAGATGTTGGCAATTTCGCGCTCCAGGTTGCGAACCCCTGCCTCGCGCGTGTAGTAGCGAATCACCGCGGTCAGGGCTTCATCCGTCAGGGTCAAGTTCGATTCCTTCAGACCGTTCGCTTCCAGTTGCTTCTTCACCAGGAAACGCTTGGCGATTTCCATCTTTTCCATCTCGGTATATCCCGAGAGGCGGAGGATTTCCATGCGGTCCTGGAGCGGCTGCGGGATGGTGTGAATGACGTTCGCCGTGGTGATGAAGAAGACCTTGGAGAGGTCGTACTCGACGTCCAGGTAGTGGTCCGCGAACATGTAGTTCTGTTCCGGGTCGAGCACTTCCAGCAAGGCGGCGGACGGGTCGCCGCGGAAGTCCATGCTCATTTTGTCCACTTCGTCGAGCAGAAAGACGGGGTTGACGGTGCCCGCTTTCTTCATCATCTGGATGATCTGGCCGGGAAGCGCGCCGATGTACGTGCGGCGGTGGCCGCGGATTTCGGCCTCATCGCGCACGCCGCCGAGCGACAGACGGACGAACTTCCGGCCCGTGGCGCGGGCAATCGAGCGACCGAGCGAAGTCTTCCCCACGCCCGGCGGTCCGACAAAGCAGAGGATGGAACCCTTGGGCGTCTTCACCAGTTGCCGGACGGCCAGGAATTCCAGAATCCGCTCCTTAATTTTCTCCAGGCCGTAGTGGTCTTCGTTCAGGATCTTTTCGGCGCGCTCGATGTCGCGTATTTCCTTCGACTTTTTCTTCCACGGCACGGCCAGCAGCCAGTCGAGATAGTTGCGTGAAACAGTGGATTCGGCCGACATGGGCGGCATCATTTCGAGCCGCTTCAGTTCCTGCTCGGCTTTGTCGCGCGCGTCCTTGGTCATGCCCGCGGCTTCAATCTTTTTCTTCAGCTCGTCGATTTCGCTCTTCTCATTGCGACCCAGCTCCTTCTGGATGGCCTTGATCTTTTCGTTCAGGTAGTACTCGCGCTGCGCGCGCTCCATCTGGCGCTTGACGCGGCCCTGGATGGTCCGGTCCACATTGAGTTTTTCGATTTCCAGGTCCAGGATGTCGGCGAGGCGCGCCAGGCGATCGACGGGATCGAAGATCTCCAGCAGTTCCTGCTTCTCCTCGATGCTGACGTTCAGGTTCGCGGCCACGGTGTCGGTGAACTTGCCCACCTCGTCCACCTTAATGGCGGCGATCATGGTTTCGTAATTCAGGCTCTGGGAGAGCTTGACGTATTGTTCAAACAGGGCGGTGACCTTTTGCACCAGCTGATCCAGGCTGGGGGTGCTGACGGTGCGGAACGCCATGGTCTTGACCGTGACGCGGAAGTATCCTTCCTCGGTCGCCACTTTCAGGATCTTGCCGCGCTCGCCGCCCTCCACCAGCACCTTGATGTTGCCGTCGGGCAGCTTCAGACTCTGCACGATATTGGAGATGGTTCCGACCTGGTAGATTTCGTTGATCTTGGGTTCGTCCACGGCCGCGTCGTGCTGCGTGGCGAGAAAGATCTTGCGGTCTCCCGCCAGGGCATCTTCCAGCGCCCGGATGGAACTCTCCCGGCCCACCACGAACGGCGTCATCATGTAGGGAAAGATGACCACGTCCCGAATGGGCATCATGGGCAGCGTGCGTGTGTCGGATTTTTCACCGTGTCCGGAGAACAAGGTTACCCTGCTTTCTCGAGGAGGCCAGCGTTGAAGCTGATCTCGTGTTTCCTGACCATTTCGTCGGTCACCACAAATTCCCGCAGTTTGCGCTGGCTGGGCAGGTGATACATCAGGTCGAGCATCAGGTCTTCCAGAATCATTCGCAACCCGCGGGCGCCCAGCTTGCGGTCAATGGCCTGCAAGGCGACGGCTTCCAGCGCCTTGTCGGTAAACTTCAGTTTCACGTTCTCGAATTCAAACAGTTTCTGATACTGACGAATCAGCGCGTTGCGCGGTTTCGTCAGGATTTCCACCAGCGCCTTGGCGTCGAGATCGTTCAGCACGCTGACCACCGGCATGCGGCCGATGAACTCTGGAATCAGACCGTAGCGGATCAAATCGCCGGGCTGAAGCTGGCTGAGCAGCTCCGGGTCCTGGCGGCTGGCGGTGGAATCGCTCGGGGCCGCCTTGGTCTGAAAGCCCACGGCCTTGTTACCCATGCGGCGGGCAATGATCTTTTCCAGCCCCACGAAGGCGCCGCCGCAGATGAACAGGATGTTCGTCGTATCCACCGCCGTGAATTCCTGGTGCGGATGCTTGCGCCCGCCCTGGGGCGGGACATTGGCGACGGTTCCTTCCAGGATCTTGAGCAGCGCCTGCTGCACGCCTTCGCCCGACACGTCGCGCGTGATCGACGGGTTCTCGTCCTTCTTGGCGATCTTGTCGATCTCGTCGATGTAAATAATCCCTTGCTGGGCGCGCTGAACGTTGCCGCCGGCGTTCTGCAGCAGACGCAGGATGACGTTCTCCACGTCTTCGCCCACGTAGCCCGCCTCGGTGAGCGTCGTGGCATCCGCGATGGCGAAGGGAACTTCCAATTGCCGCGCCAGCGTCTGCGCCAGCAGCGTCTTGCCCGTCCCCGTGGGGCCGATCAGCAGGATGTTCGACTTGGTCAGCTCCACATCGCTGCGGTCGCGCGCATACATGATGCGCTTGTAGTGGTTATAGACCGCCACCGCCAGCTTCTTCTTAGTCTTTTCCTGGCCGATAACGTATTCATCGAGAAACGCCTTGACCTCGACGGGCTTGGGCAATCGGAACTGGGGCGGCGCGGGCGGCGGCGGGCCTTCCTGATCGATAATGTCTTTGCACACCACCACGCATTCGTTGCAGATATAGCTGCGCGGTCCCTCATCGCGCGAAGCAATCAGTCTTCGCACCGCGTCTTGCGGCTTGTGACAGAATGAGCAGCGCGGATTGTCGTCGTTCGCCTGACGCTTCACGCCGGTTGCCCTCGGCTATTTGTGCTTGAAAATAATCTCATCAATGAGGCCGTATTCACGCGCCTGCTGCGCGCTCATCCAGTAGTCACGTTCCACGTCGTGCTCAATCTTCTCGACCGGCTGGTGGGTATGTTTGGCCAGGATCTCGTTGAGGCTGGCCCGGATGCGGAGAATCTCCCGGGCATGAATATCAATGTCGGTGGCCTGGCCGGAAAGGCCGCCCATGGTGGGCTGGTGGATCAGCACGCGGGAATTGGGCAGGGCGAAGCGTTTGCCCGGCGTTCCTGCCGCCAGCAGCAGCGCCGCGACGCTCGCCGCCTGTCCGATGCAGATCGTGGTGACGTCCGGCTTGATGAACTGCATCGTATCATAAATGGCCATCCCGGCCGTCACCACGCCGCCGGGCGAATTGATGTAAAGGGAAATATCCTTTTCCGGATCTTCCGCTGCCAGGAACAGCAGCTGCGCCGTCACCAGGTTGGCGACGTTGTCGTCAATGGGCGTGCCGATGAAAATAATATTGTCGCGCAGCAGCCGGGAGTAGATATCGTAGGCGCGCTCCCCCCGGTTGGTTTGCTCCACCACCATGGGAACCAACGTCATGCTCGGTTCGTTCCTCTCCATGACTTTTCTTCGGTTGCGATGTTCCGTCCGACCCGATCGTCCTAGCTTTTTCCGGTGATTTTGGCTTCGCGGTAGATCAGTTCCAGCGCTTTTTGGTTTCGGCGTGTAGATTTAATCTTATCCAGCCCCCCCTCGCGTGTCAAGCGGGTCTTGAGCGCGGCGGCCGGCTCGCGGCGTTCCTCCGCCATCTCGCGGATCAGGGCGTCCACTTCCTCCTCGGTCACTTCGATCTTCTCCACGTCGGCAATCTTCTCCAGGATCAGCGAGCTGCGAACGTCCTTCTCGGCGTCGGGGCGGGCTTCCTCGCGGATCTTCCGCCAATCCACCTGCGTCGTGCGGGGGTCAATGCCCTGGGAAATCAGCTGGGTGATAAAGCTCTCCATCTTGCGGTCCAGTTGCGCCTCGACCAGAACTTCGGGAACCGGGAAGGGGTGCTGGCTCTCCAGCCGGGCGAGCAACTGGGACATGCCGTGCAGTTCCACTTGCCGGGCCTTGCGCTTTTCGAGTCCCTCTTTGACTTTGATACGCAGTTCCGCCAGCGTGTCGGCTTGGCCGGAGGATTTGGCCAGCTCATCATCGAGCGGCGGAAGTACTTTCCGTTTGATGCTGTCCACGCTGACCAGGTAATGAATGGTCTTGCCCGCCAGGGATTCCTGCGGATAATCACCGGGATAGGTGACATCAAATTCCCTTTTCTCGCCGGGGGATGCTCCGCGCAGGTTCTCGGTGAACGCCGGTACCGTCCCTTTGCCGGCCAGGTGGACGACCGCGGCCCGCGACTGGACGGGCTCGCCCTTGGTGTCGCTCGGATCCTCGCCCTGGTAGGACACCATGACATAATCATCGTCCTGGGCGGGCCGGCCTTGAACGTCTTCGTAGGTGGCGGCTCGCTGGCGCAGTTCCTCGATCGCCTTGTCCACCTCCTCGTCGCTTACTTCGGCGGGTTCCCCCACAATCTCGAGCCCCTTGTATTCGCCCAGCTCAAACTGCGGCATTATTTCGAAGGATGCCTTGCAAGTCAGCGGCTGGCCCTCGTCGAACTTCAGGTCATCGAACCGCGGCTGGCCCACCACTTCCAGATGCTGTTCCTTCACGGTGCTGTCGAAAAACTTGGGTACGAGGTTTTGAACCAGCTCGCTGCGAATGTCGTTCTTGAAGTGCCGGCGCACCAGGGTGGCCGGCACGCGGCCCTTGCGGAAACCGGGAATGCGCGCCACACGCTGAAATTGCGCGACCAGCGTCTCCGTTTCTTTCTCAATCACGTCGGTGGGAATCTCAATGACAATTTCCCGTCTGCAATTTTCGGAGTTCACTTTCCCTCACTGGCGGGACTGTTGGATTTCGGGCGGGATACTTTTGGACTCCGAGACCCTGCATTCATCCCTGCGTGCCTGACAGGTGTGGCGGTCCTGAAGTTGCCCCGGAAATTTCAGTATAGCACACCCCTCTCGCCTGTCAATGAGGTGTGCGCCCGGATCGTCGTGGCCGCCTGGGGCCGAACCTCGACTCCCACCTCATGCGGTGCATTTCAGAAACCACAGCAATCGCGAAGGCGGGCGCCGTGGCCGTCCTCGGGCGACCACAAGGGTCGCCACGACACATGGAAAGCCCTTTCATCGGTCCCACGCTAGTGTCATGTAACAGAAGTTCGTTCACAAAATCGTTTGATCTTGTTTAAG
>CAZHKT010000095.1:1947-14229 GCA_964533045.1 uncultured Acidobacteriota bacterium | reverse complement strand
GAAATGATTCAGGCCCAGCGCTGACCGGCTCAAATCGGCATACCACGGAAATTGCACCCAGGCATCGGCGGCATTTTCGGCGGGTGGATAGAAGTTGTAGCTGGTGATGTCGATCGCCGCGAGCACGCCGGGATCGTCGGCGAGCGTCGGAAAGGTGGGGAAGAAGTCGTGCGTGATCGGCTGGCGCACTCCGGCTTCGCGCAGCGTATGCCTCTGCTCCTGCAAAAAGCCGGCGATGGTGTCGCGCCGGAAGCGCCGATGGGCGAGCGTGAGCGCGGGCAGCGACCGCGCATCGCCCATCTCGTTCTTGCTGGGCTGGGGAACTTCGTCGAGCGAAGCGACCTGGTTCGCCCAACTCTTCAAATCGAGCCGCCGGTTGAACTCCTCGGGCGTATGGTAATTCTTCTTCAGCCAGTCCTTCCAGGCCCGCTCGCAGGCCGGATTGTAGCAGACGAGGTTGAACCTGAATTCGATTTCGTTGTCGAGTTGCCAGGCGATGACGGCGGGATGGTCTTTGGATTCGGCGGCCAGAGCGCGGATGTACCGGACGGACGCCTCGCGAAACAGCGGGTGATTCAGGCAGGCGGCGTGGCGGTACATGGGGTGGAGCGGCACGCCGGGCTGCAATTGGACCAGGACTTCCGGATGGCTCGCGGTCAGCCATTGCGGCGCGATGTAGGTGGCGGTTCCCAGAATGGCTTTCATCTTGCGACGGCCCAGTTCGTCGAGGAACTCGCGCAGCCAGCCGAAGTTGTACTGCCCGGGCGCGGTCTCCAGACTGCCCCACGACGATTCGCCTACCCGCACCACATTCATCCGCGCGCGCTGCATTTCGTCGAGCATCCGGGTGCGCTGCGGCGCGGTCAGAAATTCCGGATAAACCGTCGCGCCGTAAAGGAAATCCCTTTGCTCGACGGGCTGCTTGCTGCCGAGGGCCGGAACAAGGAAGAAAACGATGCAGAGTCCAACCAGCTTGTTTTTTCGCATGAGAACATCCTCTCGAGCCGCGCCGTGCATTATAGCGAGGGACTCCCGGGATGGCGGCGGGCCCCGTCCCTCGGCGGCCTCGCAGGGGATGAAATCCGCAGGTTCACTTGGGCGGGGCGGGTGTGGCGTCCTGGCCGTATTTCTGTTTCATTTCCCGCTCCATTTCGCGCTTGCCGCTTTCCGCGTCGTCGCCCAGGATGGCGCGCGCACCGGCGCGGATCAGGGTCGCCTCGCCCGGCGCCTGGAAGAAACTGAAGCCTTCGCGGCCGGCCCAGACCGCCGGTCCGCCCAATTTCTTCCCGGCCTTGAGGGTGGCGTCGCGGATACGCGCGACCAGCGCCTCGTATTCCGGATCGCCCGCCTTCTTGCCGGTGAAACTGCCCAGGTCGCCGCTGGCCGCGAAGATCACGTCTACGCCGGGGACGGCGGCGATCTCTTCGGCGTGCGCCACCCCCTCCGGCGATTCGATCATAACCACAATCAGCAGGTTGTCGTTGGCGATCTGGCGGTAGTTGCTCGGGTAGATGGACATATAGAGCCCCCCGCCCATGCTGCGCCGGCCTTTCGGCGGGTAATTGGCAAACTTAACCGCCGCTTTGGCCTTCTCGACGTCATCCACCATGGGGATGATGATGCCCAGCGCGCCGGTGTCGGTGGCCTTTTGGATGTCGCTCTCGGTGGCATCGGGCACCCGGATAAAGGGGGTAGCGGGCGCCGAAGGGCAGGTGGCGATCATCCTCGCCACCGTTTCATAGGTCAGCGGACTGTGCTGCATCTCGATCCAGAGGAAGTCAAAGCCGGCGCCGGCCATGGCGCAGTAGATTTGGGGGTCGGTGGTGGAAACCGTCCCGCCGAAGATCTTCTTGCCCGCCAGCAGTTTCTCTTTGGCCGTGTTCAGGTACTGCCTGGGCTGTTCCAGCTGGGCTAGGCATTGACCGGCCAGCGCCGGCAGCAAGACCATCCAGAGGATCGCTCGGACGGCGAACCGTTCGTTTTTCATGGGTTTGTCCTAGGCCTCTTGGCCAATGGGAGTACCCCGCCGCGCTCCAGCTCTGCCGCATGAGTCTTTCCGGGGCAGGGCCAAGTATACCCCCGATGTCAAACTTTGGCTCCCACCTGCCGGTGAAGTGTTCGCGCGATGCCCGCCCCCATACAGAAATGCCCGACCCTTTGTTTTCAACAACATCGTGGCTTCGTTCCGCGAGTTTAAGTTGCTGCGCCGGGCACCGCCGGATCCCTGGGGGGAAGCGCCTCGCCTCATGGAACAGTTAACATATGTAGGCTCTTTTGTCAAGGGGAGGGGCGCGGCCGGCGGCGCTCTGACGGGCGGAGGGGTCCCGCCCGTCGCGCTTAGACGAAGTCGCGGCCGATCAGGCGGGCGATGCGCTCGCGCACCGGCGGATGGGTGGAGAACAGGCTGCTGAAGATCTCGCCCGCGGTGAGCGGCGCGATGATATACATGTGCGACATGGCGGGGGAGGCCTGGAGCGGCAGGCGCTTCGACCACTTGTCGATCTTGTCGAGGGCCCGGGCCAGGCCGTAGGGGTTGCCGGTAATTTCCGCCGCGGTGGCGTCGGCGGCGAATTCGCGTGAGCGCGAGATGGCCATCTGAATCAGCAGAGCGGCCAGCGGCGCGAAGATCATCATGGCCAGCGCCGAGAGCACCCCGCCGCGGCGATCGTCGGAGCGTCCGCCGCCGAAGCCGAACAGCTCGGCATAATAGGTCATGCGCGCCAGCATGGTAATGGCGCCGGCGAGCGTCGCGGCCACCGCACTGATCAGGATGTCGCGGTTCTTCACATGACTCAGTTCGTGGGCCAGCACGCCTTCCACTTCCTCATCGCTGCACAGTTCGAGCAGGCCGCGCGTCACGGCCACGGCGGCGTTCGAGGGGCCGCGCCCGGTGGCAAAGGCGTTCGGCGAATCCGTAGGAATCAAATAGATGCGCGGCGTGGGCAAGTTTGCCTTGGCCGCCAGGCGATCGACCACCTGATAGAGCCGCGGCGCCTGTTCACGGGTCACCGGCTGCGCGCCGCTCATGGCCAGGGCAATCTTGTCGGAGAAGAAGAAGCTTGCCAGGTTCATGACGGCGGCGACGCCCAGCGCCATCACCAGCCCCTGTTCCCCGCCCCAGAGCTGGCCGATGGCCAGCAAGGCGCCCGTCATTCCTGCTAACAGTATGGTCGTCTTGAGGTTATTCCACATCTTGCCTCTCTCCCGCCTGAACTTAGTTTTCCGCTCGTCCTCATTAGATGCGCCAGCCGGCCAGACCGTTCGCCGCGTCTCAGGTCCGACGGCAGCTTCGAACAGTGGCAGGTCCAGTGGCGGCCCGGTGCCCAGGCAGGTCCCTGCGTTCGATCCCCGCCGGGGTGGCCGCGGGTCATGACACCGGTCACCGACCGGTTGGTCCGGCGGCGGTAAGTCCTTATTTTCTGCGCTTTTCTTGACATATAGCCGGGGCAGGCTATAATAGCTAATTTCGGGTTTTAAGGGACGGCGATGTTGATTACCCGGCACGAATTGGAGCTTCATCGGATCGTCGTAGACCGGGTTTTTGAGCCCGGGGTGCTCGATTTTCACGACAGCGAGTTCCGGCAGATCGAGTCGCTGACCACGCAAGCCGTCGCGGAGTTGCTGGGCGACGAAATCCTGATTCGGGGAACGCTGCGGACGCGGATTGAGGCCCCCTGCGATCGTTGTCTGAAGTTGGTTCCGATCGAAATTGTGCGCGATTTCGACCTGATCTATCGCCCCTTGAGCACCATCGCCCGGGAGGAAGAGATTGAACTTCCCGAAGGCGAACTGGACGTCGGCTTCTATGAGGAAGCGGGCATTGAGCTGGCCGATGTGCTGGCCGAGCAGGTGAACCTGGCCCTTCCCATGAAGCTGGTTTGCCGCGAGGACTGCCTGGGACTGTGCCCGACCTGCGGCGCGGACCGCAACGCGGGAACCTGCCAGTGCCCGCCGCCCCCTTCCAGTTCGCCTTTTGCGGTGCTGCGGTAGGGGCGGTTTAGCCCGCCATGGAATGGCAGCGTAAAGTCGCCGTTACCTGGCGCAAGAAGATTTGAGAATCAAGAGGCGCGGGGCGCCTCGGAACAAGGATGTGAGAAGAGATGCCGAATCCGAAACGACGACATTCGAAAGCACGGACGAGCCGCCGCCGGGCCCACGACCATCTGGCCTCGCGGGCGCTCGCCGAGTGTCCGCATTGCCATGAACCGAAGCTGCCTCACCGCGCCTGCCCGCATTGCGGCTACTACCGCGGCCGGGAAGTGATGCTGGTGCCGGAAGAAACGTAAGGAAGACGCGCCGGGTTCTGGAAAAGGGGGTCTGGGAAGGTCACTTTTTGCGACCCGCGGAATCCCGCCTCGAACCTGTCGGCCCGGCGCCCGGAACCTAGTCCCTAGAGTGGTGCGCGTAAGGGTCCTTTACTATGGCGGCTGTCCTCCGTGGCTTCGGCCGAGCGGGACGTCGCGTCGCCCTTTAGGGCGACAGGCACGGGTGGCGGCCTGAAGGCCACCGCTACAAGGTGCCCCGCGATTGAATAGTTTTCTGCACGGCACCACACTGGCACCCGAACTGACCATGCCACGCATCGTTGTAGACGCCATGGGGTCGGAAGCGGCACCCGGTCCGGAATTGGACGGGGCGATTCTGGCGGCGCGCGAAGGGTGGGCGGCAATTACCCTGGTCGGCCCGCAAGACCTGCTGAAGCGCGAGCTGGAACGGCGCCCGGCGCAGGGGCTCGACTTCCAGATCGTGCATGCCAGCGAAGTGGTGACCATGGAGGACGCCGCCGCCAAAGCCTTCCGCAACAAGCGGGATTCGACCATCCGCGTGGCGGCGCGCCTGGTGCGCGACGGCAAGGCCGACGGCCTGGTGAGTGCGGGCAATACCGGCGCGGTGATGGCCACCGCCAAAATCACCCTCGGCGTGCTGGAAGGCGTGGAGCGGCCGGCCCTGGCGGCCGTCATGCCTAATCTGAACGGCACAGCGACCATTGTGCTCGATGTGGGCGCCAACGTGGATTGCCGCCCGGAAAATCTTGAGCAGTTCGCCATCATGGGCGAGATCTATTACCGAGCTATCTTCGGCGTCCCGAGGCCGCGCGTCGGGCTGCTCTCGAACGGCGAAGAGGCCCACAAAGGTACCGAGAGGGTGCGTGCCACGCACCAGCGGCTGAAGCAGTTGCCCCTGAACTTCATCGGCAACGTCGAGGGCCGGGACGTGATCAACGGCAAAGTGGATGTGATGGTGACCGACGGATTTACGGGGAATGTACTGCTCAAGGCGAGCGAGGGTGTGGCCCTGGTGCTGGCGGGCATGCTGAAGGAGGCGCTTTCGAGCACCCTGAGCGCCCGACTGGGCGCGGCTTTGGCCAGCCAGGCGCTGCGCAAGTTCAAGCAACGCGTGGATTACTCGGAATACGGCGGCGCGCCGCTGCTGGGGGTTCGCGGCGTTTCCATCATCACCCACGGCGGGTCGAACTCCAACGGCATCAAGCACGCTATTCGCGTGGCTAGTGAATTTGCCGCCGCGCGGGTGAACGAAAAGATTCAGCAGGAACTCGCCGACGTGGCGCAGGCACGGTCGGCTCGCGCCGCCTCCTGACGAAACCGAAACTCCAAATGCGAAACGGGAAACCCGACATTCGAACTATCGGGTGTGCCAAGGATGAGGAACTAAGGACACAGGACGGAGGACTGAAAGCTGAAAACGAGCGGTTGGTTTTCTCATATCCAGTTTCCAAGCGGTGGTGAATACATGGTGTCTGTGGGCATACTCGGCACGGGGCAGGCCCTGCCGGAAACGGTAATCACCAACCACGATCTGGAGAAGATCGTGGAAACCTCCGACCAGTGGATCACGGAGCGGACCGGCATCAAGGAGCGCCGCAAGGCGGCGCCCAACGAGACCACTTCGACGCTCTCGGTGCAGGCGGCGCACAAGGCGCTGGAGATGGCCGGCATCCAAGCCCATGATCTCGATTTGATCATCTGCTGCACCATTTCGCCCGATATGCCGCTGCCTTCGACCGCGGCACTGATTCAGCGCGACCTGGGCGCGCGCCCCTGCTGCGCCTTTGATCTGGCTGCGGCCTGCTCCGGATTCCTCTTTGGCGTCACCGTCGCGGAGAACTTTATCAAGACCGGGCGCGCCCGCTACGCACTGGTGGTGGGCGCGGAGATCCTCTCGCGCTACGTGGATTACTCCGACCGCGCCACCTGCGTCATCTTCGGCGACGGGGTGGCGGCGGCGGTGCTCGGCCGGGTGGAGCCCCCCTCCGGCATCCTGGCCGAGGATATGCACACCGACGGGCAGTTCGCCGAGCACCTCTTCATTCCCGGCGGCGGCACGGCCAAACCCGCTTCCACCGAGACGGTGAAGGCGGGCGACCACTACATCAAGATGCGCGGCAACGAGCTTTTTAAGGTGGCGGTGCGCAGTATGGAGGACGTCTCGCGGCGCGTGATGAAGGAAGCGGGGGTGACGGCCGACGACGTTACGCTTTTCATCCCCCACCAGGCCAATCAGCGCATCACCGATGCCGTGATGAGCCGCCTGGGGGTCAACGGCGACCGGGTGTACTCCAACATCGCGCGCATCGGCAATACGTCGTCGGCTTCGATTCCCATCTGCCTCGACGAATGCGTGCGCAGCGGGCGCATCAAGAAGGGCGATCTGATCCTGATGTCGGCCTTCGGAGCCGGAGCCACCTGGGGAGCGCTGCTGATGCGCTGGTGAGGCATGGAATCATGGGTTAGTGAAAGCATTGGTTGATGGAGCGGGCGCGGGGGCGGTTCGGGTTTTTCAATGACCCAATGATTCCATGGCTCAATGAATCCATGTGAAAGGATTTCGTGGCGAAGATCGCTTTTGTATTTCCGGGTCAGGGTTCGCAGGCTCCGGGCATGGGCCGGGAGCTGGCGGAGAATTTTCCCGCGGCGCGCCGCGTGTTCGCGCAGGCAGATGCGGCGCTGGGCTTCGCCATTTCGAAGCTGTGTTTTGACGGCCCAGCCGAAGAACTGCAGCTCACCGCCAATACGCAGCCCGCGATTTTGACGGTTTCCGCCGCGGCGGCCGCGGTGCTGGCGGAAAAAGGCATCCGGCCCGATTTCGTCGCCGGGCACAGCTTGGGCGAGTACTCGGCCTACGTGGCCGCGGGATCGCTCCGCCTGGCTGACGCCGTGCAACTGGTGCGCAAGCGCGGCACCTACATGCAGGAAGCCGCGCCCGTCGGGCAGGGCGCCATGGCGGCGCTGCTGGGTCTGGACGCCGCGACGGTCGAAGCCGTTTGCCGCGAAGCCAGCCAGGGCGAAGTGGTTTCGCCCGCCAATTTCAATTCGCCTGGGCAGATCGTGATCGCGGGCGCAGCCGCAGCCGTGGCGCGCGCTGTGGAACTGGCCAAATCGCGCGGCGCTAAGCGCGCCCTGATGCTGAACGTCAGTGCCCCCTTCCATTGCGCCCTGATGCAGCCCGCGCAGGACCGCTTGAGCGTGGACCTCGACGCGGTGAAGTTGGCGGATCCGGCGGTCGGCGTGGTGAATAATGCCGACGCGCGCGTGGTGCGCTCGGCCGCCGAGGCACGTGACGGATTGAAGCGCCAGGTGACCGCTTCGGTGCGCTGGGAACAGTCCATGCGGGTGCTGCTGGCTGAAGGCGTGAGTCTGTTTGTGGAAGTTGGCCCGGGCAAAGTTCTGTCCGGCCTGATGCGGCAGATCGAGCGCCAGGCCGAGTGCCTGCGGGTGGAAGACAGCGCGACACTGAACGAAGTGGTGGCGCGGCTGACCTAGCGGCGCCGGGCAGTGCCTCCATCTTACCCGGCATTCGTAGCGGCGGCCTTCAGGCCGCCAGGTTGGCCACCGGGGGGCACTGGTAGCGGCGGCCTTCAGGCCGCCAGGTTGGGCACCGGCATGGCGGGCGCAAGCCCGCCGCGATATTGAGGATGAGAGCCTCGCGTACGGCGCCGGGCATCTCAAAGGAGCAGGGATGAACCTCCAAGGCAAAGTGGCATTCATCACCGGCGCGGCGCAGGGCATCGGGCGCGCCATCGCCCTGGCGCTGGCGGAAGTGGGCGTCGACATCGCGGGCGGCGACGTCAACCTGGAGCGCATGCAAGAGACGGCGAAGGAGATCGAAGCGCTGGGACGGCAGGCACTAGCCCTGCGAATTGACGTTTCCGACCCGGCCTCGGTCAAGGAAGCCGTCAACCGGGTGGTCGAAGCCTGGCAGAAGATTGATATCCTCGTGAATAACGCGGGCATCACCAAGGATGCGCTGGCGCTGCGCATGAAGAAAGAAGACTGGGATCGCGTGCTGCGGGTCAATCTGGACGGCACCTTCAACTGCATCCAGGCGATTCTGCCCCTGATGGTAAGGCAGCGCTCGGGCCGCATCATCAGCATCGCGTCGGTGGTGGCGCAGGCCGGCAATCCCGGCCAGGCGAACTACATCGCCTCCAAGGCGGGCATCATCGGACTGACCAAAGCAATCGCCGCCGAAGTGGGCAGCCGCGGCATCACCGTGAACGCCGTCGCGCCCGGCTTCATCGCCACCGCCATGACGGAAAACCTGCCGGCGGCCGTCAAAGAGCGTATGCTGAGCATGATCCCGCTGGGGCGGATGGGGACCGATAAGGACATTGCGGCCGGCGTGCGCTTCCTCGCTTCCGACGAGGCGGGGTATATTACGGGCCACGTGCTGAATATCAATGGTGGCATGTACATGCAGTAAGCTTGAATCTTCTGCGGGGCGCAGATAAGATGATGCCCCACCAAAATGCTGGGAGGACCAACGGATGGCTTCAATTGACGAGAGAGTAAAGCAGATTATCGTGGAGCAGCTGGGCGTGGACGAGGGCGAAGTGACGCCCACCGCCCATTTTATTGACGACCTGGGAGCTGACTCGCTCGACATCGTCGAGCTGGTGATGGCCTTCGAAGAGGCCTTCGAGATCGAGATTCCGGACGAGGATGCCGAGAAGATCGCGACCGTCAAGGACGCCATCGACTACATCTCGTCCCACTCCAAAGCTTCCAAGAACTAGCTCGTCTTCCGGCGGGCTGGCGCAGTCTTCAAGGGAGGATTCTCGCTTGGCACGAAGAGTGGCAATTACGGGCGTGGGGCTGGTCAGCGCCGTGGGCATTGGCACGGAGGAGACCTGGCAGGCGCTGCTGGCGGGCAAGGGCGGCGTGGCGCCGATCACCCATTTCGATACGACCGGCTTCTCGGTGACCTTCGCCGCGGAGGTGAAGGGATTCGACCCGCTGCTCTACGTGGAGAAGAAAGAACTGAAGAAGATGGGGCTGTTCATTCAGTTCGCGCTGGCCGCCACCGAGTTCGCCATGAAGCAATCGGGGCTCGTGATCACGCCCGATTTCGCTGAGCGCGCCGGCGTTTACATCGGCTCCGGCATCGGCGGGTTCGATGTCATCGAGCGCGAACACACCAATCTGTTGCAGGGCGGACCGCGCAAAATCTCTCCCTTCTTCATTCCCGCCACCATCGTCAATCTGGCCTCCGGCCAGGTCTCGATTCGCACCGGCGCCAAGGGACCGAACTCGGCCACCGCGACCGCCTGCTCGTCGAGCGCCCACGCCGTGGGCGATTCCTTCAAGATCATCCAGCGCGGGGACGCCGACGTCATGATCACGGGCGGCGCCGAGGCGGCGATCACGCCGCTTTCGGTGGGCGGCTTTGCCTCCATGCGCGCGCTCTCGACGCGCAATGAAGCGCCGGAAAAGGCCAGCCGCCCCTTCGACGCCCAGCGCGACGGCTTCGTCATCGGCGAAGGGGCGGGAATTCTGATTCTGGAAGAGATGGAATTCGCCCGCCGGCGAGGCGCAAACATCCTGGCGGAAATAACCGGCTACGGCATGTCGGGCGACGCCTATCACATCACCGCCCCGTCGGAAGATGCCGACGGGGCGGTGCGCGTGATGCGCGCCGCGCTCAAGGATGCCGGGATTCAGCCCCAACAGGTGCAATACATCAACGCCCACGGCACCTCGACGCCTTACAACGACAAGCTCGAAACCCTGGCCGTCAAGAAGGTTTTCGGCGAGCACGCCAGGAAACTCGCGGTCAGTTCCACCAAGTCCATGACCGGCCATCTGCTGGGCGGCGCGGGCGGGCTGGAGGCAGGCATCGCCGTGCTGGCCCTGCGCGACCAGATCATGCCGCCCACCATCAACTACGAATTCCCCGACCCCGAGTGCGACCTCGACTGCATCCCCAACCAGGCGCGCAAAGGCGAGGTCGAAAACATCCTTTCCAATTCCTTCGGCTTCGGCGGCACCAACGCCGCCCTCGTCTTCAAGCGATATAAGGAGTAGCAGCGGCCTTTCGGCCGCCACATGTCGGCCTGAAGGCCGACGCTACGACGTGTCGGGACGTAGCGCAGGGCCCCTCTTCCGCCCTGCGCCTCGTCCATCGCACCGACAGGAAAGCTGCAACGCTGGAAGGGGAGCAGGAAATACGCCGCAGACCCGGGTCTGCCCCTCCCCTGCTAAATCGCTTCCAATGCCTGCCAATTCGCATATAATGGCGCGGGCCGGAGCGGACGCCGGCCAACCGGCAAATCTGGTTAGGACGTAGCGGCGACCTTCAGCTCGCCACGAGACGTTGTCGTTCTGAGTCGCGCCGATGGCGGGGACGAAGAACCTCCGCAGTTGAACTGCTGAGGTCCTTCGTCGGCCTCATCAAGAACACGGGCTTCCTCAGGCTGACAAACGTAGCGGCGACCTTCAGGTCGCCACATTTAAAGGAGCGGCTGTGCGTGCCACCGGGAGATGTCAGCCTGAAGGCCGACGCTACGAGTTCATATGAAGATCGTTATCTGTCTCAAGCAGGTTCCAGCGCGCGAGGCGGTGCTGCGGCTGAACGCCGAGGGGACGTGGATTCAGGACTCGGACATCAGCTTCGAGGTGAACGAGCCGGACATCTTCGCCCTGGAAGAAGCGCTGCGCTTGAAGGAAAAGCACGGGGGCGAAGTGATTGTCTGCTCGCTGGGTCCGGCGCGGGCGCAAACCGCCATCAAGGAGGCGCTGGCCAAGGGCGCCGACCGCGCGTTGCATCTGGACGACGCGACTTTTGCCGGACTCGATCCGCGCGGTGTTGCGAAGGCATTAGCAGCGGCTATCAATCCGGAGAAACCGGACCTTGTTTTGACCGGCCTGCAATCCGACGATGCCGGCTTCGCGCAGACGGGCGTGATTCTGGCCGAGATGCTGGGCATCCCGCACGCCACCATCATCATGGAGATACAGGTCGAAGGCGCGCGGCTCAAGGTGAAGCGCGAACTGGAAGGCGGCTGGTTTCAATGGATGGAACTGCCGTTGCCGGCGCTGCTGACGATTCAATCGGGGATCAACAAGCCGCGCTACGCGTCGCTCAAGGGAATCCTGGCGGCCAAGAACAAGCCGCTCAAGAAATTGACGGCGGCGGAACTCGGTTTGAGCGCGGCGGAACTGGCGCCGCGGCAGAAGATTGTCAAGGTCTACGTTCCGGCGAAGAAAGGCACGACGGAGTTTTTGGGGGGAAGTCCGAAAGAAATGGCCGCGCAACTGGTGGACAAGCTCAAGAACGAAGCACGAGTACTCTAATCTGGGGAGGGGAAAATGGTAGCGCATATCTGGAGAATGCGGGCCAAGAAGAAGAAGACGGAAGCCTACGAAAGGTTCGGATTGACGGTGACGCTCGCCGCGCTCCGCAAGATCAAGGGCTGCCTCGAGGCCCACTTCATGCGCGTCGCGTCCCGCAAGCCGGAATACCTCTGGGTGGTGCTCTGGGAGGATCAGGACGCGCTGGAAGCCGCGCGGAATAACCCGGCCTGGCGCGAGCAGATCAAGAAGTTCGAAGCGGGCCAGTTCTATAAGACGATTCCGCTCGAACTGGTCTGCCAGTCGCTGGGCAGCTTTTCCAACCGCGGCGCCAGACCCCGTGCCGCCAAGAAGGCGGGGAAACCCGATGAGCCGGCAGCCGCGGCGGCCGCGGCCCCGACCGAAACTTCCGGGCCGGCACCGGAAGGAGAGTAAGAGCAACGCGGTACGATGAGCTCTGAACGATGAACGGAGGACGGCGAGTTTCATCGTTCATCGTTTTGACCTATGGCCAACGAAGTTCTTGTTTATGCCGAAACACAAAATGGCAAGCTGACGCGTCCCGCGTGGGAAGCGATGGCCGCCGCGCAGCATCTGGCCACCGACCTGGGAGCAACGATAACGGCCGCGGTGCTGGGCGCGGACCTCGCGTCGGTGGCGCAGGAAGCGGCGGCCGCCGAAGTGGCGGACGTCC
>CAZHKT010000095.1:0-1937 GCA_964533045.1 uncultured Acidobacteriota bacterium | reverse complement strand
GAGCGTCGAGTCGCCGCTGCTCGCCGAATATACCGCGGACGGATTCGCGGCGGCGCTGGCGGAACTGATCAGGGCGCGCCAGCCGCGCCTCGTGGTTTTCAGCCACACTTACCAGGTTCGCGATTTCGCGCCCAAGCTGGCCGCCTCCCTCGACGGCGGCTTTGTCAGCGATTGCCTCGGCTACCGCCAAGAGAGCGAGCGCCTGGTTTTTGTTCGGCAGGTCTTCCAAGGAAAGTTCTGCGCCGATGTGGAGTTCACCGGAGCGGGGCCGAATCTCGTTTCGTTCCAGGCCTCGGCGTTCCGCGAAGACGCCGCGAAGCGCGGTGCCGCACCCGCGAAGATTTCCGCGTTTTCTCCCCACCTCTCCGCCGACGTGATTCGCGCCAAGCCGGGCGAGCGCTTCCGCGAGGCCAAGCAGGCCGTGGATCTGACGCAGGCGGAAGTGATCGTGGCGGTGGGGCGCGGCATCAAAGCGCAGGAGAACCTGGCGCTGGCGGAACAACTGGCGGGCGTGCTGGGCGCGGAGATCGGCGCCTCGCGGCCCATCTGCGATAACGGCTGGCTGGCGATGGACCGGCAGATCGGCAGCTCGGGCCAGACGGTGGCGCCCAAACTTTATATCGGGCTCGGCGTTTCCGGCGCCATCCAGCATCAGGTGGGCATGAAGGGCTCGCGCGTCGTGGTGGCCATCAACAAGGATCAGGAAGCCCCCATCTTCGAAGTGGCGACCTACGGGCTGGTGGGGGACTTGTTTGAAGTTGTCCCGCCGCTGATTGAGGAAATCAAGAAGCTGAAAGGTTAGGACTTCCCCGTCAGCAGTCCAAGCACCTCTGCAACCTTTCGCATCCCGCCGATTCCTGATGCTTGTTCGCGGCCGGGTGCACCCTGCCGACTGCCGGCTGCTTACCGGATGCTGCCTACCGGCGCCGGCGGTTTCGGTACCCACTCAAAGTTGATCCAGCGCGTTTCGAGCAGGGTGCAGGTGGCGCAATCGAAGCGATGCGCGGTCTCCGTGCGGCCCGTCATGCGGCTGGCTTCCGGCGGGTTGAATTCGATCTTGGAAATCACGCGGCAGAAGTTGGTAACCCGCTTGCCGTTCTCCGTGGTATCGCACGGGAGATGATTTTGCGCCGTGCCGATGTAGCGGCCGTTCGTGCGGCGGCACTCGATGCGGATGGAAGCGCCCTGGGCGGCGGAGGCGGGGGGAATGTTCACCCACTCGGCGTAAAGCTGGCTGCCGCTCATCCAGACGCGGTACTCTTTGCCGGTGGTGAGCGATCGCCAGAGGCGCGCCGAGGGCGGCGCCTCCGGAAAACGCGGCGGCTCGGGCGAGGGCTTGGGCTGCTGCGCCCGGAGAACCGCCGCGCCGCCCCCCACCACCAGAAAGAGCGCTGCACCTGCCGCGATTCGATTCCGCAAGACGACCTCCCCGGGCACTGCGTCCGATCCAGCCCCGTCCTTATCTTAGCAAACTGGGCGTGCTGTGCTACGATGAACAATCAGCACCGATCCGCCATCATGACAAACGCAAAGAAGCAACGAATCTTGAGCGGCATGCGGCCCACCGGGAAGCTGCATCTGGGGAACCTGGTGGGCGCCCTGGCCAACTGGGTGCGGCTCCAGCACGAATACGAAAGCTTCCACTTCGTCGCCGACTGGCACATGCTGACGACCGACTACGCCGATCCCTCGGCGGTGCGCGAGAATACCTGGGAAATCGCCGCCGACTGGCTGGCCGCGGGGCTCGACCCGAAGATCGCCACCCTCTTTGTTCAATCGCGGCTGCCCGAGCACGCCGAACTGCATCTGCTCTTCTCCATGATCACACCGCTGGGGTGGCTGGAGCGCGTTCCCACGTACAAAGAGCAGCTGGAGAATATTACCGAGAAGGAGCTCGACACCTACGGCTTCCTTGGCTACCCCTTGCTGCAAAGCGC
>CAZHKT010000094.1:6028-14320 GCA_964533045.1 uncultured Acidobacteriota bacterium | reverse complement strand
CGTAAAGCCCCGCCTGTTTGGTGACGTCGGTGAAGGTGCCGTTGCCGTTGTTCTTCCACAGGACGTTGTGGCCCCAGTAGGAGCAGAAGAGGTCGTCCCAGCCGTCATTGTCGTAGTCGCCCACGCAGACGCCCGTCTGCCAGCCGCTGCGGGTGAGGCCCGATTGCTCCGTCACATCGGTAAACGTTCCATCACGATTGTTCTTGAAAAGGTGGCAGGTGGGGATCTTGCCGTCCGGGTAGGGTTCCTGGCCCTCGAAGCGAAGGCCGTTGGTCAGGTAGATGTCGAGCCAGCCGTCCTGGTCATAGTCGAAAAAGGCCAGGCCGCTGCCCTTGGCCTCGACGATGTATTTCTTGGCCTGGACCCCGCCCCAGACATTGGGGACATTCAGGCCGGCCTGTTCGGCGATGTCCACGAACTTGACCGGAATCGGCTCTCCCACGACTGGAGCCTGGGCCGCCTTCAGCGTAAGCGGCCTCGCCCACCGCGCGAGCGGCGTGGTCAGCGCGTCCAGCAGGGAGGATCCGAGCACGATGCCCGTGCTGCCCAGCAACTGTCGTCGGGAAAATTTCATTCTTCAGTCTTAGATGCGAGCCATTATCGTACTGTCAGCCACGTGGGAGGGGTGGAACCCGCCTGCCGTGCAAACATTTATTATACATGACAGCCGGGAATTTGTGCGGACCGGACCGTCGTATAATAGCCCGCCAGCTCTTGGGAGGTCCGGATGCGAAAGATTTCCTGGTTGATTGCCGTTCTCGGGCTTGCGCTCAGCGGTGGCGCCGAAGCGCCGCGCGAGGAAACTGTCACGATCCCCAGCGGGGAGGATTCATACCGTGCCTACCTGGTCCGGCCGGAAACCGCCGGGCCGCAACCGGCGCTCATTCTGATCCACGAATGGTGGGGCCTGAATGAGCAGATCAAGGGCGAAGCGCGCAAGTTCGCGAAGGAAGGATTTGTGGCGCTTGCGGTCGATCTCTACCATGGCAGCGTGACGGGTGATCCTTCGATGGCGCACGAGCTGATGCGCGGCCTTCCGCAGGACCGCGCGGTGCGCGACTTGAAGGCTGCCTTCGCCTATCTAGCCAGCCGCAGCGACGTGAACCAGCACAAGATCGGCGCCATCGGCTGGTGCATGGGCGGGGGTTTCTCGCTTCAGCTGGCCATTCAGGAGCCGAAACTTGCCGCGGCGGTGGTCTATTACGGCGCGCTGCCGACCAGCGCCGAGGACATTCAGAAGATTCAGGCGCCCGTGCTCGGCAATTTCGGCGAGGACGATCGTGGCATCAAGCCGGAGGCCGTGTACGCGTTCAAGCAGGCGATGGAGGCTGCGGGCAAATCCGTGGACGTGAAGGTCTATCCGGGCGCGGGCCACGCCTTCCAGAACGCGACCAACAAGCTCGGCTATCGCCAGAATGCCGCCGAGGATGCCTGGCGGCGGACGCTGGCATTCTTGAACACGCATTTGAAGCCCTAGCCGGCCGAGCTCAGCGACGAGGCGCGCCCTCCGCTCATGAACGAACCCTTCCTGCTCTACGCGCTGGTTGGTTTTGCCGCGCAAATGATTGACGGGGCGCTGGGCATGGCCTACGGCGTCAGTTCGACCAGCTTTCTGCTGGCGGTCGGAGCCTCTCCGGCGGTTGCCAGTGCCAGCGTTCACACCGCCGAAATCTTCGCCAGCGCGGCTTCCGGCCTGTCCCACCTGCGCTTCGGCAACGTGGACCGCGCGCTCATGCGGCGGCTGGTGCTGCCGGGCATCGCGGGCGGCGTGCTCGGCGCCTATGTCCTGAGCTCACTTCCGGGCGACCGGATCAAGCCCTGCGTATCGGTCTACCTGATTGTGATGGGCGCGATGATCCTTCGCAAGGCGTTGCAGCGCCCGCGGCCGCCCGGCGAGCGCCATCACTTCACGATGCTCGGGCTCGCCGGCGGATTCTTCGACGCCATCGGCGGCGGAGGTTGGGGACCGATCGTGACCTCGAGCTTGATGGCCCGCGGTGAAACACCGCGCCTGGTCATCGGTTCGGTCAACCTCGCCGAGTTCTTCGTCACCGTGGCCCAGTCCGCGACTTTCTTTATCATGATGGGCATCGTCCACTGGAAGGTGATCGCCGGCCTGACGCTGGGCGGCGTGGTGGCCGCGCCGCTCGCCGCGCTGGTCTGCAAGCGGCTGCCCGCCCGTGCCCTGATGCTTCTGGTGGGTGCGCTGGTGATCGGGCTGAGTATTCGCACGTTCGTCCTCGCGCTGCGCTAGAATTCCCTGGGAGCACGGGCGTCCCGCCCGCAGAGTTGTTTCGCTGTCGCCCGCAAGATGTAGCGGCGGCCTTCAGGCCGCCATCGCGTGGTAAGCCGCAAGTGGCGAGCTAAAGCCCGCCGCCACGGAGATCAGCAATGGCTATTAACGGCTACGAAGAATCGCTGCTGGAATTTCTGATCTCGGCGCTTTACGCGCGCATGGGCGAACCGGGAACCCTTCGCGGAGAAGGGAAGGCGGCACAGTTTGCGATCAAGAAGTCCCTGGGCGGGGGCTCGTGCGCGGCGGGTGCCTCCCTGGAGATGCCGACGCCTTCCGGGCGAGCGCTGAGCTGCACCGCAGACATCCTCCTCACCTCTGCCAGGGGAAGCCGCCTCGTGCTGGATCTGATGTGGGCCGTGGATGAACTCGGGCCGATCAAAGCCCGGGCCTTCGACATGATGCTGCTCAAGCGGAGCCCTGGGGCGCCCCTCTGGAGCATGATGGTCTACCTCCGCCCCGCGGCCGGCGGCCTCAGCGCTGCCCAGGTCCGCGACCTCTGCTTCCCCTACGACGAGTTCTTCGCCATCGAGCACCAGGACCCCCAAAACCCCGCCGCGTGGGTACCCATCCTTGACCGGGCCGAGCGGATGATGGGTCAGGAGTAGCCCCCGGAAGGACGGGCCCGCCGCCAGCCCACCTTCCCCTGACCTTGCCTTTCGCTGCAGGTGGTAAAATGGAAGCACAACTCTTCCATCTGGCACAGGCATGTCGAAGGGCGCCGTGCCGAGGAGGGGTTGTGCCACTTCGATCCGTTCCTTCCGGAGGTGACCGATGCAAACCTCCATCAAAAGCTTCTGGAAAAGTCGGATGCGGCATCGTCGCGAGCCGCGACTGCCGATTCATGCGCCCCTGACGTACCGCCAGGCGGGGGAGAAGGGGTGGCACAGCGGTGCGGCCCGGGACGTCAGCCTCACGTGCGTTTTGTTTCAGGCGGAGCGGCCGATAAAGATCGGGACGCCGGTGGAGATCCGCTTCCGCGAACCGGTGGATGTCGGCGCGGAAGCCGGCGCGGTCGTCTCCTGCCGCGGTGAGATTGTGCGCGCCGTTCCCGAGGCGGCGAAGGATTTGCCTGCCGCGCTGGCAGCCAGGGTCACCGAGCCCCACTTTCAGCCGCACCCCATGTTCGAGGTCCGGAAATACGTGGGCGACGATCGCGGCCCCATGGCGGCATCACGAGGCCGGTAGCCATTCCCCCCGCCTGGCGATCCGGATGTGTGTTAGAGCCGGCGGAAGAGCAGCGCCTTCTTGACTTCGCCGATGGCGCGGGTGATGTTGATGTCGCGGGGGCAGGCCTCGACGCAATTGAAGATCGTCCGGCAGCGCCAGACGCCGTCGTGACCCCCCAGGATGGCGAGCCGCTCGTCGCCGCCTTCGTCGCGGCTGTCGAAGATGAAGCGGTGAGCGTTGACGATGGCGGCGGGGCCGAGGTAGTCCTTGTTTGCCCAGAACGACGGGCAAGAAGTCGTGCACGCGCCGCACAAGATGCACTTGGTGGTGTCGTCGAAGCTCTCACGGTTTTCGATGGATTGCAGCCGTTCTCTTTCCGGGTCCGGCGTCTTCGTGATCAGGTAAGGCTGTACCTTTTTGTATTTCTCGAAGAAGGCGTCCATATCCACGAGCAGGTCCTTGATGACCCGGAACCCGCGCATGGGCTCGACGGTGATCTTGCGGCCCAGGTTCTTCAGCATCGCCTTGCAGGCCAGCGCGTTCGCCCCATTGATGAGCATGGCGTCGGAGCCGCAGATGCCGTGCGCGCAGGACCGGCGATAGGTCAGCGTGCCGTCCAGGTGCCACTTGACGTAGTTGAGCACGTCGAGCAGGCGGTCGGTGGGCTCAGCCTCCACCTGATACTCGCCCCAGTAGGGTTCCTGGTCCTTCTCCGGATTGAAACGCTTGATTTTGAGAGTGACTTTCATCGATCTGCCTTGGGAGATTGCATCATCGGTCCATCGATTCTTGGAACATTGAAACAAGAAACTCGACAAGCGACAGACTGACGCCGGGTTTCGATGTTCGTTCTTCGTGCATCAGTATTTCCGCTCCATGGGTTGAAACTTCGTAATCGTCACGGGTTTGAACCGGAAGACCACGCCCTTGTCGGTCTGGTAGGCCAGGGTGTGCTTGAGCCAGTTCACATCGTCGCGCTTGGGGAAATCTTCGCGCGAATGGGCGCCGCGGCTCTCCTGGCGACCTAGTGCGCTGGCCACCAGCACTTCCGCGAGGCGGAGGAGGTTGCCCAGCTCGATGACTTCCAGCAGTTCCGTGTTGTACTTCTGGCCGCGGTCTTCGATCTTCACTTTGCCGAAGCGCTCGCGCAGTTCGCCGAGCTTCTGTTGCATGGCGCCGAGCGTCTGCGCGTCGCGGAAGACCGAGGCCTTGTCCATCATTTCCTCCTGCAGCGCGGCGCGCACGTTCACGGCGCGTTCGGCGCCAGCCGCGGCCATCAAGCGCGACACCAGGGCCCTGGCGCGCTCGTCGGCATGGGCCGGCAGCGGCGCCCAGTCGTTCTGCTGGATGAACTCGCCCGCATGGCGCGCCGCGCGACGGCCGTAAACCAGGATATCCACGAGCGAATTTGTGCCCAGGCGGTTCGCGCCGTGCACGGAGACGCACGCCGCCTCGCCCGCGGCGTAGTAACCGTCGAGCGGCGTGTTCTTCTCATCGCGGATCACGCGGCCATGGGTATCAGTGGGAATGCCGCCCATGGCGTAGTGTGCCGTGGGCTGAATCGGCACCGGTTCCTTCTTCGGTTCCACGCCCAGGTAGGTGCGCGCGAAGTCGGTGATATCGGGAAGCTTCTGGTCGTGGACCTCCGCCGGCAGGTGCGTTAGGTCAAGATGGACGTAGTTCTTGCCGTCAATGCCGCGGCCCTCGCGAATTTCGCGGTAGATGGCGCGCGAAACCATGTCGCGCGGCGCCAGATCGAGCAGCGTCGGCGCGTAGCGCTCCATGAAGCGCTCACCGGTCCGGTTGCGCAGGATGCCGCCTTCGCCGCGCGCCGCCTCGGAAAGCAGAATCCCCAGCTTGTAGATTCCAGTGGGATGGAACTGGAAGAATTCCATGTCTTCGAGCGGCAGACCGGCGGCGAGCGCCACCGCCATGCCGTCGCCGGTGAGCGAGTGCGCGTTGGAGGTGACGCGGAACATGCGGCCGCAGCCGCCCGTGGCGTCCAGCACCGCCTTGGCGTGGAAGGTGTGAATCTCGCCCGTGGCGATGCAGAGCGCCACCACGCCCGCGATGCGCCCGTCGGTAATGACCAGGTCCAGCAGATGGAATTCGTTGAAGAAGTGCACCTGGCGCTTGATGCACTGTTGGTAAAGCGTCTGCAGAATCATGTGGCCGGTGCGATCGGCGGCGTAGCAGGCGCGCCGCACGGCGGCTTTGCCGTACTCGCGCGTGTGGCCGCCGAAGGGTCGTTGCGCGATCTTGCCGTCCGGCGTGCGGCTGAAGGGAAGCCCCCAGTGTTCGAGGTCGTAGACCGTTTCGATGGCTTCGCGGCAGAGAATTTCGACCGCATCCTGGTCGGAGAGATAGTCTCCGCCCTTGATGGTGTCGAACATGTGCCATTCCCAGTGGTCCTCTTCCATGTTGCCGAGCGCCGCCCCGATGCCGCCCTGCGCCGTGCCCGTGTGCGACCGCGTGGGATACAGCTTGCTGATCACCGCGACGCGCCCGTGCTGCGACAGGTTGAGCCCCGCCATCAGGCCCGCTCCGCCCGCCCCGACGACCACCGCGTCGAATTTGTGAATCATGCCAGACCCGAAGATCGAATGTCGAAAATCGATTCACACGTCGCGGGACGCGATCTTCGTTTTCGACTTCCCATTTTGGACGCCCGTCAGGGCGTGGCCACTGGCTGAAACGTGAAGATCACGAGCGAGCCCAGCGCCAGAATCACGAAGCTCACAACGTAGAGCGAGGCGAGCGACGCCAGCCGCCAGCCCTGGGATGAAACGTAATCGTCCACCAGCGTCCGGATCCCATTCGTGCCGTGAATCATGGCCAGCCACAGCATGACCAGATCGTAGGTCCGCCAGAAGGGCGTCATGAAGCGTCGCGCCACGAAGTCGTAATTCACGACTTCAATGTTGTTGATCAGGTGCATGATGGCCAGATGACCGAGCGCCAGAAAGAGCAACGCCACACCAGAAACGCGCATGAAGAGCCAGGCGTAGAGTTCCAGTCCGCTGTCCGGCCTTGGCTTGGGACCGTTATTCATAACTTCTAACCGCCCTCGTAGCGGCGGGCTTCAGCCCGCCAAGTTCGTCCAAGCGTTCTCGTAGCGGCGGGCTTCAGCCCGCCAAGTTCGTCATCCATCAGATGGCGACCTGAAGGTCGCCGCTACCTTACCACCCACTCCAGCATGATGATGGCCGTCGGAATGAAGAGCAGGGCGAACACCGCCGCCATGGCGTACGTCCACTTGCGATGCGCCGCCATGGTTTCCGGCCAGAAATCCATGATGATGATGCGCACGCCGTTCAGCGCGTGGTAGAGCACCATGCCAGTCAGCACCAGCTCGCCGACACGGAAGAAGGGGGCATGGTAGAGCGCCATCATCTTGTTATAGGGTTCCGGCCCCCAGCCGATAAGCGCCGTATCCACCACATGAATGAGCAGGAAGAAAAACACTCCCACGCCCGTGATGCGGTGGAACAGCCAGGCCCATTGGCCCGACCGGCCCTTATAGGTTAAGTACGTCCACAGTTTGACCATACGCCTTGCGAAAAGGGTGGAAACCAAGCTTGTTTTTGATCGAGCCCTGTCTCGATGTCACCCCAGCGACCAGCATTATATATGGTTCGTGCGCCAAGCCAAAAGCAGAAATCCGCTGGACGCGAGGCGGTGGTGCTTCAGCGTCTCACGTTGGCGATTGACGTTGCGCGCGGAATGGACTATGTTGGAGCCGTTGTGCAAAGTGTCCCTCGCCAGGCGCTCCGCTTCCAGACCGCCGGACGCTTGACCGAATGTGAGTGTTTCCCCAGCCCTTCAGGACCCGTAACCTGGCAGCGTGACGGAGTCCACCATCCATGCAACAGATATCCCATGACGTCCTGATTTTCGGAACCGGGCTCGCCGGATTACGCGCCGCGGTGGAAATCGGCATCCGCGGCAAGGGCAAGGCCAGCATCGGCCTCATTTCCAAGGTGCAGATCATGCGTGCGCATTCGGTCTGCGCCGAGGGTGGAACGGGGGCCGTTATGCGTCCCGAAGAAGGCGACAGTTTTGAACTGCATTCCTGGGACACGGTGAAAGGCGCCGACTTCCTCGCTGACCAGGACGTGGTGGACCGCTTCGTCCGGACCTCACCCGACGAAATTCGGCTGCTCGAGCACTGGGGCTGCCCCTGGTCGCGGCGCGAGGATGGGCGCATCATGCAGCGGCCCTTTGGCGGCCATTCGTTTCCGCGCGCCTGCATGGCGGCCGACAAGACGGGCTTCTTTGAGATGCAGACGCTCTACGACACGCTGCTCAAGTACTCCAACTTTGTCCGCTACGACGAGTGCTTCGTCACCTCGATTCTGATGGACGGCGGGCGGTTCGCCGGGCTCACCTTGATCGACGCGCCCACCGGCGAGTTCTATATCCTGCGCGGCAAAGCGCTGCTGATTGCGTCGGGGGGCCTGGGGAATCTCTACGGCTTCACGACCTATTCGCAGACCGTCACGGGTGACGGGCAGGCAGTAGCTTACCGCGCCGGCCTGGCGCTCGAGGATCCCGAGTTTCTGCAATTTCATCCCACTGGTCTGGCCCCCTCCGGAATCCTGATGACCGAAGGCTGCCGCGGCGAAGGCGGATACCTGCGCAACAACAAGGGGGAGCGTTTCATGGAGAAGTACGCGCCCAAGATGATGGAGCTGGCGCCGCGCGACATCGTCTCGCGCTCCGAGATGACCGAGATCCTCGAAGGACGCGGCTTCCCGGGCCCGGACGGGCTTGATTACATCCAACTCGACTTGACCCACCTGGGCGCCGAGAAGATTAATAAGCGCCTG
>CAZHKT010000094.1:0-6018 GCA_964533045.1 uncultured Acidobacteriota bacterium | reverse complement strand
CTGCCGCTGATTCGCGAAGTTTGCATCACGTTTCTTGGCATCGACCCGATCACCACGCCCATTCCTATCCGGCCCGTCGCCCACTACTCGATGGGCGGCATCGAAGCCGACATTGACGGCCGCACCAAGGTCGAGAATATCTGGGCAGCGGGCGAGGTCGCCTGCCACTCGATGCACGGCGCAAACCGGCTGGGATGCAATTCCACGGCGGAGTGCCTGGTCTGGGGCGGCATCACCGGCGGCGAAATCTCCAAGTATCTGGGAACGAACCCGGCGTTGAGCGACGTGCCGGCGGCCCAGGCCCAGGAAGAAGAGAAGCGAGTTTTCTCTGACCTTCTGCAACGGAACGGTCCGGAAAGCCCCGCTGCGATTCGCCGCGAGCTTCGCGCCTTGATGGACAAGCACGCCGGTGTCTATCGCACCGGCGAATCGATGCAGGACGGTCTAAACAAGATCCGTGAACTGAAGGAGCGATTCCGGAAGATCGGCATTCAAGACAAGACCCGCGTGTACAATACCAACCTGATTCAGACGCTCGAAACCGAAAACATGCTTGATCTGGCCGAGGCGCTCCTCTTCGCCGGCCTGGCGCGCGAGGAGTCACGCGGCGCGCACGCGCGCACCGACTTCCCCAAGCGCGATGACGAGAAATTCCTGATGCACTCCATGGTTCACTACCTCGGCGGCCAGCCGAGACTGGGCTATAAGCCGGTGACCATCACCAATTGGAAACCCGTGGAGCGAAGGTACTGAGCGACGGAGGCGAAGGTCATGGCCGAGCTTGAACGGCACGACAATCGGCTGGGAATCTGGGGATGGCTGGGGGGCGGGCGCTGGGGCGTCGAGCGCTACGCCTACATCCTGCATCGCCTGACCGGCCTCGGCATCCTTTTCTATTTCCTGATGCATGTGGTGGTGACCAGCCTGCGCGCCAAGGGCATTTACCTTTGGGTCGAGGGCGGATTCTTCCATCAACCCATCTTCAAGGTGGGAGAGTTCCTGGTGTTCGCGGCTTTCGCCTATCACGCTATGAACGGCATCCGGCTGGTGCTGGTGGAACTCGGCGTGGCAGTCGGCAAGCCCATCGAGCCGGTCTATCCCTACAAGACGTCGCTCCACGTGCAGCGGCCGCTGCTGATCGCGATGATGGTTCTGGCGGCAATATTTCTGGCGGCCGGCGGTTATGAGTTTCTGGGGTTGACGAAGTAGCGCCAGCCTTCAGGCCGGCACCTGTAGCGGCGATCTGTGATCTCCGAGATGGAGCGCAACGAGATTGGCAAGGTAGGAGGAGCCATGCGTGAGACCAAATTCTGGACCTGGCACATGGCGGCGGGCGTGGTGATTGCCCTTCTGCTGGGCCTGCACATGGCGATCATGCACTTGGGCGGGATCACTCATCTTTTCTCGCCCGCGGGCGGAGAAGCGATTTCCAGGGCCAACAGTCTGCATCGCGACGGCCAGTTGTTCTTCACCATCACTTACATCCTGCTGCTCGCTGTCGCGCTTTATCACGGACTCTACGGCCTGCGGACGATTCTGTTTGAACTGACGCTGAAGCCCGCCGCCGAGAAAGTGATCAGCGCAGCGCTTCTGATTCTGGGTTTGGGTTTGTTTGGGCTGGGCACTTGGGCGGCAATTACGGTTCATGCCATCGCGAGGGGGTAATCATGCCAGTCGTGCGGGACATTAACTTCCACGTGGCGCGGTACAATCCGGAGACCGATCGCGCGCCCTACACCAAGTCCTACAAGGTGCCGGTGCGCGAAGGCATGACGGTGCTCGACGGCCTGCACTACATCAAGGAGAATCTCGACGCCTCGCTCGCCTGGCGCTATTCCTGCCGGATGGGCATCTGCGGCTCATGCGGCATGTTGCTGAACGGATCGCCCACTCTCGCCTGCAATACCCAGATCCTGCATATCGCCACAACCGATCTTACCGTCAGCCCGCTGCCCAATTTCCACATCATCCGCGACCTGGTGCCCGATCTTGCCATCATGTTCGACAAGCACCGCTCGCTCAAGCCGCACATCGTGCGCGCCGATGAGGCCGAGATCAACGATCCGGCGGGCGAGTTCTATCAGTCGCCTGAGCAACTGGAGGCTTATCTTCAGTTTGCTTATTGCATCAAGTGCGGTTGCTGCATGGCCGCTTGCCCGACGCTCGCCACCGACCTGCGCTATCTCGGCCCCATGCCGCTCGCTGCGGCGCAGCGATACAATGAAGACACGCGCGACGATGGTCGCCAGGCGCGCAACCAGGTGACGGGCGCGGCCTACGGCGCTTTCCGCTGCCACTACGCGGGTGAGTGCTCGCGTGTGTGCCCCAAGGGTGTGGACCCGGCGCGCGCCATCCAGCACCTGAAGCGTAAACTGGTGCTCGATTATCTCCATTTGGCCCGCCGCAAGAAGCCCTGCGCCAAACTCCACGGCCCCGGCGACGGCAAGCCCCTTCCCAACATTCCCGCTGCCCCTGCCAAGACGGTGTGAAGCCGTGGCATGCGCATCTTGTCCGGCAACCGGCGGATGCGTACGGGCGAGACGGCTGTGCCACAATCCTCAATCCGAGATCGCAAATGGCTACGCGGACAGGCCCCAGGCCTCGGCGCCGCCATCATCGGCGGTGAAGAGATTGGACCTCCTTGAGGTGGACAGCCGGAGGGGTTGAATGCCGGAACGAGTAGAGTTAACCTTCCGTCATGACATTGGCAACGATCAAGTCAGCCATCGAAGGGCTTCCTGAAGAAGAGAAGACCGCCCTCGTGGAGTGGCTTTTGAGCCGTGACCGGGAGGACTGGGACAAACAGATCACCGGGGATTTTTCTCCCGGCGGTCGCGGGGCCAAGCTGCTCGATGAGGTTCACACCGCGATTCAGCGCGGCGACTTCAAGCCGCTAAGGTGATCCCATCCAATCCTTCGCGCTTTCATCCTTTTGGGACTGCTACAAAGACCTTCCCGATTCGGTTAAGAAGCTGGCTGACAAATAATTCCGCCTCTTTTGCCAAGACTCGCATCACCCCTCGCTGGGTTTTGCCAGAAAGGGGCAGGTTTGGACTGTCGAGGTTGGCCGCGGTCACCGGGCTATTGCACGGCGGCACGGCGATGACTGTTACCGGTTCTGGATCGGTTCGCACGAAGCTTACAACAAGCTCCTCAAGCGGGTGAAGTAGCCCCGCGCCAATTCCAAAATCTGAAACCGAAAATGGCTAGGCAGGGAGGGACCAGCCTTTGGCGCCGAGGTTATCGGCCGCGAGGATGTGGGGCTGGGACTGGATGTTGTGTTCGGCAAGCTTGGAGCGGATGGCTTCGCCAATCTCTTGCGCAGCGCCGCGGACGAAGGCGAGGATGCTGGGCCCCGCCCCGCTCAGGCAGATGCCCGCGAGGTCCGGGTGAGCGAACTCCAGCACCTCGGCGAACCCCGCGATGAGCGGCGCGCGCTGCGGTTGGTGCCAGCGATCGTCGAAGAAGCTGGGGTGAAGGTCCGCCTTGCCGGAGAACATCTGCGCGGCGAGCGCCACGGCGCGCTGCAAGTTGTGCACCGCATCGGCGCGTGAATACTCTTTCGGCAGAACCTCGCGGGCTTTCTCGGTCGGGAGCGCGTATTCCGGAACCACCAGGACCAGTTTGATGTTATCGGGCACCGGGCAGGTATAAGCGAGAACGCGTCCGCCCGCATCGAGCGAGACGGTGAAGCCGCCGTGCCAGGCGGCGGCGACGTTATCGGGATGGCCTTCGAGCTTGGAGGCTAGGGAAACCAACTGCTCGTCGAAGAGAGTCATATCCGCGAGCCAATGGCAGGCGGTGATGGCGCCCACGATGGCCGCGGCGCTCGACCCCAGCCCGCAGCCGATGGGGATCTGGTTGTCAATCTCGAGGTCGAAGCCCTTGTGCTTGTTCCAACTGGCCAGCATTTCGCGCATGGTTCGCGCGATGAGGTTGGACTCGTCGGTGGAGACGCGCTCCGGATTCACGCCGCGATACGCCACAGTGATTTCCTCGTCGGCGCGCGGCAGGACGTGAACATCGAGATAGAGCGAGAGCGCCAGCGCCGCGCAGTCAAACGCGCAGCCGAGATTGGCGCTGGTGGCCGGAACGCGTACCGAAATCCGATTGGGCATAACCCTTGTTTATCACCGAGGGGGGGATTTAACAAGAGTGGTTAGTGAATGGGGGGGTGAAGGCGGCAAAGACGGCGTTTCGCCGCGAAGCTTTCTGCCGGCATCTACTTGCCGGCTATCATGCCGGGCTCAAACCGGGCGCTAGACGGCGGCGAGGTTCATGAACTTCTCCTCGAACTCCGCCAGGCGCGGGCGGATGGCGCCATTCTCCTCGAGCTTGCCGTTCACGGCAGCAACGGTCTTCAGGCCGCTTCCGGTAATCACCAGCACGGTGCTCGCATCGGGGTTCAGTTTGCCCTGCTGGATGAGTTTGCGTGCGACGGCGACGGTGACGCCGCCCGCGGTTTCGGCGAAGACACCTTCCGTTTCCGCCAGCAGCTTGATGCCTTCCACGATTTCGGCGTCGGTCACGTCTTCGCCCGCGCCGCCGCTGGCCAGGATGGTTTGCACGGCGAAGTAGCCGTCGGCGGGATTGCCGATGGCGAGCGAGCGCGCAATGGTGTTGGGTTTTTGCGGTTCGATTTCGGGCGTGCCGCGCTTGGCGGCGCTGGTGATGGGCGAGCAGCCGGTCGCCTGCGCGCCGAAGAATCTGGTGCCGCCCCCGGCGGGCGCGGCCCAACCGAGTTTCTCGAATTCTCCGAAAGCCTTGGCGATCTTGGTAATCAGAGAGCCACCGGCCATCGGACAGACCATGTTTTGCGGCAGGCGCCAGCCGAGCTGCTCGGCGATTTCGTACCCGACGGTCTTCGAGCCCTCCGAGTAGTAGGAACGCAGGTTGACGTTCACCATGCCCCAGGGATATTTCTGCGCGATTTCGGAGCAAAGCCGGTTGACCTGGTCGTAGTTGCCCTGAATCTTCACCAGCGTGGCGCCGAAGATTTGCGTGCCGACGATCTTTTCCGGTTCGATGTCGGCGGGAATAAAGATCAGGGCGCGGAAACCGCCTTCGGCCGCCTGGGCCGCGACGGCGTTGCCCAGGTTGCCGGTCGAGGAGCAGCCCACCGTGTCGAATCCAAACTCGTGCGCCTTGGAGAGCGCCACACTGACCACGCGATCCTTGAAAGAGAGGGTGGGGTGATTGACCGCATCGTTCTTCACATAGAGCTCGCGCACCCCGAGCACCTTGGCCAGGCGCGGGGCGGCAAACAGGGGAGTGAAGCCGGTGTGCTTTCCCACGAAGGGCCCGTGTTCGACGGGGAGCAGTTCGCGGTAACGCCACATGTTGGCCCCGCGCGCTTCGATGTCCTCGCGCTTCACGTCGGACCGGATCCGGGCATAGTCGTACACGGTTTCCAGTGGTGCCCAGCAGTCTTCGCAGGCGGCAATGGGATCGGTCTTAAAGGTCTTGCCGCACTGGCGGCATCGAAGATGAAGAAGATAGCTCACGATTCCCCTCCTGGTAGCGCCCTGCGTCGCGGCGACCTGAAGGTCGCCCTCGTGGAGATAACACCCGTGGCGGGCTGAAGCCTGCCGCCACGGGCAATCCGCCGAAAGGCGGACCGCGCTCCCATAAAAGCTCCAGAGTGGAATGGAATAGGAAGGATGAATTGCGAGTCGGAAGGCCTGAAAACTGAAAAAGCCTCCGCGACAGTGTCGGGGAGGCTGCTGCTTTCCCCTCTCATCTGCCCCTATACCGGGCGGGAGTTGGCACCTGGCCTCCGGCTAACTTCGCCGAAGCGGTTGTCGTGGCGTCATAGGGCCCGTCCCTCAGCCACTCTGGATGAGATTCAGGGTTACTGAATCTGGTATTCAATTGTCAGCTTGATTTTACGGACCGGTCGGTCGGTTGTCAACATGAAACTTCCAGCCCTCGCCCCTCCGCGTTGCGGGGGACCCTTTTCCCGTGGGAGAGGGTCGAGCGTAGCGGCGACCTTAACGTGGCCACCGGTGTGTCGTGGGG
>CAZHKT010000093.1:0-14467 GCA_964533045.1 uncultured Acidobacteriota bacterium | reverse complement strand
GGCACTTCGTCGCGGCGGCCTTCAGGCCGCCACCCCCGCGTGTCGCCCTGAAGGGTAACGCGACGTCCCGCTCGGCCGAAACCACGGTGGAGACCACTTCGAGCCTCCCCGGGTGGCCCGCGCCGCCAGCCAGGAGAAGACCGGTAGGTACTCGAGCGCCAGGATGAGCGGCGAATCGAGGTACGAGCCTCCGGCGTAATATCCCACCAGCGGCGCGTAGCCGAGCGTGCACGTGACGCTCAGGAGCAGCAGGGCCGGGTTTAGTTCGAAGCAGAGGAACGGAATCATCCAGGTGAAGTACCACGGAAAAGCGTTGGGCGAGAGAAACAGGAGCGCCGTGAGAATCACGAGGCTGGCCCTGAGCGGTTCGAGGCGGCGTTTGCGGCAGTAGACCAGAACGGCGAGGAGAAGGATGCCTGCAATCAGTCCCGCCTGGGCGCGTGAGTTTCCCGCGAGCACGAAGACGCGGAACAGGCTGTCGTTGTTTTCCCAGCCGGCGGCGTATTGCCCCAGGCCGTCCAAGAGCCGGGGCCCAGCGCCGGCATAGGGCAGGAATCCGGCGGCGACCGCCGCCACAAAAAGCAGGACCAGGCTTCCGCGAGTCCATCTAAGAAATACAGGTAACAGTAATCCTGCGAATAACTTAGCCAGGGCTGAGAGGGCCAGGAAGAAGATTGACAGCGCACCCTGTTGCCTTATAATCAAATAGAGAGCCGCCAGCAGCGCCAGATTGGCGAGCGAATCGTGGTGGGCGCACATGGCGAACGCCGCGACCACTCCGGGATTCCAGGCATACGCCACGACGCGCGCGAGCGGCAGTCTTTGTTGACGCAGGAGCAGGAGCAGTAGAGCGATACTGGCCGCGTCGAGACCCGCGTAGAGCCGCTTGTAGCCCGGAATTGAGCTGACCCAGGAGAAAGACCATTCGCTGAGGGGCGGGTAAGAGGTGGGAGTGGTTCTTCCCGTGGTGAGCGGGCGATTGGGGTCTTCGAGCGCGAGGGGCCGCAGCGACTCGGGGTGGACGGTGTAGGGATTGATGCCGGCGCGCTGGACTCGGCCCTCCCACTGGTAGCGGTAGACGTCGTGGGAGAGCGCGGGCGGGGTGGAGAGGGCCACAAACCGGCAGCCCAGCGCCACGGCGAGAATGACCACCAGGGCGGGCCAGCCCGCCACATGACGGAAGGTGATGTAAGCTGCGACGGTGTAAAGCAGCCCAGCCGCCAGCAGCAGCCCGATGGTTTCGGGAATGTAAGATTCAAGGCCCGGACGGCGGGCCAGATGAAGCCAGACCAGCAGCTGGCCGCCACCCAGCGCCAGCAGCGCAAGGGTTGAAAGGAATCCGGCTTTGGACGCGGAATTCATAATTCAGATTTCATAATTAGCCAAGAATGTCTTATCTACTCTTTGCCATTCTCGCCGCTCCCGCGAACCCGCTGGTTCGCTACGTGAACCATCTGTTCCGCAAAGACCCATTCCAGGGCATCTATTCGGCCAACGCGTTTGACCTGGCGATACTGATTCCCTACTTTACCATTCTCATTATTCTCTCCATTTACGGAATGCATCGTTACCACCTGACCTATCTCTATCTGAAGAACCGCAAGAAGCAGCCGAAGCCCGCCGCGCAGTTCGAAGAGCTGCCGCGCGTCACCATTCAGCTTCCCATTTTCAACGAGCGCTACGTGATCGAGCGCCTGCTGGAAGCGGTGACGAAGATTGATTACCCGAAAGACCGGCTGGAGATTCAGGTTCTCGACGATTCGACGGACGAAACCGTGATGGTGGCCTCGCGCCTGGTGAGCGCCTACGCGCGCGCGGGCTATCCGATCACGTATCATCACCGCACCAACCGTGCCGGTTTCAAGGCGGGCGCACTGGATGCCGGCATGCGCCAGGCGAGCGGCGAACTGATCGCCATCTTCGACGCCGACTTTGTGCCGCCCCCCACGGTGCTTCGCGACATGGTGCACTACTTCACCGATCCGCAAGTCGGCGTGGTGCAGGGCCGCTGGACGTGGATCAACCAGCACTATTCCAATCTGACCGAGGTCGAGGCCATCCTGCTCGACGGGCATTTCGTGATTGAGCACGGCGGCCGGTACGGCTCCGGGCGCTTCTTCAATTTCAACGGCACGGCGGGCATGTGGCGCCGCGCCGCCATCGAAGACGCCGGCGGCTGGGAACACGACACCCTGACCGAGGATACCGATCTCAGCTACCGCGCCCAGCTCAGGGGGTGGAAGTTTATATACGACCCCCGCATCGTCTGCCCGTCGGAGCTGCCCGTGGACGTGAACGCTTTCAAGTCGCAGCAGGCGCGCTGGGCCAAGGGCTTGATCCAGGTCGCGAAGAAGATTCTGCCTGCCGTGTGGCGCAGCGATCAGCCGCGGCACGTCAAACTGGAAGCGACGTTTCACCTGACGGCGAACCTCGCCTATCCGCTCATGGTGCTGTTTTCGCTGATGCTGTTTCCGGCGATGATCGTGCGGTTCTACCAGGGGTGGTTCCAGATGCTTTACCTCGACCTGCCGCTCTTCCTGGCTTCCACCTGCTCGGTTTCCAGCTTCTATCTCACCGCCCAGCGCGCCCTTTACCCGCGCACCTGGTGGCGCTCCCTCCGCTTCATGCCGTTTCTGATGGCCACCGGCATCGGCCTGGCGCTCTCCAACTCCAAGGCGGTGCTGGAAGCCCTGCTCGGCAAGCCGTCGGAATTCGTGCGCACGCCCAAGCTCAACATCGCCAGCCGCCACACGAGCTGGGAAACCAAGAAGTACCTGAAGCGCGGGGGCTGGATTCCGGGCGTCGAAATCGCCCTCGCCGCTTATTTTTTCCTGACCGTCTGGTATTCCGTCACCGCCGAGAACTACTTGACCACGCCCTTCTTGCTGCTCTTCTTCCTGGGTTACTGCTACATGGGCTCCATGTCACTTCTGCAAGCCCCGCTACGCCGCGCCTGGAACGCTCTGCCATCGCTCGTCCGCCCGCGCCCGGCCGAGCCGGCGCTCTGAGATTTTCCTCACCCAAAGTCGTTCCGCTGCGTTTATCCTATAGCTCCAATCCAAGGGAGGGCTTGATGCGCCAAATATTCACGCGGTCCTTCTTGCTGTTTGTCATTTCCCTCATCCTGGCGGCTTTGCCCGCGGCGGCCAGAGAACGCGAGGCGCTCTCGGCGTTTCACGAGCGGCGGCTGCGGCTGGTCCGCGAAACGGGCGGCAACGGCATCGTGATTCTGTTCGGCTACCGCGAGCAGGACATCGGCGTCGCTACCACCCCCTTCCGGCAGAACGAGAATTTCTACTACCTCACCGGCTGGAACGAGCCTGACGCCATGCTGATGCTCGTCCCCAAGACGGAAAAGGGAGCGAACGGCGAGATCGAGCTGGAAAAGGAAATCCTCTTCATCCCGCCCCACGACTTCGCCCAGGAGAAGTGGACGGGCCCCAAACTCGGCCCCGACGACGCCGACGCCAGCGCCCGCACGGGCTTCCCCCTGGTGCGCAGCAACAGGCTCTTCAAATCCGAACTCGATGAGGCGCTCAAGAATTTCAGCCGCATCTACACCGCGACGACGCCGCAGCCCGAAGCCGGCGAGGAATGCTTCATTCAGGAAATGCAGGTGCGGCTCAAGAAGCTGGCGCCGCTGGCCAGCCTCTCGGATTTCCGCAACCTCCTGACGCGCATGCGCATGATGAAGACGCCGGGCGAAATCGCGCTGATTCGCAAGGCGACCGACGCTTCCGTCGAAGCGCACCTGGCCGCCCTCAAGGCCGTGAAGCCGGGCGCCTGGGAATACGAAGTGGCGGCGCGCATGATGTTTGAATTCCAGCGGCTGGGCTGCGAATGGCCGGCCTATCCGCCCATTGTGGGCTCGGGCTTTTACTCGACCGTGCTGCACTATGGCCAGAATTCCAAGCAAATCGCCGGCGGCGACCTGGTGGTGATGGACGTGGCCGGCGCTTACGGCGGCTACGCCAGCGACATCACGCGCACACTGCCCGCCAGCGGCACGTTCACCGCGCGCCAGCGCGAGATCTACGAAATCGTTCTGGCCGCCGCCGACCTGGCCATCGCCGCCGCCAAGCCGGGCGTCTATCTGGGCCGCCGCGGCGCGAAGGGCCTGCACGAGTTGGCCTACGACTACATCAACTCGCACGGTAAGGATAGGAACGGCGACCGGCTGGGAAAATACTTCATCCACGGCCTGAGCCATCATGTCGGCCTCAACGTGCACGATCCGGCCGACTACAACATGCCGCTCCAGCCGGGGATGATCGTTACAATCGAACCGGGGATCTATATTCCGGAAGAAAATCTCGGCGTCCGGATCGAAGATATCGTCCTGATTACCGAAACCGGCTGCGAAGTGCTGAGCCGGAAGCTGCCGCGCAAGATCGAGGATATCGAACGCGCCATGGCCAGGCGCTAACAGGAAACTGAAAAGCGTTGCCGCACGTTGTCATTCCGAGCGAAGCGAGGAATCTCGCTCTGAAAAGAAAGGCAAAGCGGGATTCCTCGTCGCCTGCGGCTCCTCGGAATGACAGCGCACAGGGTTTTTGCAACGCCCTGAAGGACGGTCGCATCCCTCTGATTGTGACTTCTCCGCCGACATACAGCGAAGAGCTTTTCAGCAAGGGCCTCTACGCGCGGCATCACCTGGGGCGCTTCTACTGGATCAACCAGAAGTTTGCGGCATTGGCGCCGCCCGGGGAGATTAGTGTGCTGGAGGTGGGCTGCCACGACGGCCGCGCCCTCGGCTATATCCCGCGCCGCGTGCGGCGCTACGCCGGCTTCGACGCGGGCTGGGGCGGCGGCCTGGAACGCGGGCGCGGGCGCTTCGCGAAAGAAAAGAATTACACGTTTACCGAGTCCACCGACCCGCGCGACGTGGCGGCGCTCGACGAGGTGTTCGACTTCGGGCTGTGCATGGAAACGCTCGAGCACCTCGACCAGCCGGTGGTCGAGGCGTATATCCGCGCCTTCGCCGCCCGGGTCAGCGGTCGGCTGCTCATCACCGTCCCCAATGAAAAAGGCTTGGCGCTGCTGGTGAAAGGTGTCGGGTCAAAGATTCTGCGCGTGGAGCGCTACTACCCCTACACGGTGGCGGAGTTTTGCTGGGGATTGCTGGGGCGGCTCGACAAGGTACGGCGCTCGGAACACAAAGGCTTCGATTACGCCCAACTGGTGGAATTGATACGGCAGCACTTCCGGTACGTCAAGGTTGAAGGCATCAGCCCCTTCCATCTTCCGCCCGCCCTCAGCCTTACCATCGGCATCATCGCCTCACAGCAGCCCATCCCGTAAGGGCCGAGCCCCTGGGAGCGCAGGCGTCCCGCAGACCTTGACGACGATGACGTCGCCGAACTCGCCGAGCCCCTGGGAGCGCAGGCGTCCCGCCTGCATTGAATTCCAAACCTGGCAGGGCGGGAGCAAGCCTGCCTGACGGCAGTCGGGCTCGCGCAGTGCCCGGCGGCGGTCCCGAATGCTTTACCCGGTTCCCGCCTTCAGCGGACCGATCACGTGCGAACGACATATCTGAAGATTTTTCTTGACAAGTTTGCGAGAACATACTACATATAGGGCTACGGATGCGTCAGGGGCCTATATCTTGGCCATTGCGCGCAACTTGTTACTATCCCAATTGAGGTGAAGAATTCAATGGCAGCGAAGAAAAAGGCCAAGAAGAAGAGGTAAGCAAGCTTCCATTCCAGGTTTCCTCCTTTCCCCAGGCCCGCTCCCCCAAGGCGGGCCTCTTTTTTGCCTACAAATATCATATAGCTGTCTAGCCTGGGGGTGAAAGAGGGCTGGTAGCGCCGGTCTTCGGCCTGGGATCTCCACGATCCAGGAAATGCTGGCCAGAGGGCCGACGCTACAGGTACGGTTCGAGTTCCGGCAGGCAGGTGATGCGCGGTCCCTCGGCCTGCGGGTAGGCGCCGACGCGATCGATGAGCACCCCCCGCAGGCCGGCGAGCGAGGCGCCGCCGATGTCGGTGGCGTACGTATCGCCGACAAAAATGGCCTCCCCCGGCTCGATCCTTTCCGTGGCGCGCGCGAGGGCGATCCGGAAGATTTCGGGATGGGGTTTCTCGACGCCGACGTGGTGGGAATCAATAATGACGGAGAAATAGCGGGCAAGGTCCATCCGCTGGAGCTGTTCCTCGAGCCGTCCGTTGGAATTGGAAATGATGCCCAGGTGGAAGCCGCGGGCGCGCCACGATTCGAGGTAAGCCGGTGTGTCGGGCAGCATTTCCGACCAAAAGGTGATCTGGCGGAAGGCGGAAGCGACGCGATCGATCACGGCTGCGTGTTCCGGCTCGGCCACGCGAAGCTGGGCCATCAGGGCCTTCATGTATTCGCGCCAGTAGTGCATGTCGATGGTGCGGGGAACGTGGCCGCGGCGGATTTGCGGCCAGAGCCAGTCATCGAGGACGCGCTTGGCGGTGCGCTCGGCGGCGCGGAAATCCTCAGCGCTGGCGGGTCGCCCTTCGCGACTGAGCTCCTGCGCCAGTTGATCAAACTGCGGATAGATCAGGGTGTTCCCCGCATCAAAGAAGATGGCTCGCGTCCGAGGTGTCATCAATCGTCTCCTCAGGATTATAGCAGCGGCGGAAAGGCACGCCAGCCCTGCGAATTTCCTTGACCCGGCGCGAAACGCGTCCCTAGAGTAGAAAGCGGCCATGAGACTCCCTGCAACGATTCGATCCTTTGGACTGATATGGGCGCTGATGCTGGCGGCTTCGGCCCCCGTTACGCCTTTCGGTGTGGCGCAGGAGAAGGCCGGCGCGGACGCGGAGAAGAAGGCAAAAGCTCCCGACGACGCCGAGATGGACGCGCTCGACGAAATCTTCCAATCGCAATCGACCGATCCCCAGGAAATCATTCGCGGGCTGGAGACGTTCCTCACGCGCTTTCCGCAGAGTGCGCGCCGCGAGCAGGTCCTGCGCACGATCTTCCGTCGCGCCGTCGAGGCCAATGACCCGCGCAAGGCGGGCGAAGCGGCGGAGCGCCTGCTGGAGAAGCATCCTGAGGATCCCGATCTGCTTTCCGCTGCGGCCGATCAATTTGACCGGGCGGGCGACGCCGCCAGCCGCGAGAAGGCGATCCAGTTCGCCACCCGTTTCATTGCGTATGCCGACCAGCTGACCGCCGCCTCGCGCCCGGAAGACGTACCGGAGGAGAAGTTTCCGGATTACCAGAACCTGATGCGCGCCACGGCCTATGCCATGCGCGGCCGGTATTACTCGCGCGCGGGCGAAGACGCCAAAGCTTTCGCGGACCTGGAGAAGAGCCTGGCCGCTTACCCCTCGCCCACGGTGGCCGAGCAGTTGGGCGACGCGGCGCTCCGGCAAGGCGACAGCGATCGCGCAATTGACGCTTATCTGACGGCCTTCGCGCTGCCCGACAAGCGCGTGGATCCGGCGCGACGCGACCAGGTGCGGCAGAAGCTGGGCAGCGCCTATCTGGCGAAGCACCAGACCGACAAGGGCCTGGGCGACCTGATCCTGGCGCGCTACGACGAGTTGATGCGAACCCACGGCAGCCGCTTCCGCTCCGACGGCGGCGGAGGCAGCGACGCGCGCGACCCGCTCGAACTTCCGATGCAGAAGCTGGACGGCTCACCCGTCAAGCTGAGCGAATATCGCGGAAAACTCGTGGTGATGGAATTCTGGGCCACGTGGTGCCCGCCCTGCCGCGTGGAGGGCAAGCTTTTCGAGCGCGTCATGCACACCTTCCGCGACGAGCCGCGCGTTGCCTTCCTCAGCGTCAACACCGACGAGGACCGCTCCCTCGTCCCCAAGTTCGTCGAGGAAGAGGGCTGGACGGCGACCGTCGTCTACGCGCAGGGTCTCGACCAGTTGCTGAGCATTCGCGCCCTCCCCACCACGATCATCCTCGCCCCAGACGGCCGCATCATTTTCCGCCAGAATGGCATCCACATCCCCACATTCATTGAAACCCTGGAGACCAGGATCCGCGAAGCGCTGAAGAATTGAAGAATTCCGGCCCCGGGGATGACAAGAAGCCGCTGCGCCTCCGCCTGGCGAAATACGGAAGTCTTTCGCTCAGCATGACCGATGAGCGGCATGGTTCAGCTCGGCCGTGAGCCGCGTCTTCTCGGCATTTGGCAAGAAGGAAAATCGAATCGCGTTTTGGGAAAGTTGCACAATTTGTTCGCGCGTGAGCGAAAACGCGCGCGCGGAACGGAGAAATTCCTCTTCTAAGCTGGTGCCGAACATGGCGGGGTCGTCGGAATTGAGCGTGACGGCGAGCCCCGCCTCGAGGTAGCGGGGCAGGGGGTGGTCTTGGAATCGCTTCACCAGTCCTGTTGCCACGTTGCTGGTGGGGCAGACTTCGAGCGGGATCTGGCGGTCGCGCAACATCGCCATCACGTTGGGATCCTGAATGGCGGTCAGGCCGTGTCCGATGCGCTCCGCACCGAGAAGCTCGACGGCTTTGCGAATGCTTTCGGGCCCGGCGGCTTCGCCCGCATGCGCGGTGAGGCGCAGCCCCGCCTCGCGCGCTTCACGGAAGATGTCCACGAAGTTCTCGGGCGGGCCATTCGCTTCGTCGCCGCCGATGCCGAAAGCCACCACCCCTCGCTGGCGAAATCGAATGGCCCATTTCAGGACCTCGCGCACGTGCGCAAGGCCGAAGTGCCGGACGGCGTCGAAGATCCACTGGATGCGGACGCCGGTACGGGTGCGCGCTTCCCGCGCCGCGCGGTCCACGGCATCAAACACTTCCTCAACCGGTTGCTTCTTCCAGAGCAGCACGCCCGCTGCCAGAATCACCTCCGCGTAGCGGATGTTCTGCTCCCTCAACCATTCAGCGAGGCGGGTGGTAATTCGCCCGTAGTCGTCGGGCGTCTTGAGGAGGAGCGTGACCACGCCGAACGCCTGGAGAAAATCCCTGAAGTCCTGGTAATGGAACCGATGGGCGCGACGCTGGGCGATCCATTTCGTGACCTCCCGCCGCAGCAGGCTCTTGCCGCGCGCCAGCTCCCGCAGCGTCTCCGGCCGCACCGCGCCTTCGAGATGAAGATGGAGTTCGACTTTCGGGAGTCGCGTGATGAAAGATTGGAGGGAATGATCCATCCCAGGAAGGCTGTAGCGATCAGCATTCAGCTGTCCGCCATCTGCAACAGCCAGCGGAGGGCTGGAAGCTGACGGCTGACGGTTTGCTGCTTACCGCCCCGGCAATGGTGGCCTTCCGGCATTGAGCCAGGCGGTGTACCAATACGATCCCGCGTCGTGCGCGGCGTTATTGAGTTCGCGCGCGGCGATGACACCGACATTGGCGTGCAAGCGGTCGAAGTACTCTTCGTCGTACCGGCTCAAACCGAGGCGCGCCCGCCAATCGCCCAGCAGCACCTGGTTCACCCAGGAGTTGGCCTCGAGCACGGACTGAAAGGCGTACTCCGTGGGATCGTCGACCTTGGAGGCGGGAGCCGGCCGGAACATCATAAAGCCCTGATATCGGTCGATCAGGATGGTGCCGAAGCGCTCCTCCAGGCCCGACTGGCCGACGAGCTGGCCGTCGTAATTCTGAGTGGTGCTGAGGGGATTGCGCGTGTCGGCCACGTAATGCCCCAGCGCCGCCGCCGCCAGCTTTGCGTCTTCCCAGTTCTGCGTCTTGAAGGCGTTAGTCAGGCGCAGACTGTACTCGCCCACGTGCCAGGGCAGCAGGCCGTCGCGATTGATGCGCCGCGTGCCGTGCTTGAAAGTCGCGTCTTTGAAAACGTGCGGGAGGTCGAGATACGGAAAGATTCCGTACTTGTCGAGATAGATGTAGTGCCGCTTGCGCTCGTAGATGTCCTTCTTCATCCACTCATTCGGGTCGTTGGCGTGCTCGATCAGAAACTGGCGGTTGGCTTCGAAGAAATGACGGATGGGGGGCGGCAGCGTATCTACCGCGTTGCTGTTGACGATGCGGTGCGCCGTCGGTCCCCAGCCGTAGCCCGGCGCCGCCGCAGCCAGCAGCAACACCGCCAGAGCGGCGCAGGCCGCACGGGCCAATCGGCGTGATGGGAACCTGAGTGTCATGGGCGGCGGTCCGCAGCCAGCTCCGGAGAAACTTGATTCTACCTGATTTGCGGCGCCGTGGCACGGGCATCCTGCCCGTGGGTCATGGTGAGAGCGGAAAGCGTGTCGTCCGCCGCTACCCTTGGCGTGGCTGGCGGCCGAATTCGCTGCGGGCTTTGCTGTAGGAGAAGTAGATCGCCAGGCCGATCGCCAGCCAGACGAAGAACCGCACCCAGGTCTCGAGCGGCAGGCTGAGCATCAGGACAAGGCAGCAGAGAATCGCCAGGATAGGAATCACCGGCACCCAGGGCGTGCGGAAGCCGCGGCGGCGCTCCGGCTGGCGCTTGCGCAGCACCAGGACGCCCGCGGCGACCAGCGAAAAGGCAAACAGCGTGCCGATGTTGGAGAGGTCGGCAAGCGTGCCGATGTCGAAAATGCCCGCCGGAATGGCCACGAAAAATCCCGCCGCAATGGTGCTGATGTGCGGGGTGCGGAAGCGGCGGTGAACGCGGGAGAACGCCGCAGGCAGCAGGCCGTCTCGCGACATGGAAAACCACACGCGCGCCTGGCCGAGTTGAAACACCAGCATGGAGCTGATCATGCCGGTCAGAGCCCCCACGGTGACCCAGCGCTGGATGTTGTGGAGTCCAATGGCTTCCAGCGCGTTGGCCACCGGCGCGGCGTTGCGCAGCGTCTCCCAGTGCTGAATGCCGGTCAGCACCACCGCGACGGAGACGTAAAGAATCGCGCAGATGATGAGCGAAGCGATGATGCCGAAGGGCACGTCGCGCTGCGGATCGCGGCACTCTTCGGCCGCCGTGGAGACGGAATCGAAGCCGATGTAGGTGAAAAACACAATCGCGCCGCCCGTCAGCACGCCCTGCCAGCCGTTGGGCATGAAGGGCGTCCAGTTCGAGGGCTCGATATGTCGCCCGGCAAAAATCACAAAAATCAAGATGGCGGCGACCTTGACGGTCACCATCAGGTTGTTAGCTCCGGCACTCTCGCGAATTCCCAGCACCAGGATCACGGTGATAACCATCACGATCAGGAAGCCGGGAACATTGAAGAGGGATTCCGTGCGCTGGCCGGCGACAAACATCGGCCCCATAAACTCGCGCGGCAGCGTGATCCCCAGGTTGCGCAGCAGGCTGTCAATGTACGCGGAGAATCCCACCGCCACGGCCATGTTGCTGACCGCATATTCGAGGATGAGATCCCAGCCGATAATCCAAGCGACGATTTCGCCCAGCGTGGCGTAAGTGTAGGTGTAGGCGCTCCCCGCCACGGGGATCATCGAGGCGAGTTCCGCGTAGCAGAGCCCCGCCAGCGCGCAGACCAGCGCCACCAGGAGAAAGGAGAGGGCGATGCCCGGCCCCGCGCCCGGACGTCCCGCCGTTCCCATGGCGCTGGTGCCGTGCAGGATCAGATCGAGCACCGGCGCTTTCCAGATGGACGACACCTGAAGCACTTCGCCCGCCGCCGCCGTGCCCGTCAGAATGAAGATGCCCGTGCCGATGATCGCGCCGATGCCCAGCGCCGTCAGCGACCACGGCCCCAGCGTCTTGCGCAGCCGGTGCCCTTCCTCCGCCGTCTCTTCCAGCAAGCGGTCGATGCTCTTGGTCTGAAGAAGTTGCGAGGGCATGGGATGATGAGCTCTTACCGCCGCGAGGGCGCGCCCGGCCCCTTCTTCTTTACCTTGGGCTTGCGCGAGCCGCGTGGCTCGGTGCGCTTCGGCTTGGGTGGCTGCTTCTTGCGCGCCGCGCGCTTCAGTTTCTTTCGTTCGGCCTTGTCTTTGATCTTGCGCGTATCCATAAGCGGTCGTTTATCCTCAGTCGGTTCCAACGGGTGAAAACTTCAGGTCATCGTTGGGGGTTCATCGTGCATCGCTGCTTCTACGCCTTTTCCAGCCCGGCGTACTTCTCGACAAACTTCTTCCTGCCGTAGCCGGGGAAGCTCACCGTCAGCTTGGCGTCCTCGCCTTCGCCCTCGCAACTCAGGACAGTTCCGAGACCGAACTTGGGATGACGCACCTGCGCGCCCAGCTTCCAGCGGCCATGGGAGAGCGCCGCCTTCGGGCTCTCGGGCCCGCCCCGCCAGGCGCTCGCACGACGTTGGCGCAGGAAGCGGTCAACGTCCTGGCGCGAGCCCACGGCATTCTCCCATATCGTGCGCGGTTTCGCACCTGTTGAGTTCAGGCTCAAGGGTTCTATCAGCTCCGCAGGGACTTCGCGCAGGAAGCGGGAGGGCCGCGTCCTCTCGTAATCCTCGCGCCCTAACGATCGCCGTGCGGCGCCCCGCGAGAGGATGAGCCGGTCGCGCGCACGCGTCATGCCCACGTAGCAGAGCCGCCGCTCTTCTTCCAGTGCCGCGTCGTCCTCCATCGAAAGCTTATGGGGGAACAGCCCTTCTTCCATCCCCGCCAGGAAGACGGTGGAAAACTCAAGCCCCTTGGCGCTGTGCAGCGACATCAGCGTCACGCGCGCTTTCTCCTCGAAATCGTCGGCGGCTGAAACCAGCGCCGCGTGGTCCAGGAACTCGCTCAGCGTCTCGCCGCGTTCTTCCGCTTCCGCCGCCGCCGCGACCAGCTCCTGCAGGTTCTCGATGCGGCCTTCGGCTTCCGGCGTCGCCTCCGCGCGCAGTGTTTCAAGATATTTCGTGCGGTCGAGAATCTCGCGGAAGAACCCGCTCAGGGGGAGCTCCCGGCGTGCCGCTAGTAGTTCCTGAATCAGGTTGTAGAAACCCTCCAGCACGCGCAGCGAACGCGCCGGCAGCAACTTGGCCGCCAGTTCCTGCTCCAGCGCTTCCCACAGCGACAGATTGCCGCGCCGCGCCGATTCCTGGAGTGACTCCACCGTCGTTCCGCCAATGCCGCGCGGGGGGGTGTTGATAATGCGCAGCAGCGATGCCGAGTCGCGTAGGTTCGTCGCCAGCCGCGCGTAAGCCAGAAGGTCGCGCACCTCGGCTCGCTGATAAAAGCTGAATCCGCCCACCACGCGGTAGTGGATCTGGAGGCGACGGAGCGCTTCTTCAAAAAGGCGCGATTGCGCGTTGGTGCGGTAGAGAACGGCGACGGTGGCGGAGGAATCGGCGGCCAGGGTGCGCTGGATTTCTCCTGCCACAAAATCGGCTTCCTCATCGGCGTCCGGCGCTTCATAGAGCCCAATCCGGGAGCCGCCGGCGCGGTCCGTCCACAGCACCTTGCCTTTCCGGGCGCGATTGCGACTCACCACGGCGGTGGCCGCGTCCAGAATCACCTGGGTCGAGCGGTAGTTCTGCTCGAGGCGAATCAACCGGGCGTCGGGATAGTCCTTCTCGAAGTTGAGAATGTTCTCGATCTCAGCGCCGCGCCAGCGGTAGATCGACTGATCTTCGTCCCCCACCACGCACAGATTCTGGTGCTCGAGCGTGAGCTGGCGAATGAGCTCGTATTGAATGCGGTTTGTGTCCTGGTATTCATCCACCAGGACGTAGCGGAAGCGCCGGTTGTAATGCTCGCAAACTTCCTTGGCGCTGTAGAAGAGCTCCACCGTCTTGAGCAGGAGGTCGTCGAAATCGAGCGCGTTGGCCTGGCGCAGCCGGCGCTGGTAGCGCTCGAAGATGGTGGCCAGTTTCTCGGTGGGCGGGTCCGGTGCCTGACGGTAGAGATCCTCGGGCGAAAGGCCGCGGTTCTTGGCGTAGCTAATGCGGGAAAGAATCGAGCGCGGCGTCGCCGTCTGCTCGCCCAGGCCCAGTTCGCTGACCACCGCCTTGACCAGGCGCGCCTGATCGTCTTCGTCGTAGATGGAAAACTCGCGCGTGTAGCCGGGCAATCGCCCTTCGATATGGCGCCGCAGCACGCGCACGCAGAACGAGTGGAATGTGGAGATGTGCGGCCAGCTTTGCAGGCGGTTGCTCAGCAGCGCGGCAACGCGCTCTTTCATCTGGTCGGCGGCTTTGTTGGTGAAGGTCACCGCCAGGATGCTCTCAGGGGCGACCCCCTTCGCTCCAATCAGGTAAGCGATGCGATAGGTGATGACGCGCGTCTTGCCGCTGCCCGCCCCGGCAAGAATCAGCACGGGGCCTTCGCTGTGCTCGACCGCGGCACGCTGCTGCGAATTCAGTTGATCGAGAAGATTTGACATGCACGCCCGCTTGCGCGGACCGTTCCCCCGAAAATGAGTTGGCGTTGGAACCGAGACGTTATTCTACACGAGATTGAAGGACGCCCGGGTTTTCCTCCTGCCGACTGGCAGGGGCCGTCGCTTCAATTGCTTGCAATTTCGTCGCATAATAATCCTGCCCTCGCGACGGCCATGCCAGCCAATCTCTCGCCCGACTATCTCGCTGCGGAAGCGCGATTCAAGCGCGCCAAGACGACGCGCGAAAAGCTGGAAGCGCTGGAAGAAATGCAGGCCACCATCCCCAAGCACAAGGGGACGGAGAAGATGCAGGCGGACATCAAGCGC
>CAZHKT010000092.1:0-14507 GCA_964533045.1 uncultured Acidobacteriota bacterium | reverse complement strand
TAAGGGCTACAGCGAGATATTTGAGGGGTTGGATTTCTGGTCGCCCAACATCAACATTTTTCGCGATCCGCGCTGGGGGCGCGCGCAGGAGACCTACGGCGAGGACCCCTTCCTGACTTCGCGTCTGGGAGTGGCCTTCGTCACCGGAATGCAGGGCGATGACCCCCGCTACTACCGAACGATATCCACGCCCAAGCACTTCGCCGTGCACAGCGGGCCCGAGCCCACCCGCCACTTCGCCGACGTGGACGTCAGCAAGCACGATATGGAAGACACCTATCTGCCGGCGTTTCGCGCCACCGTCGTCGAGGGCCGGGCAGGTTCGGTGATGTGCTCGTACAATGCCATCAACGGCGAACCCGGGTGCGCCAGCCAGTTCCTGCTGGAACGCAAGCTCCGCGGCGACTGGCAGTTTCAGGGCTATGTCGTCTCGGACTGCGGCGCTGTCCGCGACATCTTCACCGGCCACCACTTCCGCTCGTCGCAGCCACAGGCTTCGGCGATCTCCCTGGTCCGCGGAATGGATAATGAATGCATCGACTTCTTTGCCAAGGTCACGGACGACCATGACTACAGGCCGTACCTCGAGGCGGTGCAGCAAGGCTATCTGAGTGAGAGGGCGATCGACACCGCGCTGATCCGCCTCTTCACGGCCCGGATGCGACTGGGCATGTTTGATCCACCGGAATTGGTTCCTTATTCCCGGATCGACGAGCGTCTGCTGGACAGCCCGGCCCACCGCGCTCTGGCCCGAAAGCTCGCGAACGAGTCCATGGTACTGCTGAAGAATGATGGCACTCTGCCACTCCCGGCCGGAATCTCCAAGATCGCCGTTGTCGGCCCGCTGGCTGACCAGACAAGGGTTCTGCTGGGAAACTACACCGGCATCCCGACGCACAGCGTTTCCGTGCTGGAAGGCCTTAAAGCTGAATTTCCCAAGGCGACGATCACTTTCGTGCCGGGAACCCAGTTCCTGCGGAACGAAGGAAACCCCGTGCCGGACAACCTGCTGACCACCGACGATGGCCAGCCCGGTCTCAGGGCGGAATACACCACCTGGCAGGGGGCCGAACTCGCTGCCGGAGCAAAGCCAGCGACGATCATCAGTCGCATCGAGCCGAACGTGGACGTCAGCGAAAGCAGCCTGCCGAAGGAAGTCGCAGGAGAAAAATCTCTGGGTGTGCAATGGACAGGTTTCCTGACGCCTCCGGATTCGGGGGATTATCTCATCGGCATCCGCGCGGATGGATTTGCCAAGGTGGCGGTCAACGGCAAGACCGTCGCGCTGGAGTACCGGACCCGAGGAGTCGAGTCCAAGGTGGGGCGGGTGCGTCTCAAGAAGGGGCAAAAGGTTGAGTTGACGGTCCATTACGGGAACGCGGGCAGCGGCCAGCGGCGGGCACAGCTGATCTGGGCGAAGGTGGACAATAACCCGCGGCCGGAAGCCATCACTGCGGCGAAGAATGCCGATGTGGTAGTAGCCGTCGTCGGCCTTACCAGCCAGCTCGAAGGGGAAGAAATGCCGGTCAGCGAACCCGGTTTCGTGGGAGGCGATCGCACCAGCCTGGACCTGCCTGAGCCGGAAGAAGCGCTCATCGAAGCTGTGGCGGCGACCGGCAAGCCCCTGGTGCTGGTGCTGATGAATGGCAGCGCGCTGGCCGTCAACTGGGCCAGTGAACACGCCAATGCGATTCTGGAGGCCTGGTATCCCGGCGAGGAGGGCGGCGCGGCGGTCGCAGAAACCCTGAGCGGGAGGAACAATCCGGCGGGTCGCCTGCCGGTCACGTTTTACAGAGACGTCGGCCAGCTTCCTCATTTTGAGGACTACTCAATGGAGGGCCGCACCTATCGCTATTTCCGGGGAAAACCGCTCTATCCCTTCGGGTACGGCCTGAGTTATACGACTTTCAGCTACAGTGGTCTCAGTCTTCCGCAAACGGCGGTGAAAGCTGGAAATCCAGTCGGCGCCGATGTGACCGTGACCAACACGGGAAAGGTGGCGGGAGACGAAGTGGTACAGCTTTACCTGAACTTCCCGCCGGTGAAGGGTGCGCCTCGCATCGCGCTGCGTGGGTTTCAGCGCGTTCACCTCGAGCCCGGCACGAGCCAAAAGGTTCATTTCGAGCTGAAGGACCGCGACCTGGGCATGGTGACGGAGGACGGTTATCCGATTATCGCCGGAGGCGATTACACCATCAGTATCGGCGGCGGCCAACCGGGTACCGGCGCGGCAGGAGTCAGCGGGCACTTCCGCGTGGAAGGCCAGATCACACTTCCGGAATAACGGTCGCCAGGAACGTTACCGACAAGGGGCCCGTCGCCGAATGGATAGCTGAAGCGATCAGGGACAGCGCTTGGTCGCGCACAGATTCCGGCTGAAGAACGGTATGACGTGGTTCTGAAACCGGTCGGCGACGGCGCTGGTATGGGTCCCGGGATAGATCTCAAATCTGTGGACGATGCCGTACTGATCAAGGGCATCGTGAAGCTTGCCGGCATCGACCTTTAATCTGTCCTGGTCGCCCACATCGATGGCGATCGCGCCATACTGCCGCCAATTGCCGACGTATTGGTCGAACATCGCCAAAGGCGCATTCGCCGCCCATTTCGCGAGAACTTCCGGTTGAACGACGCCATCTTTGATCGGAAGATCAAGGTAGAGCGGCGGATTCTTCGGGTTGGGCGACCATGCCGCGGCAGTGGCGAGCGTGGCGCGAGCGAAGAACTGAAGATTCGCTGAATCGGCCGGGGTCTTGACGGCTTCCAGGGTCTTCGCCAGTTCGGAGTCAGCCGGGATGGCGGGCCGGGGAGACAGGCAGCAGGGGCTCATGATGTACAGGCTGCCGAACACGTCGGGGTGCTTCATGCCGATGCGCGTGGCTCCGTATCCTCCCATCGAGTGGCCCACCAGACCGCGGCTCTCCCGCCGGGGAAGGGTACGGTAATGCGCGTCGATATACGAAATGACATCGCGCGCAACGAACTGCTCGAAATCCCCCGTGGTGACTGAACTCGAATACATTGAGCCGTTATGCAGCGTCTTCGAGTCCGGCAGCACGATGATCATTTCCTGCGCGCCCTCGGCAAAAGCTCCTTCGATGGTCTGCGGGACATGAATTTCCTTGGTCCACTGCTCGGCGCCGATGGAATAACCGTGCAAAGCGTACACGACAGGATACCGACGGGACTTCTTGGCGGTGTAGCTGGGCGGCAGGAAAACGAAGACGTCGCGGTCGACCGCATTTCCCTCGAGGTTACCTTCCAGTGCGGCAGCGTGGATCTTGATGTGTTCCACGCGAACAGGCTTCGCGCCCGGAACCACCGGAGGGACGTCGGTTTGCACTTGAGCCGCCAGGTTTGCACCCCACGCTGCAGTCAGCATTAACAGCACAAGAGAAGAAGTTTTCGTGGCCATATCGTGCACCTCCTCGGCAGACGGCAGAATGGGTCCCCGCTCCGGAGCCAAAACCTCAGGCGCTGTCACTCTTCAACAGACACAGGCTAACGCGGGAGTTTCCTTTCGCCAGCCATCTCGAAATTGCCGCGCGCGTGCGGGGTCCCTTCCCTGGGTTGACCGCCCCCGACGCAGACGCTGTACCGGCCCGGCTGGATCACGTGCTCGCCCTCGTCGGTCACCTGACTCAGATCCCGAGGGCTGAGCGTGAAAGAAACCTTCTTGGTTTCTCCGGCAAGGATGTGGACTCGCGCAAATCCTTTCAGGGCCCGAATGGGCGCACTTTTTGACTCTGGGTATTCCAGATAGAGTTGGGCCACTTCATCGCCTGCCATTTTGCTTGAGTTTCGGACTTCCACCTCAACGGAGAGCGGTTCGCCGGCGTTCAATTTACTGGCTGAGAGCTTCATGCCGCCATAGGCGAAGCTGGAGTAGCTCAACCCGTACCCAAACTCGTAGAGCGGTCTGCCCCGGAAATATCGGTAGGTCCGGTTCTGCATGGAATAATCTTCAAAGGGAGGAAGCTGGTCAAGCGACGCGTAGAAGGTGACCGGCAGCCTGCCGCCGGGATTGTTCACGCCGGCAAGGGTCTCGGCGATGGCCGTGCCGCCTTCCTCGCCGGGATACCACGCGGCCAGGATCGCGGCCGCATGCTTCTCCGCCCAGTTGAGTTCCACGGCGCTGCCGCTCATCAGCACGACGATGAGCGGTTTCCCGGTGGCAGCCAGGGCTTTCAGCAAATCCTCCTGCACGCGGGGCAGTCCGATGGCGGTACGGTCGCCGCCCCTGAAGCCTTCCGCGTGGACGGCCATTTCCTCGCCTTCCAATTCGGGCGAAAGCCCGACGAAGGCCACCACGGCATCTGCTCGTGCAGCGACCTTCACGGCTTCCTCACGCAGGACGTCGGCCGGTGGTTGCCACTCCAGCGTCAGCCCGGCGCCAAAGAGGTCCGACCGGTGTCGGTACTCCACCCGGATCCTGTGAGGCCTGGTGTCCGTGAAGCGGACGTTGAAGGTGGGTTCGGGAGGCCGGCGTGTATAACCGCTTCGGTTGAACACAACTCCCCCCTGGGGTGGGACGGTATTCTGCCGGAAATCCAGCTTGACTTCGTCATCCAGAAGCACGCGGACTCCTTCGTCCATCTCGCAGCCGCGGCAGCGAAACTTGCGAACGCGAAACGCGTAGTCGCCCGGCCCGGGCGGAGTCAGCGTGCCGCTCCAGCGGACCGAGAAGGCTTTCATCGGAATCTCCGGCTCCGGTGCAGCGGCGTTCCAGTTGAACTGGACCTGCGGGTCCACACGGGTCAGAACGGGCTGGCCGGAGAAGTCGGGGTTAGAGAAATACTCCGCCTTTAGACCGAATTCCTCGCCGCCGTCGGGGGGACGAAATACGGAGCGGGGCACCGGCAGGGCAACCGCCTCAACATGAGGCGATCCCGGCGCATAGAGCACCTGCGCCTTGCCGGAGAATTGTTTCACGATGCCGTCCAACGGCAAAACGGGATGACGGGGAGCGCCATTGTAATTTCCCTCGAGGGCCCTCAGATTCTCGGCATTGGGCCCGATCACGGCAATCGTCCTCAGGCTCTCTGGCAGCGGCAGCGTGGCCTCCCGGTTCTTGAGCAAGACGATTGATTCACGCGCGACTTTCAATGCCAGGGCGCGGTGCTCCGGTGAACCGACGGCTGAAAGGGGAATCTTGTTGAAGGGTACCATGTCTGGGGGATCGAACATGCCGAGGCGCATGCGCGCCTCAAACAGTCGTTTCACGGCGGTGTCGATTTCGCGCTCTTGGATGAGGCCTTCCTTCACAGCTTCAATCAGCGTCACGTACTCATTGCCGCAAGTCGTGTCCGTCCCCGCGCGCACCGCCACGGCGGCAGCGTGTTTCTGGTCCGGGGCGTAGTGATGGCCGCTGGTAATGTCTTCCACGGCGCCGCAGTCGGAAGTCACGTACCCTCGGAATCCCCAATCGTCACGCAAGATCTTCTGCATCAAAAAGCTGCTGGCACAGGCCGGAACGCCGTTGACGGCGTTGTAGGCGCACATAATGGAATCCGCCAGACCTTCCACCACGGTGACGCGGAACGCCGGCAGGTAGGTCTCCTCCAGATCGCGCGGCGCCACATCCACGTTAAAGCTGTGCCGCAAGGGTTCCGGCCCGCTATGCACGGCGTAGTGCTTGGGGGTCGCCACAGTCATGAGGTATTTCGGATGGTCGCCTTGCAGACCTCTGACGAAAGCAAGGCCCAGATTCGCCGTGAGGAATGGATCCTCGCCGTAGGTCTCCTGGCCTCGCCCCCAGCGCGGATCGCGAAAGATATTGATGTTGGGCGACCAGAAAGTCAGCCCGTAGTAGATACTGTAGTTCCCCTCTCGCTGCGCCTGGTTGTATTTAGCGCGGGCTTCCGTCGCGATCACCTGGGCTTCGCGGTGAATGAGTTCCGGGTTCCACGTCGCCGCCATGCCGATGGCTTGCGGGAACACCGTGGCGTGCCCCGCGCGCGCCACCCCATGCAACGCCTCGTTCCACCAGTCGTAGGGCGGGACGCCCAGCCGGGGGATCGCCGGAGCAGTGTGCTGCATCTGCAAGATTTTCTCTTGCAGGGTCATGCGCGAAACCAGATCTTCCACGCGCTTCTCAATCGGCAAAGACGGGTCCTGATAAGGCAGGGTTTTGGCCTTTTCGCGGGATTCGAAGGGAAGTACATAGATCGTTGCGCCAATCAAAATGAGAAACGTGCAAAGAGGAGTCAGAATTGTCGTGTTCTTTTTCACCGCCGCCCTCCTTCCGGCTGATTTGCAGACGCACCACGACTTATAAAGGACGCATCGTGGCACAGGCAATTGCAGGTGTTCGTCCGAAATCGCTGTCTTCTGCTTCCGGATACAACGAAGCATATTCCCAGCCGCCTTCCAATGCAACGCCTCTCCGGGCTAGAGGTTTTCAGAGCCGCTGCCCGGGCTCCCAAGGGGGAGCGGCCCGATGACCACAGCGGAGTGGCCAAGCCGTAAGTCGAGAAATCAAATCGCTCGGGGTAGGGCGTACTCTCCTCGGCCAACGCCCAGACCTCATTCTGCTTAGCAATCCTCGCTTCTTGTGTAGAATGTTCCCGCCTGAGGAGCTCAGCCCTTGGACATGGAAAGGAGCAATCTCATGCCCCGGAACTTACTCCTGTTCTTCCCCTTACCGGTCTTGGTGGTACTCAGTGCACCGATGCTGGTGCTCGCTGACCCTGCCGGCCAGCCCATGATTGCTGCACAGGGCCAAGCGCAGGCCGCGATCGTCGCAGGCGGGAAGGCCGGACCACTCGAGCGCTTCGCGGCGGAAGAGTTGCAGAAACACATTAAAACCCTTTCCGGCGCGAAGCTGCAAATCATCGCGGCGGGCGAGGCAGAACGCCTGCCGAAAAGCCACGTGCTTCTTCTAGTCGGCGGTCCCGAAAGCAACGAGCTGGTAGGGCGAGCCGCCGGACGGCGCCAGGTTCGCTTGCAAGGGTTGAAGCCGGAGGGGTACATCCTGCGCCGCATAGCGCTCGATGGCCGGGAGGCGCTCGTGGTGGGCGGCAATGACGAGGCGGCCACGATGTATGCCGCCTATGATCTGCTGGAGCGGCTGGGATTCGTTTTTCTCCTCACGAAGGACATCCTTCCCGAGAAGCGCGCCGACGTGCCGCTGCCCGCGCTCGACGAGCGCGTCGAACCGGCCTTCGCGCGCCGCGGCGTTTTCATCAATATCGGCTATCCCAGCCAGACCATGTGGTCGCTCGAGGATTGGAAGCGGATCCTCGGCCAGATGGCCAAGATGCGGCTGAATTTCCTGACCGTCTGGTGGCTCCCCAACACGCCTTTCGTGACTTACGACTACCAGGGCGAGACAAACTTCCTGGGCGACGTGAGCGCCAAGGAAAGCGGCTACATGCTCTGGCGGCGGCACCAAGGCTCATTCCTGGTCAACGATATGACCGTGGGCAAGGAGCACTACCAGCATCCCAGGATCGCCCCCCCGGAAATGCAAAAGGTGGAAACGCCGGAGGAGGCCAAGCAAGTAGCGCAGGACATGCTGCGCGGCGTCATCGCCTACGCCAAGACACGCGCCATCAAGACCTGGGTGGCGATTGATCCCGTCAGCATCCCCGCCAACCTGGCGCGGCACACGCCCTTTCGCACCGGCGATGCTCCGTTTCAGGACGTGCTGGGCGGCGTTTACATGTGCCCGACCGATCCGGTGATTCACGAAATCAACGAAAGCCGCCTCCGGAACCTTTTCGCCGCCTATCCGGAAGCGGAAGGCTACTATCTCTGGTTTCCGGAGTTCTTTCCGGTGTGCGAGGACGCGGCGAGCTGCGAGTTCTACCGGCGCGAGCGGCCCAAGTTTCTCTTCGACCAGGCGGCGCGGTGGAAAGCCTATACCAACTACGAGCGCAACCTCGACCGCGTGGTGGATTCCAATAACGGCACGCTGGAGCTGATGCGCCAGGCGCTGGCGGCGCGCGACCGCATCAAGCCGGACGCCAAGCTGGGCATCGGCGCGTTTGGGCGGGGTTTCTTCTTCCCTTCGCTGGATAAGGCAGTTCCCAAGAACATCCCCTTCGCCGACATGATCTCGCGCGCCATCTGGACTGCGACCGGCGCGCCCATCGAGGACTACGGCGGAATGGGGGAGCGGGAGCGCACCCTCATCCTGCGGTCCGATGACGACAGCGGCATGTTCGGCATGCAGTTTAACGTCAACCTGTTCTATAAGGACCGCACGTTCGAGGGCGCGCTGGCCAACGGCGTCACCGGCCACTCCATGCAGGTGAACCGTGCGCGCGGCATGGAGCATAACGAGAAGTTCCTGGCCGAGGGGGGGTGGAAACCGCATCTCAAGCCGCACGAGTTCTATCAGGACTACGTGCGGCGCATCTTCGGCGAGGCGGCCGCGCCGGAAATGCTCAAGGCTTACGAGGTACTGGAAGAAAACGAGGAATTTCTGGGCTGGAACCAGCGGGGTAACTTCCCCTGCTGCAGCGCCCCGGCCGAAATCAGCATTATCGAGACCTATGCCGAGCAACCCAACATCTATGACGGCGCGACGTTCGCGGGCTGGAGCGGCTTTCTCGACCGCGCGCGCAACGAGTCGGTCTATCTCGGCCGCTCCGCCGAGCGGCTGCGTCAGGCGCTCATCCATCTCAATCAGGCCGCTCCGCTCGCCGCCCCCGGCGCGCGTGGCGAGGTCGCCTACCTGCGCAACAAGACGGAAGCCTACGCCATGCACCTCGACACTCTGGTGCAGCTCAACCTGGCATACCTGGAATTCGACGCGGCGTTCCGCGCGCGGGCGGCGGGCCAGACCGACGAGTTCATGAAGCAACTCGACCACTCTTTGGAGATGTTCCGCCAGGCGCACCAAATGGCCATCGCCACGGCGCGCAAGTTCGCCGAGATCATCGACGATCCTTCCGACCTCGGCGTGCTCTATAAGGACAACGTTTATATGATCGATGGCACGGAAATCGTCGAGAAGTTCATGCAGAACATCGTGGACTTCCACCACGGCAGGTTCTACTTCCACCCCGTGCCTCTGGAAAAAGTCTTCAACCGCTGGCCGAAATTGCAGCGCGGAAGGTATTGACCAGTCGCGCGGGTCGGAGCTTGCCCTGACGAAGGAAGGGAGCCGCGTCCCGCGCCCCATCGAGGCGCGCTCAAGCGGCGTGCGACTAATCCTCGATCTCCGCGGGGCGGAAAGTCTCGGCTCCCGGCAGCAGGCCAATCAGATCGCCGGGACGATGAATCAGCACGGGGAAGTGCTGCGGGCAGACGCGGAATGCTGAGCCTTGGTACTCCAGCGCGACCAGCGGCACCTCATCCGACTTCCTGTGGCACATGATGCATTCCTTCTTCATCGTCCCTTCCGGCATATCGGATTCTCCTTCGGCTCTTCCACGAGCCGTCGCGCCACGCGTTCTCAGGCCGCAAAAGCGGCGTTGACGGCTTCCACAAATCCTAACACCACGTCGTCACTGACGTCAGGCCCGATGTCGGCCATCCAGATGTCACGTATGAGGTGGCGCGGTTCGCCCTGCTGCACCAGTCGCGCGAGGGTGCCGCGCAACTCGGACGCGGTCATACCGGCGACGTCATAGACATTGATCATCAGGTCGAGGATGGTGTTCGGGAACGATGCGCGCACGGCCGCCACGTCGCTTCCCCAGCCGACTTCGATGTACTCGAGAGGACTCAGCGCCTGATAAGACGGCAGATATCGGTTCATGATGCCGCAGTGGTGCAGCGCCAGCTTCCTGAAGTTCTTCCGCAAGTCCAGGTCGGCGGGCAAGACCTGCGTTCGGTATAAGGAAGGACTGACCATGCCCACCGGGCAGTTGCCGACGCAGATTTCCCGGCCGGGATCGAGATGGGGGCTGAGAGGGGTTACGAATTGGTCGTAACACTCCAACCAGAGGCTCGTCACCAAAGCAAAGAAGTGGCGCGCCGCTGCGGGTGAATCGAGCATCATGAGGTAGAACTCGCTGCCGATGGCCGTCGTCGCCACGTTGAGCGGCCCCCCGACGTTGATCGTCGCGTCCACATGAGCGTAGCGGTCAAGCAGAGTTCGGCCCTGCTCCTCGAACATCCGGACCCACCGGTTCGACTTGAGGTCGGGCCGTCGCATCGCAAGAAGTTCCCGCGGCGACTGGATATTCAGAGGGTAGACGGCAGGCGCCTGACCGTCCTGGAGAATGAGTTCGCAGCCCAGGAGGCAGGGCACAAAACGGTGTCCGCAGATGTCCAGATGCGGCTGGGGCGCGGGATCCGCTGAACCGAGACCCACCGATCCAAAGCGGTCATGAAGAACTCGCCGCGCCTCGCGGTCCTGCTCGGTGCGGAAAACGGGATCGGTCGAATACCTCGCGCCGAAGGTGAAACCGTAGTGCTGGTGGAACCAAGTTTCAGAGAAGGTCGGCCTGGCGTGCGTCCGCGGCAGGTTTTCTCCGGGATACCAGCGCAAGGAAAGCCACCGTAACGCGCAGGGACATGCCCTGGCGTGCGCCGACTATGGATCGTGGCGGTCTCGTACGGCGTCGTGGCGCAGGGCTCGTACTTCAGCCCTGCGGCCCTTGACTTTCGAACCATCCGAACCGCAACGCCAGAAAACGGGCGTTGCGCTACCCGAGCCTAGAACAGCCCCTTGGGCAGACCCTTCTCGTCGAGATCCACGCGCACCGCAGCGGGGGACGAACCCAGTCCCGGCATGGTCATCATCTCGCCCGCCAGCGGATAGAGGAACCCCGCGCCGGCCGAGAGGCGAATGTCTCGAATTGGAAACTTGTAGCCTCGCGGCACGCCGCGCTTGGACGGGTCGTGAGAAAACGACAGGTGCGTCTTGGCCATGCAGATGGGCAGCCTCCCGTAGCAGAGCTCGGTATAAAGCTTGATCTTACGCTCCGCTTCCGGCATGTACTCAACGTCGTCGGCGCCATAGACCTTGGTGGCCAGCGTCTTGATCTTGTCCTTGATGGACATGTCGTCCGGATAGAGCAGCTTCATATCGCTGGGCTTCTCCGCCGCCCTCACCACCGCTTCGGCCAGTTCCAGGCCACCCTCGCCGCCCTTGGCAAAGACGTCGGAAACCACCGCGCCCTCGGTGTCCATCTCGCGGGCGCGCTCGGCGAGGAATTTCAATTCCGCGTCAGTGTCCGTCCCGAAACGGTTGACCGCCACCACCACCGGCAGGCCTACGAGCCGGACAATATTGACCGCGGCCTGGAGCACCGGCAATCCGCGCTCGAGCGCCGGAATATTCTCCTCGACCAGCTCCGGCGGCAGCGGCTTTCCGGCCACGATCTTGCCCACGCCGCCGTGCATCTTCAGGGCGCGTACCGTGCAGACCACCACCGCGGCGGACAGTTTCAGATGGCCCTGGCGACAGGTGATGTTGACCAGCTTCTCGAAGCCCATGTCGGCGCCGAAGCCGGCCTCCGTAACCACATAATCCGCCAGCTTCATCCCAACTTTGTTGGCGAGAATCGAGTTATTGCCATGCGCCACGTTGCCGAACGGCCCGCAGTGCACCAGCACCGGCGTGTTCTCGATCGTCTGCATCAGGTTGGGGCGGATGGCGTCCTTCAGCAGCACGGTCATGGCGCCCGCCGCCTTCAAATCCTCGGCGGTGACGGGCTTCCCGTCCTTATTGAATCCGACCACGGCCCGGCCCAGGCGCTGCCGCAAATCGTCGAGCGAGTTGGCCAGCGCCAGGATCGCCATGGTCTCGCACGCCGCGGTGATGTCGAACCCGGTCTCGCGCGGATAGCCGTTGGCCTTTCCGCCGAGCCCGATGACGATGTCGCGCAGGACGCGGTCATTGACGTCAATCGCCCGCCGCCAGGTGATGCTGAAGGGATCGAGGTTCAGAGGATTGCCGTGCATGAAGCTGGCATCGGCCATGGCGGCGCAAAGATTCTGCGCGGCAGTCACAGCGTGGAAGTCGCCCGTGAGGTGAAGGTTGAAGTCATCCATCGGCACGACTTGCGAGTATCCGCCACCTGCCGCCCCGCCCTTAATACCAAACGTCGGCCCCTGCGACGGCTGCCGGCAGGTATTGCAGACTTTCTTGCCGATCCTAGCCAACGCTTGGCCGAGGCCGATTGCCGTCACGCTCTTACCCTCACCCAGCGGGGTGGGAGGAATCGCGGTCACGGCGATGAGCTTTCCGTTCGGCGCGTCCTTCAGCCGGTCCAAAATGCCGAGTGACACCTTGGCCTTTGTTCCACCGTAAAGTTCCAGTTCTTCCTCCTGGATTCCGGCAGCACGAGCAATTTCCGTGATGGGCTTTAGCTTCGCGGCACGGGCTATATCCAGATCGCACGGGATGGATGGCATAACTTCCTCCGAAATGATTGATAATTCAGGCCGATTGATTTGGCGAGGCGATCAACGGACCTTCGAGCACGGGTAGGTGAAATTCCCCACACACGGGCCTCGGAACCAAGCTAGTAGCACGATAAGGGCCGTTATCGCGCCAAGATTTGCGCATAATCGCTCTTAATTAATGCGCGACAGCGCGAAACGACGAGCAATCGAGTGGCTCGCCAAGTCGTCCGGCGAGGTCTCAGGGTTCATATGTAACAAGCTTAGAATGAATAAGATACAAGGATGATTGCCAAGCAGGTGGCACCTCGGACAGCACGTCACCCGATAATCTATTGAAATTAAAGGTGTTTAATTACACCACCGAAGGGCGACAAGCTGTCCGGTCGGTGAAAGCCGAGGCACTACGCGGTCCCTCGCGCCGCGCGACGCAGGCGGACGGCAGTCACTTTGTAATTGGGGCACTTGGAGTCCGGATCGACGCAGGGCCCAATGACTCGATTGGTATGGGACTCAGGGAAATGGAAAGCGGCGAAAACCGTATGGGCGGCAACGCACTCCGATAGTTTTACCCGCATGGAGGCCATGCCCCAGCGACTTCGCACCTCAACCATCTCGCCTTCGGCGATCCCTTCTCTTCGGGCGTCCTCCGGATTCACTTCCAAGCCATCTTCGGGAACCAGTTCGCAATTGGGGGTTCGGCGGGTCATCGTGCCGACGTTGTAGTGCTCGAGCACGCGGCCCGTGACGAGAATATAGGGAAACTCGCCGGTTGCCACCTCCGGACTTTCGCGGTACGGAATGGTTGAGAGCTTCCCTTTGCCGCGCATGAATCCGTCCGCGTGGAGGCGCGATGTGCCGGGATGCTCGCGCCAGGGGCAGGGCCATTGCAATCCGTCACCCCCCAAGCGGTCGTAGCTCACGCCGCCGAAAAGTTTCGGGGCCACGCGCGCGACCTCATCCATCACCTGCGCGGGCGACTCATACCGCCAATCGGCTCCCAAAACCCGGGCCATGTCACGCACGGCCAGCCAGTCGGGGAGCGCTTCGCCGGGCGGCTTGACGGCGGGCTGCACGTGCTGGATGCGTCGCTCGCCGTTGGTGAAAGTGCCCTCCTGCTCGAGCGCAGCGGCGGCGGGCAGGATGAGGTGGGCGTAACGCGCCGTTTCGGAAAAGAACAATTCCTGAACCACCAGGAACTCCAGCCCGGCAAGCGCCTCGATGACGTGCGTCTGATTGGGATCGCTCTGCGCAACGTCTTCACCCATGATCCAGAGGCCGCGAATCCGGCCGCAGGCCGCGGCGTCGATCATTTCAGGAATGGTCAGGCCGGGCTTTTCGGGGGGTAACGCGCCCCAGATCTCGCGCAGGCGCTCGCGCACAGCGGGGTCACCCACGGGTTGATAGCCGGTGACCATGTTGGGCATGCTTCCCATGTCCGCGCTGCCCTGAACGTTGTTCTGTCCTCGCAATGGCTGCAGACCTGCGCCGGGGCGCCCCATGCTGCCGGTCAGCAAGGCGATATTGCAAAGAGTCTTAACCGAGTCCGTTCCCTGGTGCAATTCGGAGAGTCCCAGCCCGGTCACGAAAAGCGGCGGACCGGTGCGTCCCATCATCCGCGCTGCCGCCTGAATCTGAGCAGCCGGGACGTCGGTGATCGCCGCCGCCTCTTCGAGCGAGATCTCGGCAAGGAACTTTTTCAAATCGTCATACCCCTCGGTCCGTTCACTCACGTAGGCGTTGTCGATCCATCCTTCTTCGACGAGGATTTTCGCGACCCCATTCAAGAGCGCGACGTTGGTGCCGGGACGCAACGGAAGGTGCAAGTCGGCGTATTCGGCCAGCTCGATGCGTCGCGGGTCGATGACGATCAGTTTTGTCCCGCGCAACACGGCCTGCTTGATGCGCGCGCCAATGACGGGATGGCCTTCGGTCGGGTTGGAGCCGGCGAGGACGATCAGGCGCGCCCGCTCGATATCTTCGTATGATGCCGAGGCGGCGCCCGTGCCCGTCACCAGTTGCAACGCCAGTGCCGTGGAACTGTGGCAGACACGCGCACAGCAATCTACGTTGTTGGTGCCGATCACGGCGCGGAAGAGTTTCTGGAGCAGGTAGCACGCCTCGTTGGTCGAGCGCGAGGAGGTGAAGGCACCTAGAGAGAATTACATAATATAGTGACATCAGGGAGCATTTCGTGTATACTT
>CAZHKT010000091.1:0-14591 GCA_964533045.1 uncultured Acidobacteriota bacterium | reverse complement strand
ATGCCGAAGTCCCAAACCACGATGTTGAGCTGCTTTTGGATCAATTCGGCGAGCGCGTATTCGCCCGGCGCGAGCGGCGCGGCGGCGGTGAGCTGGACGAGGCCGGGCGCAATTTCGGTCCGTGTGAGGGGAACCGCCTCGTGCAGCTCGGCGGGCTTCCCGAGTCCGGCGCGCCATTCGACCCTCTCCACCTGGCGGGAATCCTTGCGCGGCTCGAGGGCGATGAGGACGAGGTGTGCGCCCAACCCGTCCGGGGATTGGACGTAGAAGGTGGGCTCGACCGACATGACGCGGACCGGAGAGCGTGCCCCGGGCAGCATCACAAACGCGCGGCTCTTGAGCAGGGGCCCGGGTATGGCCAGCGTCAGCGCGGCGCGCTTCTTGTCCTTCACCACTTCCGCCGGGGATTGCAGCAGGCGAATCACGCGCAGGCCGTCGTAGGCGAAGATGCCCGCGTCGCCCGGCAGCCGGACGCCCGGGGCGATTTCGAAGCCCGTGTTCTCGGTCTTCTCGATCATTTCCCGGTCGAGCTGGCGCGCCGCTTCGCGCTCCGCCTGGCGGGCGGCGGCGGACTCCGCCTGGAGCTTCGCCATGGCCTCAAAGTCCACTAGGTCGCGCGGCACCTCTTCCCAGGCGGAGCGCTCCAGGCTGTAGTAGCGCACGCGGTCGCCCTGAACTTCGTAGCCCTTGATCGGCTGGCAACCCAGGTCCTTCAGGCACAATTGCTCCTGGGCGGCTGCGAGAGAACTTACCGCGAACACGAAAAGTGCAATCCGTCCGCGTTGCATCTGCATCAACATACACCAGATTGGATGCGCGCGCGGCGCAGCGCGCTGTAGCGGCGATCGGGGCTGGGAGCGCAGCCGTCTTGCCTGCCCGCAGCCGGGGCGGCCGAGCTCCCCGGCGGCGGTGAGGACACCGCCGCGGCAGCGAGATTATCGAGTATGATGTTGGCCGCGATGCCGGGCGACCAGGGGAGCCGCAACATACGGAAGCCAGCGCAGCGATGGTTCGCGAGATTCGCTGTCATGGCGAGCCTCGCACTGCTTTTGCCGCCGGCATCTGCACAAGTCAATTACGTCGCGCGCTTCACACTCGACAAGTCCGCGGTGGTGCCGGGCGAGCCGGTCTTCTGCACCTTCAGCATCGAAAACAAGGGGACACAGCCGTTTGCCTTCACCTTCCGCAATCCCACGCGCATTGCGAATGCTGAACTCGAGTCGGAGCCCCGATTCCGCGTTCGCGACGCAGCGGGCCGCCGCGTGCCGGACCCTGCGCCGCGCCGTTGTGGCGGGGCGAAAGGAACCGCGGTCTATGGCTCCGTGACGCTGCCACCCGGACAGATTCACTCCGAGCGCTGGCTGCTGAACCAGTGGGCGAGATTTTCGCGCCCGGGCCGGTATCGGATTCACGCTGAACGGCGGCTGCCGCTGCTCGGGATCAATGAGGCCACACACGAATTCACGGCGGCGCCTGTGGCTTTTGCCGCGGCGCTGAATGACCTGACGCTAGAGGTCGCCGCGCCCGACGAAGCGAAATTGCGCGCGGCGTTCGAGCCTTACCGGAAAGTGGTGCGCCAAGCGGAAGCGAAGGGGTTTCCGGAATCGTTTGAAGCGGTGGTAACGCTGCCGCAGCCCTTCTTACTGGACGAACTGGTCAGGCTTGCCGGCGCCGCGCCCACGGAACGGCGCTGGGAGCGCGAGCGGGCGCTGGAAGGACTGGCGCGGCTCGGCACCCCGGAAGCCTGGGCGGCGATTCTCGAAGTGGCGCAGGGAGGTGGTCTGGCAGGAGCAGTGACCCCGGAGGCGGCGGCGAAACAGGAATCGCTGCGCGCCTTCGCCGTCCTGCTGCTCGCCGAGCGCGGGAACCAAAACGATCTGACCGCGCTGCTGGCGCTCCTGCCGACCGCTCCCGATTCGCTGCGCGGCGAAATTGTCCGCGCCCTCGGATTTTTCCGCGACGAGCGCGCCCACGGGGTGCTTTTCGAAAGGCTGCACGCGCCCTCGACACCGGACCGCGTGAATGCCATCCTGGGATTGCGGAACTTTGGAGACGCGTCCGTCATTCCCGCGCTCATCGCCATGCTTAACGATCCGGAGGCGCAGGTCCGGCAGGTGGCGCACTTCGCCTTGCGGAATCTGACAGGGCAGACGATCGAGCTATCCTCGACCGCCACCGCCAAAGAAGCTCGGCACGTGGCGGGCGCGTGGAAGGTTTGGTGGCAGCGGCAAGGGCCGGAATACAAGCCCCTGCGCCAGCCGGCGTGCCGGGACTGGTAGCGGCAGGAGCGGTCGCGCCGGAAGGCGCCCCGCGGCTCCAGCCAGAAACCGGTTGCACCGCCCGCCGGATACAGGCAAAATAGGAATCTCAGAGGGTCGCACCAGCGGCGAAAGTCCGAACTCACAACGTCCAGGCAATTCCGGAGACGATTCGAAACGACGCCCTAGTCTCGATCATCCAATAAGGGGACGCCTTTCCTTGAGTGGAGGAAATCTGTTGGACCCGGCTTCGCAGCTTTTCCCGGTCGTTTCCTTGCCCGACGACAAGTTCCACGATCATTGCGGCGTCTTTGCGGTTTTCGGACATCCGGAGGCGGCAAAGCTGACTTATCTGGGCCTTTATGCCCTGCAGCATCGCGGCCAGGAAAGCGCCGGCATCGCCGTGTCCGATGGCGAGACGCTCACCTGTTATAAGAAGATGGGGCAGATTGCGGAGGTCTTCACCGAGCCGGTTCTGGCCGGATTGAACGGCCCCTACGCGATCGGGCACACTCGATATTCCACGGCCGGGGACACCGACCTCAAGAATGCCCAGCCGCTGATGGTCGCCTGCCAGAAGGGTCAGGTGGCCCTGGGCCATAACGGCAATCTGGTGAACGCTTCCACGATTCGACGCGAGCTCGAGGGCCGCGGCGACATCTTCCAGTCCACCAGCGACACCGAGGTCATCCTTCACTATTTCGCGCGCTCCAAACATCACGGCATTCCGGAATCGCTGGCGGAAGCCCTGGACCGCGTGGAGGGGGCCTACTCGCTGGTGGCGCTTTTCAAGGACGCCATCTACGGCATTCGCGACCCGCGCGGCTTCCGCCCGCTGACGCTGGGCAAGCTGGATGGCGCCTATGTGCTGAGTTCGGAGACCTGCGCCTTCGACCTGATTAACGCCAGGATCATCCGCGATGTCGAACCGGGCGAGATGGTCATCCTCGACAAGCGCGGCGTGACGTCGCTGCGCTTTGCGCCGCCCATCAAGGCGGCGCAATGCATCTTCGAACACGTCTACTTCTCCCGACCCGACAGCGTGGTTTTCGGCCGTTCCGTGCAAGCCAGCCGGGAAGAGCTGGGACGTTACCTGGCCAGGGAACATCCGGTGGATGCCGACATGGTCGTTCCGGTGCCCGACTCGGGCGTGCCCGCCGCCACGGGATTCTCCGAGGAATCGGGCATCCCGATGAAGGTCGCGCTCATCCGCAATCACTACATCGGGCGGACTTTTATCGAACCGAGCCAGGCCATCCGGGACTTCGGCGTCCGACTCAAGCTCAATCCGGTGCGCAGCCTGCTCGAAGGCAAACGCGTCGTGCTGGTGGACGACTCCATCATCCGGGGTACAACCAGCCGCAAACTGGTGCGCATCGTACGGGAGGGCGGGGCGCGCGAAGTGCATATGCGGATCAGTTGCCCGCCCACCGTATCGCCGTGCTATTACGGCATTGACACGCCGACGCGAAAGGAATTGATCGCCGCCACGCACAGCGTCGAGGAGATTCGCCAGTATATCGGCGCCGATACGCTTGGCTATCTCTCGCTCGAAAGCCTGCGCAAGGCGGTGGGGGACACCGAAGGACGCTTCTGCAATGCCTGCTATACGGCGAATTATCCGACCATCGTTCAGGAGCCGCTCCTCGCACTGCGCCAGCGAGATTGAGTGATGGAAGAACCGATCGACAAGCCGCCCGCCCCTGAAGCGCCTGCCGGAGCGTCCCCGGAAGCGGATGCCACGCAGAAGCCTTCGAACAAGAGCGAAAGCTTCAAGGAACTGGCGCGCTCGCTGGGCGTGGTGTTGATTTCGGTCCTCCTGATCCGCACGTTTGTGGCGGAAGCCACCGTGATTCCCACCGGCTCGATGGAGCAGACCATCCTGATCGGCGACCACGTCTTCCTGAACAAGCTGCTCTACGGGCCGCGGCTGCCCTTCACGTCGCTCCGCATCCCGCCGATCCGCGCCGTCCATCGCGGCGACATTGTAGCCTTCCACAATCCGCGGAATCCTTCCGTGCTTTTCGTCAAGCGCGCCATTGGGGTGGGCGGGGACCTGGTCCGGATCGAAAAACGCAAAGTTTACCTGAACGGGCAGCGGCTGGACGAGCCGTACGTCCAGTTTCACTCCACCAACAACCTTCCGCTGCGGGACAATTTTCCGCCCGCCGTGAGCGAGCTCGAAACCCTGCCCGCCGCCTGGGGTCTCGACCCGGCCTGGGCCCGCGAAATGGCTCAGTTCATCGAAAAGGACGGGTTACGAGTTCCCTCCGGTTACCTGTTCGTAATGGGTGATAATCGCGATAACTCCCTGGACAGCCGGTTCTGGGGATTTGTGCCGGTGGAAGCGGTGGTGGGGGAGCCCTTATTCGTTTACTGGTCCTACGACGCTCCCACGCAGGACTGGACGCCGGATAATCTCGGTGACTTTGCGCGCGCCAAACTCTCCATGGTCTGGAATTTTCTCAGCAAGACCCGCTGGTCCAGGACTGGAAAAACCTTCTAACCGGTTTATACTGCTGGTGCCGTCCTTTCACGACGCGCGAACTTAGGAAAGCGAAATCCAACTCACCTCATGCGCTATCAGGACGCCGGTGTGGATATTGACGCCGCCAGCCGCGCCAAGGCTCGGATCAAGAAGCTGGCGCGACAGACTTTTAACGCCCGTGTGCTGAAGGACGTGGGCGCTTTTGGGGGATTTTTCTCGCTCACGGGCCTCGGGCGCGACGCGGTGCTGGTTGCCAGCGTGGACGGGGTCGGCACCAAGCTCAAGATTGCCTTCGCGCTCAACCGCCATACGACGGTGGGCATGGACATCGTCAACCACTGTGTGAACGACATCGCGGTCCATGGCGCGGCGCCGCTCTTCTTTCTCGATTACCTCGCGACGGGCAAGCTTCATCCGGATGTCGTCACGGATGTCGTCAGCGGCATGGCCAAGGCGTGCCGCGCGGTGGGGTGCGCGCTCATCGGAGGCGAGACGGCCGAGATGCCGGGCTTCTATCCTGAGAACGAGTACGATCTGGCCGGCTGCATCGTGGGGGCGGTGGGGCGCCGAGAAATCATCGACGGCAGCCGCGTTCGCCCCGGCGACGTCATCTTGGCACTGGCCTCGAATGGGCTGCATACGAACGGCTATTCGCTGGCGCGCAAAGTGCTGCTCGAACAGCACCGGCTCAGTCTGACCGAGCCCGTCGCCGCCCTGGGCCGCCCGCTGGGCGACGCGCTGCTGGAACCGCACCGCTGCTACTGGCCGATTCTGCGGCCTTTGCTCCAGGCGAAGCTGCTGCGAGGTATCGTGCATATTACCGGCGGCGGGCTGACCGACAACACGCCGCGCATTCTGCCCGCCGGTTGCCGTGCCGAAATCCGGCTGGGCGCGTGGCCCGTGCCGGCGATCTTTGACTTAATCCGCCGCCTCGGCACCGTCCCCGAGGCCGACATGCTGCGAACTTTCAACATGGGCGTGGGCATGGCGCTGATCGTGGCCGAGCGCGACACCGACCGCGTCGCGGCACTGCTGAAGGAGCAACGCGAAAAGTTCTGGACCATCGGGCGCACCGTTCGCGGGCGTCCGGGCGTCAATTATGTGGAGTCCTGATTGCACTTTCTTTCGAGGCTCGGTGGCATGAGTCTTTTTATTCCCAGTTCCAACGAGAAAACCCATGAAGAAACTAGGCATCCTTCTCTCCGGTCGTGGTTCGAATTTCGAAGCGATTGCCCGGAACGTTCAGGCGGGAAAGATTCGGGCGGAGATCGCCATCGTGATCAGCAACAAGGAAGGCGCGCCGGGGCTTGAGATTGCGAAGCAATTCGGAATCAAGGCCGTCTGCATTCCTTCCAAGGGCAAGGAGCGCGAGGCGTTTGAGCAGGAACTGATCGCGGCGCTGCACGAGGCACAGGTGGACCTGGTGATTCTCGCCGGTTTCATGCGCGTGCTGACGCCCTGCTTCATCCGCGAATTCAAGGGGCGCATTCTGAATATCCATCCGGCGCTCCTGCCCTCCTTCCCCGGCGTCGAGGCGCAGAAGCAGGCGCTCGAGTACGGCGCGAAATTCAGCGGTTGCACGGTGCACTTCGTGGACGAGGGGGTGGATACGGGCCCGGTGATCTGCCAGGCGGTCGTGCCGGTGCTCGACGAGGACACGCCGGAAACCCTCGCGCACCGCATCCTGAAGGAAGAACACCGCATCTACACCGAGGCGATCAACCTGGTCCTCGAAGATAAGATCCGCATCGAGGGCCGGCGGGTGCTGCGGAAGGCTTGAGCCAGCCATGACGATTGACGAACAACTGGCCTATCTGATGAAGGGGGCGGAGGAGACCATCCGCGAGGAAGAACTGCGCGCGCGGCTGGAGCAGGCCGCGAAAACCGGCAAGAAACTCCGCGTCAAGGCGGGATTCGACCCTACGGCGCCCGATATTCACCTCGGGCATACCGTTCTGATCCGGAAGCTCAAGCATTTCCAGGACCTGGGCCACACGGTCATCTTTCTGGTGGGCGACTTCACCGCGCTTATCGGCGATCCCTCCGGCCAGAATGTGACGCGGCCGCCCATGACGCCGGATCAGATCGCCGTGAACGCCGAGACGTATAAGAAACAGGTCTTCAAGATTCTCGATCCTGAGAAGACGGTGGTGGACTTCAACAACCGCTGGCTGGGCAAGCTGACGGGGCGCGACTGGATCCATCTCTGCTCCAAGTACACCGTGGCGCGGATGCTCGAACGCGATGACTTCTCCAAGCGCCTGAAGGAACAGCGCCCCATCTCCATTCACGAACTGCTGTACCCGCTGGCGCAGGGTTACGACTCGGTGGCGCTCGAAGCTGACGTGGAACTGGGCGGCACGGACCAGAAATTCAACCTGCTGGTGGGCCGCGCCCTGCAACAGGAATTCGGCCAGCCGCCCCAGGTCATCATGACCATGCCGATTCTGGAAGGCCTCGACGGCGTGCAGAAGATGTCCAAGTCGCTGGGGAATTACGTCGGCGTCAACGACCCGCCCGCTGAAATGTTCGGCAAGATCATGTCCATTTCCGATGAGTTGATGTGGCGGTATTACCTGCTGCTGACCGATGTGAGCGCCGGCGAGATTAACAGCCTCAAGAAAGCTCATCCGCTCGACGCCAAGAAGCGCCTGGCGGGAACGATTGTCTCAGATTTTCACGGGGGGGAAGCCGCGGTGCAGGCGCAGCGTGACTGGGAAGCGCAGTTTCAGGAAAAGGCGCTGCCCTCCGAGGTGGAGTCCGTCCCTTGCGGCTTCGCTGCTCCGATCAAGCTCTTTCGCCTTCTGGCCCATCTTCAGTTGGTAGATTCCAATGCCGAGGCACAGCGAAAGATCAAGGAGGGCGCGGTCTCCATGAGCCCCGGCGAAAGTGATCCTCCGCAATGGCAAAAACTCACCGACCCCACCTGGGACTTCGATCCGCGCCGTTACCCGAGCGTCGTCTTCCGCGTTGGCCGCCGGCTCCTGAAGGTCAATTTTCAACCGCAATAGGCTTATTCCTCTTTGGGGGGAGGAATCTGCAGGTTCAGTGTGATCTTGTTGCGCGGGTCGATGGTGGTCACCTTGCGCACGCGCGAAGGGATGCCTTTATATATGGCCTGAACTTCGTACTCCCGCGTCCACTCCAGGCTGGAAAAAAGATATCTTCCGTCGTCACCGGTATAGGACGACAGTTTCTTTCCCGAATGAAGATCCGTAAGGGTCACCGTCGCGCCGGAGATAGGGTTGTCCGATTCGTCCGAGACGAGCCCGGTGACAGTGCGGGTCGGGCGCAGCGGCTTGTCTTTTCCCGAAGCCACGGGCGCGAGCGACAGCAGCAGCGCCAACATCAGCAAGCTGACCGCGAACCGGCGAGCCCCTTCCCTCGGCGCACCGGAAGTCTTCTCGGAGATTTGCCGTTCGATCACCAATGGTCTTCCTCCTCTTCGTCATCCTCGCCCGCGCCGGACACCAGCTCCAGCTCCAGCGGGTTGGTGTTGACCACTTCCAGCTCCGCGCCACACTCCTGGCATTCTACCCGCTGCCCCTCTTCCACGTCATCTTCTTCCACGTCGATGGCCGCCTCGCACTCCGGACAATGCGCCATAAAACCCCCTTGCCTGCATCCAGCTCTGCTTTCTCACCATCTCTATTAGTTTCTCGCGCCGATGTCAAGCGCCACTTCGGGATGCAGGCAGGATGGCTCTCTCCGACGATGGCTGCCGTCGAGCCGGCAGGGGTTGGTTGATTTCGAACTCTCCCCTTGGCTCTGCGTTTCGTGTTCGAACTGGCTCTTTTCAACCGGCGGGGGCAACGCTACGCTACCGGCAGCCAGGGAAGTCACGGTTTCGCCAAATTCACGCAGGGGTGCTGCATGGACCACAATCCGCAATTCGCGACGCTTGCTGTCCACGCGGGAGAGTCCGCCTGTCCCGCGACGGGGGCGTTGGACACGCCCATCTATCAGTCGAGTACGTTTGTCGCCGCCAGTTCGGACGAAATGGCCGCCGTGTATGCCGAGGAAAAGTTCGGTTACATGTACACGCGCTATGGCAATCCCACCATTCGGGCGCTGGAGCAGAAACTCGCGGCGCTGGAGGGCGGGGAGTCCGGCCTGGCCTTTGCCTCGGGGATGGCGGCGATCTCCTCGGCCATCCTGGGTTATGTGAAAGCGGGCGATCATGTGGTGGCTCCGCGAATGCTCTACGGCGCCGCCTACAACTTTCTGAACAAGAAACTGCCGCGCCTGGGCGCGGAGGCGACCTTGGTCCCTTCCCACCGCGTTGCGGACATCGAGCATGCCATCCGGCCCAACACGCGCGTCATTTATTTCGAAACGCCGAGCAATCCGACGCTTGAGATCATTGACATTGAGGCGGTCGCCCGCCTGGCCCGGGCCCGCGGAATCCCCACCATCATCGACAATACGTTTGCCTCTCCTGCCCTCCAGCAACCGCTGGCGATGGGGGTGACGGTCGCGGTGCACTCGGCGACCAAGTATCTTTGCGGGCACGGTGACGCGATGGGTGGGATCGTGGTGGGTCCGAAGGATTACATTTCGGAACTGGTCCACGAAGTCATCCGCGACTTCGGCGGCGTGATCAGCCCGTTCAACGCCTGGCTGATTCTGCGCGGCATTCGCACGCTGCATCTGCGCATGCCCGCGCACTGCGCCAACGCGCAGCGCATTGCCGAATTCCTCGCTGGCCATCCTCGCGTCGAACGCGTGAACTACCCGGGCCTTTCCAGCCATCCCGGTCACGAAGTAGCGCGGCGTCAGATGCGCGCCTTCGGAGCCATCATCAGCTTCGAAGCCAAAGGCGGATACGAGGCAGGCAAGAACATCATGGACCGGGTGAAGCTTTTCGCACGCGCGGCCAGCCTGGGCGACACGCGTTCCCTCATCGTCCATGCCGCCTCCACCAGTCATCGCGCCGTGCCGCGCGAAGAGCGGCTGGCAATGGGCATCACGGATGGGCTGGTCAGGCTTTCGGTGGGCGTGGAAGCAGCAGAAGACCTCCTCGCCGATCTTGAACAGGCGCTCGCCTAGGAAGCCGCTTCGCTGCGGCGATCTTCCGATTAGCCATGACAAGGAGGCGCCCTCTGTCCTAGAATTCTGAGCATCGTGATTCCGCGCGCCGCCGCCGCCCTCCTGGTCATCTACTCGACGCTGGTAATTCAGCGCGCCATGCCGGACCTGCCGGAGCGCATTCCGACGCGTTTCGATATCCACGGCCATCCCCTTTCCGTCAGCCGGCCGGAAACGATCTGGCTTTTCCTGGCCGCGCAGGCCCTCTTGGTGGGACTGTTTCTGGCGCTGCCTTACCTGGCGCGTCGCTCCCCGCGATGGATCAGCCTGGGCCAGAAGCGCCTGAACGACTTTCCTGCCCCCTTGCGAAATCAAATCCTGGAGATCATCGAGGGCGCCTGCGGCTGGCTGGCGGTGGCCTTTGCCTTCTTCATGGCGCTTTTGATCCGCGGGATCATCCGCGCCGCGCTGGAGATGCGCACCGGCCCGAGCCTCGGCCTGATCCTTGCATTCCTCGGCGGCCTCCTGGCCATTCTCGGGATTTCTGTCTGGAAGTACCTGCAAGTGGGACGGCGCGCCGTGCCTGCGACGGCGGTGGGAGGAACAATCGGAACCGTTCCCCGCCCGCCGCAGGCGCCCCCCCGGAAGAAATAACCGTTCATGCCCGCACGGCGTCGATCACCGCCGCCGCAAATTCTTCCGTGGTGTTTTTTCCTCCCAGGTCGGGGGTTCGGACGTTTCCCGCACCCGTGACGGAACGCAGCGCATTCATGATGCGCGCAGCGCTCGCGGACTCGCCCAGATGATCCATCATCAGCGCGCCGCTCCAGATGGCCGCGATGGGATTGGCGATGCCACGCCCTTCGATGTCGGGGGCGCTGCCGTGCACCGGCTCGAACATGGGCGGCCCGAGCCGCTCGGTGGGATTTACGTTGGCGCTCGCGGCAAGCCCCAGGCTGCCCTGCAAGGCGCCGCCGATGTCGGTCAGGATATCGGAAAAAAGATTCGAGCCCACCACCACGTCGAGTGTTTCGGGATGCGTGATCATGCGGGCGGCCAGCGCGTCCACATGGTAGTTGGAGACGCTGACGTCCGGGAAATCTTCCGCCACTTCGCGCAGTACTTCGTCCCAGAGAACCATTGTGTACTGCATCGCGTTGGACTTGGTGGCGCTCGCCAGGCGCTTGCGAGGCCGTTTCCTCGCCTGCTCGAAGGCAAAGCGGATCACCCGTTCCACGCCTTTGCGCGTGAAGATGGAAGTCTGCATGGCGACTTCGTCGGGCGAGCCCTTGCGCAGACGGCCGCCCACGCCGCTGTACTCGCCTTCGCTGTTTTCGCGGATGTGAAGCATATTGACTTCCGCCGGACCCTTGTCGCGCAGCGGGGTGGTGAGGCCGGGAAGAATCTCGAAGGGACGAATGTTGATATAGAGGTCGAAGCTGAAACGAATGTTGAGCAAGAGGTCCCGCAGCGAGATATGGTCCGGAACCGTCGGATGGCCTATCGCGCCCAGATAGATGGCGTCGAAGGGGCGGAGCTGCTCGATCCCGCCTTCGGGCATCATTCGCCCGTGGCGCAGGTAGTACTCACAGCCCCAGTCGAAGGGCTCGAATTGGAGCGCGAAGCTTCCGTCCACGCGGGCGGCTTTTTCCAGCACGCGCACGCCCGCCGGGATGACTTCCTTCCCTATCCCGTCGCCCGGGATCAATGCAATGCGGTAGGTTTTCATGGCGCATCGATTCTACACCTCGCGGGCCGGAATCAGATTCCCCTGAGGTACAATCTCTCCGTTTGTCTTCACGGAGAGAAGGCCATGAAACGCTGCGCATGGGTGATGTCGCTTGTCCTGCTTGCCAGTTTCGTAAAGGGGGGCAAGGCCGAAGGGCCACCCGCCGCCCGTCTCGGCCCGCCGAATCTCTGGACCGTCGACGACATGATCGCGCGCGAGACGGCGGGCCAGTTTCAAATTTCACCGGACAGCCTCTGGGCAGTCTGGGTGAAGCGCACGCCCGACGCAGCGAAGGGTGAAATGGTCTCCAACCTGTTTCTCTCCAGCCTCCGCGAGGCGCGCGAAATTCAACTCACCCGCGGGGCACACGATCACTTCAAACCACGCTGGTCGAGCGACGGGCGCTGGATCGCCTTCCTGAGCGACCGGCCGCTTCCCGGAAAGGAAGGGAAGGCAGGCGAGTCGCCGGACGAGGAAGACAAAACGCAACTCTGGCTGCTGAGCCCGCAGGGCGGCGAGCCGTGGCCGCTGACCCGCCTGGAAAACGGCGTCAAGGACTTCGACTGGATCGGGGCGACCACCCTGCTGGTGGCCGCGGAAGAAACACCGACGAATTACCAGCGCTCGATCAAGGAACGCAAAGACAAGGGCCACGCCGTGGACGACCCGCGCCAGGCGCCGCCGGTGCGGTTATTCAAAGTCCGGGTGGAGGATGGCGGGATCACGCGTCTGACGGCCAACGACGACTGGATTGAGCGGATTGCGGTATCGCCGGACGGCCGCCACGCCGCCGCGATTCACAACCGCAGCCTGAGCTACGAATTTGACGAAAAGATCCGGCCGGTCATCATGCTGCACGATCTTGCCGCCCGCACCGCCGCCGAGGTGCGCGCCGACGAGCCGATCGTTCCCTGGTTCGCGGAGTTCGAGCCGCAGCTGCGCTGGACGTCCGACAGCCGCGGGTTCTATTTCGTTTCGCACTATTCGACCCACCCCGTCTACCGGCAAGCCTTCGTGGACCAGGTCTTCTATTACGAGCTGGCGGCGGGCAAGGCCGTGAAAGTCGATCTCGACTGGCCGCGCGAACTGGGACTGGAAGCTGAGCCCGGGCTTGCGGCCACGCCCGATGGCTTTGTGGCGCTCCTTGCCGACGGCGTTCGATACAAGGCGGCGCGCTATGTACGTTCCGGCGCGTCCTGGCAAAGGAGCTGGCTGGAAGGTGAAGAGGTGGAGAATATCCAGGGGATCGAGGTCAGCCCCGACGGCCGAACCGTCGTTTACCGCGCGAGCGCCGGCAGCCGGCCCGAACAGTGGTTCCGCGCCACGCTCGAGGGCTCGAGAATCGTGAGCCGCGCCGCCGTGACCAACTTGAATCCACAGTTTGTCTCCAGGACGCCCGCCAAGTCCGAGGTCGTGCGGTGGAAAGGCGCCTTGGATGAGGAAGTGGAAGGTTTGCTCTTCTACCCGCAGAATTTCACGCCGGGCAAGAAGTATCCGCTGGTGGTGATGATTCACGGGGGGCCGCTTTCGATGGACCAGGACGCCTGGGACGACCGCGCCTCGCGTCCCGTGAATCTCTACACCCAGCGCGGCGCGCTGGTGTTCTGCCCCAACTATCACGGCAGCGGCAATTATGGGCTGGCGTTTGCGGAATCGATCGGCGGCGGCAAGTACTACGAGCTGGAAGTTCCCGATATCGAACGAGGCGTGGACGCGCTCATCGCCCGCGGACTGGCGGACCCCGAACGTCTCGGCGTCATGGGCTGGTCGAACGGTGGGATTCTTACCGTGGCCCTGACGGTTCATTCGACGCGCTACAAGGCGGCCTCCTCCGGCGCGGGGAACGTGGAGCAGGCAAGCGATTGGTCGTACGCGTCATTTGGGGCCGCCTTCGACAATTACTATCTCGGCGCGACGCCGCTCGAAGACCCGCAGCTGTACATCCGCAAGTCGCCCATGTACGACTTCCAGAAAGTCCGCACGCCCACCATCATCTTCTCCGGCACGGAGGACCGCGCCGTCGGCCACGCCCAGGGATGGATGCATTTCCGCACCCTGCAGCAACTCGGCTTGACCGATGTCCGTTTCGTGGTTTTTCCCGGCGAGGAGCACGGTTTCAAGAAGCTGGCCCACCGCCGCCGGAAAGTCGAAGAGGAACTGGCGTGGTTCGAGAAATACCTCTTCCACACCGGGCCGCCACCTGATGCCGCACTGAAACAGGACTCGCCGCTGGCGCAGGAACTGAAGCGCCGCCATATCCAGAAGGTGGGAACGAATTACGGAGTTTTGATAAGAGGAATCCTCGTGCCCGAAGTCATCCCTCACCAGGGCCTGCAGATCGGGCGATTTGAAGTGACGCGCGCGCAGTACGCGGCATTTGACAAGAATTACCCCCTTGAACCCGGAACCGGGAATTATCCGGCGAACGGGATCAGCTTCGCCAGCGCTCAGGCCTATTGCGCCTGGCTCAGCAAACTTACCGGCGAGACCTATCGGCTGGGCAGCGCGGAAGAAATGGGCCCGCTTTACAAGGAGGCAAAGGCCAACGAGAACACGCTGGACTACTGGGCGGGCTACGCGGCCAATCCGGAGGATGCGGCGCGGCTGCGCGACAAGGCGCGCGAACTCGGCGGCGAGGCGCCGCTGCTCAAGCCGGTTGGAAGTTTTGGGGGGCGCGGCGAGAATGAACTCGTCTTCGATCTGGGTGGCAACGTGGCCGAGTGGGCTGTGACCAAAGAGGGTTCGGGCGTGCTGCTCGGCGGCAGCGCCGATCAGCCCGCGGATCCCATGTGCGAGGGATCGAAAGCCGCGCCGGCCTACGCCGGTTTTCGCGTTGTTAAATAGCGCCAGGTTTCAGCCCGGCGTCTTTCGAAATCAATGAAATGCCGGCCTAACGGCTGGCGCGACGTGCTGTGGGCGCATTGGCAGGGACCGAAATGAAACCACCACTCTGGCACGCCATCCTGACCGACAGCCATTTCTGGATTCCCGTCTTGGTGCTGGCGGCGGGAATCGTTTTGCTTGTAGGAATCAACTAGTGTGGTGCGTCGCAGATAACTATTCAATCGCGGGGCGCCGCGTAGCGGCG
>CAZHKT010000090.1:0-14632 GCA_964533045.1 uncultured Acidobacteriota bacterium | reverse complement strand
CGCGACGATCATACCGTTCGACTCCACACCCCGCAATCGGCGCGGCTGGAGGTTGGCGACGATGACGACCTTCATGCCGATCAACTGCTCCGATGAGTAATGCTCCGCGATGCCGGCCACCACCTGGCGCACTTCGCTGCCGATGTCTACCGTCAGTTTCATCAGCTTTTGCGCGCCCGCCACCGGTTCCGCGGTCTTGATTTCGCCCACGCGCATTTCGACCTTGGCGAAATCCTCGATGGATATTTTGGGGACTTCGGCGCTGGGGATCACCGCTGCGGGACTCGCAACTCGCGACTCGGGACTCGGGGTCTTTGGGCTTTCCGATTCCACCGGTTTCTTCTCCTTGGGTTGGCCGCCTTGACGGTCCAGCGCGGCCAACTCTTCGAGCTTGGCTAGGGTCTTTGCCTTGTCGAGTCGCGGAAACACAGAGCCCACCTTCTGAACGGCGGTTCCGGGGGCAAGGCGTCGCGAAACAAGACCCGCATCAATCCGTTCACCCGCGATGGGGCTGGCACTACCAATCAACTTCCAAACAAGCTGAGCACTTTGCGGAATCACCGGGTAGAGCAGTACGCTTACCACGCGCAGATACTCCACGGCATCCGCCAGGGTGGCTTCGAGTCGGGCGCGATCCTGGAGATCGGAGGACTTCGCCAGCACCCACGGCTTCGACTCTACAATGGCTTTGTTAGCCTCGGCAATCAGAGTCCAAACCACCGAAAGCGCCGCCGGAAAATCGAAGCGGTCGAATGCCTCTCGGTAGGCAGCAACCTGAGGACCGAGGCTCATCGGGGCAGGCGTACTCGGCACGCGACCGTCACAAAACTGGTGAATCATGGCCACCGTGCGACTTGCCAGGTTGCCGAGGTCATTCGCCAGGTCCGCGTTGAAACGGTGGATGAGCGCGTCGTAGGAAAAGCTGGTATCCTGTCCAAACGGGGCTTCGCGCAGAAGGTAGTAGCGTAGGGCATCGTTTCCGGGCGCGCCGAACGAATCGAGCGCATCCACAATCGGTTCGGGATAGACGACGTTGCCCTTCGACTTCGACATCTTGTCCTGCTCGTAGTAAATCCAGCCGTGGGCAAAGACCGTCCTGGGAAGAGGCATCTCCGCCGCCATCAGAAATGCAGGCCAGTAAACGGCGTGGAATCGCAAGATGTCCTTGCCGATCATGTGGACGATTTCGCCCTGCTCGTCGTTGCGCCAGTATTTCTGAAACTCGGCGTTGCCGTTCTCGCCCTGCGCGTAGCCAATGCCGGTCATATAACCGGTCAGCGCGTCGTACCAGACGTAAAACACCTGCTCGGGATCGTCGGGCCACGGAATGCCCCACTGGATGCGTTTGCGACTCACGGAAATATCCCGCAGGCCGCCGCGGACGAAGCTGGTCACTTCATTCCGGCGGAAGTCGGGCTGCACAAACTCCGGATGCTTTTCGTAGAGCTCCAGCAAGCGGTCCTGAAACGCCGACAGCCGAAAGAAGTAATTCTCTTCGCTGATCAGTTCGGCGGGACGCCCGCAGACGTCGCAGTCCACCGGATCGGTGCCGTCGGAAATATAGCGCTCGTCGCTCACGCAATACCGCCCCTGGTACTGCCGCTTGTCGATGTACCCGCTGGCGCGCGCGCGGAGCAGCATTCTCTGGACGGAGGCGGCGTGGTCCGGCTGGTCGGTATAGACAAAGTGCGAGTATTCGATCCCCAGCTTCTTCCAGAGTTCGATGAACAGCTTGCGCTTTTCGGCGACGAACTCGCCGGGCGATTTCCCTTCCGCTTTCGCGGCGCGCTCCAGCTTTTCGCCGTGCTCGTCCGTGCCGGTCAGGAACGCCACGTCATACCCGCACAGGCGCTTGTACCGTGCGATCACGTCGCACACGATGGTCGTGTACGCCGAGCCCACATGCGGGCGCGCGTTGGGGTAATACAAGGGAGTCGTCAGGTAGAACGTCTTCTTCATCGTCAAATTGAATCAGCCCTTCGATCCCGAAAAGGCAGCCTGCGCCGCCGCCATGACCTGTTTGAGCGGCACGTTCTTCTCTGCCGCCAGCTTCTGGCAATCTTCGAATTCCGGCGCGGCGTTGAGAATCTTCCCATCGCGGCTGGCCAGCTTCATTCGAACCTTGCCATAGGGGGTTTCGACCTCGACCTGCTGGCGCTCCAGGACCTTGCGCCGCGCTTCGAAGATGCGCACGCCGATCGTCGTGGTCTGCTCGAAGAAGAGTTGCGCGAGCGCGTCGGCCTTCTCCGGAGAGGTCAGAACGGTAATCTGCAGCCCCGGACGGTTCTTCTTCATCTGCAGATGGCTGCAGGTCACGTCGAGCGCGCCCGCCGCCAGCGCCAGATCCACGAAATGACCAAAGATCTGCGGGTTCATGTCGTCCACGTTGGCCTCGATCAGCGACACAAGTTCGTCGCCGGGCAAGCCGGGCTGACCCTTCCGGGATTCCAGCTGCTCACCCAGGAACAGCCGCGCCACGTTCGGGTGCCCGGGGAACTCCTTGGCGCCCGCGCCGTAACCGATCTTTTCGATTCGAAACGGCGGCAAAGGGCCATAGCTGTTGGCCAGCGTTGATACGATGGCGGCCCCCGTGGGCGTCACCAGTTCGCCTTCCACGCCGGACGAATAGATGGGAATGCCCTGCAGCAATTCCGCCGTAGCGGGGGCGGGAACGGGCAGCGATCCGTGCGCCGCCTCGACTCTGCCGCTGCCTACGTTTAACGGCGAGCAGACGAGTTCGGAGATCTCCAGGGCTTCCACGCCCACGCAGGCACCGACGATGTCAATTATAGCGTCCATAGCGCCCACTTCGTGAAAGTGAATTTCCGTCGCGGGCTTGCCGTGAATCTTGCCTTCCGCTTCGGCCAAGCGGCGGAAGATTTTCAGCGCTTTCTCCTTGGCTCCCGCGCCGATCGCCGCAGGCTCGATGATCGCTTCGATATCCTTCAGGTGGCGGTGCGGGTGGTCGCCGGTGACTTCAACTTCGAAGCGCGTGCCCATCACGCCGCCGCGCGCGGCGCGCGTGCGCTTGAGCTTGAAGAAGCCGAGAGAAAGCTTCTTCAATTCGTCCAGAAGCTGGCGGGCGTCGAAGCCCGCGTCGAGCATCGCGCCGAGAAGCATGTCGCCACTGATTCCTGATGAACAGTCCAGATAGGCTTGTCTCATAAGAGCCTCGGCAGAATTTCCCCCGCTGGGCCATGGATCACCCTGTCGGCCATCGCGTCGAGCAGTGTAGGCTCGGCGTTCAAGACGGCCAGCCTGGCGCCCGCCGTGCGCGCCATCTCCGCCAGCCCCGCCGCCGGATAGACGACCGCGGAGGTCCCAATGACCAGAAACACTTGCGCCGCGCGGCTGGCGCCTTCCGCCTGGTGCCAGGCTTCCGGCGGCAGCCCTTCCCCGAACCAAACCACGCCCGGGCGCAGCGTTCCGCCGCACGGGCAGCGCGGGGGAATCTCCAGGAGCGGCACCTGGTCGTTGCGTGACTCCCTGCAGCACCTCAGGCAGCGCGTCAGCCAGATGTCCCCGTGCACTTTGACGACGTTCCTGCTTCCGGCGCGATCGTGCAAACCGTCCACGTTCTGCGTGATGAGGGTGAAGCCGCCACGGTTTTCGAGTTCCACCAGCGCCCGGTGGCCGGCGTGAGGCTGGGCTTTCGCGATCAGGCCGCGCCGCCAGTCGTACCATTCCCAGACCAGCTTCGGGTGGCGCGCGAAAGCCTCTGGCGTGGCTAGTTCCTGCGGGTTATAGTTCCGCCACAGGCCGCCCGCGCCGCGAAACGTCGGCACGCCGCTTTCCGCCGACATCCCCGCACCGGTCAGTGCCACGACCCGCCGGGCCCCGCCGAGCGCTTCCCGCAGAGTTGAAACCGCCGCCTCCACCGCGCCTCGCGCCTTCGGCACAATCTGGACCGAATTTCGAGTCTATGCTTTCGCGCGAAACGTTGTCAAATGGGGCAGCGGCAGGCAGGGACGAGGCTTTGCCACGGCGGGCGTTTTCCCGTTTACGCGGATGCACCGTGTGGTGTAACTTGGAAAGCAAGCCCGGCAGCCAGGAACGGTGTCGTTGCTGAGGCGGCACACGCGGGCCGGTAGCTCAACGGTAGAGCACTGCCCTTTTAAGGCAGGGGTTCTGGGTTCGAATCCCAGCCGGCTCACCACTCCCCGCTCCAGGCCGAAACTCCCTCTAATTCGATTTCGGTCCGTCCGCCCCCGGAATCGAACCTGGCTTCAATTCTTCTGTCGCCTCGACGTTGAAAAGCCGAAAATCCGAGTAGCTGTGCATGTTGCGGTACAGCCGCCCCCGCAGGTCGAGGGTCACCGAAATTTCCTCCGGCACCCAGAAGGCCCGCGCCACTTCCTTGAAACTGATTTGATGATATCGGATTTCCGTCGTAAGGCGCTGCAGGCGCAGTTTGGCGAGTGGACTGAGGAGATCGTTCCGCAGCCGGACGATCTGGTAGTTTTCCGGATCCACCCACACCACGCCCTGAAAGAGCATGGGGGCGCTGCCTTCTTCAGTGCTGAAGCGCGCTTTGAGCCGGGTGGTTTCGGGCTTCTGGGCGAAGGCCACCACCAGATATTCCTTGCCGTTGATCGTCTGGTCGCCCAGATAACGGAACCGGGTGGCGGGCTGATTGGCGGGATGAAAGACCCAGGAGCATGCCGAGAAACCCGACGTGAGCACAAAACCCTGGGCATAGCCCTGCATCGAGGATGCCTGACCGAGAGCCGTGGAGCGGTTCTCTTCCAGCCCCAGGCCCCATTCGCCCTTGCGCGCGAGCAGGATGTACTGGAATTCCTGGTCGAGCGAATTTCTGACTTTTCCGTCTTTATCCAGGCGTTCCTGGTGGACTTTCTCCAGGGAGATGGTGTTGGGGAAGTTGCGAACGAAGCGGTCCACCCCTTCGCCGGTCCGGGCCAGAATGGATGGCAGCGGCTCCTGACTCGGCGCAGGCCGAAGCCCTTGAAGCTCGGGAATGCCCTTGACGAGTTCCTCGGCAGATTGCTCAATGACGGACTTGACGAGGGAGAAAGGGGCCACCTCGAGACGGTCCCGCACCTGGAGGTACACTTCACGGCCTTCCATCGGCAAGGTCTTGGGGTCGCGCCCCCCCACGTAGGTGTCCATTTCGCGCGAGGCCTCTTGCACATCGCCCAGTTCCAGCAAGGCACGAATGCGAAGCAAACGGGCATCCGGTCCCGCACCCGCCGCAAGGGCCTTCTCCAACAGCTGGTCGGCCGCACCATAGTCTTTCTCTTCAAAGAAGAGCCGGCCCGTTTCCTGCAGAGCCAGGGGATGTCCGGGAGCAATTTCCAGCGCCTTCTTGAAATAGGGTCCCGCCTTCTCGCGATCGCCGCGCCAGCCGCGGTAAGATCCGGCCACCAGCAGCGGCTCGGGACGACGCGGGGCTGCCTTTTCATTCAGTTTCAATGCCTCTTCCAACTGGCGTGTTCCCTCGGTCCAGCTCCCCCCCTGAAGCATGGCCAGGCTTAAAAGGGTGCGGCATTCGATGCAACCGGGCGAGTGATCCACCACCTTTAAGAGGGGTGCAATCGCCGCAGCAGCATTGTGATTCCGGATCAACTCGTCACAGCCTCGGGCCCATTCCGTCTGGTCCTTTACCAGCTGCTGCGCGCCGCCCTCCCGAAGCGCAACGCCCAGTGCGCCCACCAGCGGGTAGATCGGCACCTCGTCGGCGCCAGCCTCTGACCTGCGCAGGATAACGTTCAGACCGCCAAATTCGCTGTTGGGGGCCAGCGTGACCGTTTCGCGCGCCTCCGCGAACCCGTCCTTGCTGGCGATCAGGCGGACGGTTACCTTCTTGAACATGTCCGCCTCCAGCGAGAACTGCTGTTGGAACTCTCCCTTCAGGTTCGTCCGTAGCAGCTTGTCATCCCCGGCCCGACCGGCGACGATCAGCCGCACCTTGACGTCATGAAGAGGATTGCCCCGCACATCCGTGACGCGGCCGAAGACGTTCCAGATGGTTTGTTCGGTGGTGCGCAGTCCGGCATTAATGGTGGATTCGCCGCCTTGCGGCCAGCACGGTTCCGGAAAGAGAAGAGCAACAATGACAAGCATCCAAATTCGGAGGGAGGATTTCATGGCATGTCCGTCCTTGACGGTGTGTGCGGCAAGGCGATGGAAGGGGGCTGTCCACGACCCTCATCAACCCTTGCCGCCTGCGGGGAGGCGACTCAATAACTGGGGAGGCGGAGACTGTCGGTCGGAGCATCGAGTCGTCCCGCCCATGACTGATGGTAACCCCGATGCGCCGTGGAAACAAGTTTCATCCTTCCTCAGCCTTTCGTGTCGTTCAGAAGTTTGCCAGCTCGCGCACCAACTTCAAGTTCTCCTCGATGCCAATCGTCGGGTTGTACTCGAGCGCCGCAAAGCCCTTGTAACGCTCTCCCAGGTCGTAGATCGCGCGGAAGACGTTGCGGTAGTTGATTTCGCCGGTTCCGGGCTGGTGCCGTCCGGGGACATCGCCGATATGAAAGTGCCCGATCCGGTCAATGTTCATCCGGATGTTCTCGATCAGATTCCCCTCCATGATCTGGACGTGGTAGATGTCGAAGAGGATCTTGACGCTGGGGCTGCCGACCCGATCGATCAACTCCGCCGCGTCCCGCACGGCGTAGAGAAAATAGCCCGCATGGTCCACATAGGTATTCAGCACTTCCACAAAGGCCGTCATGCCGTTGCGCTCGAGGATGGGAGCGGCTTCGCGCAGCAGGGAGACGGCGTTCGCCATCTGCTCGGAGCGCCGCATGCCGCCCAGCTCGTTGCCCGTCAGCACGACCAGCCCTTTCGATTCCACCTGCCGGGCCGCCTCGATGGAGGCATGCAACTCCTTCAGGAACCCCTCGCGCTCGCGCGGATTGACCAGCCCGCAGCCACGTGCTTCGACGCCCTTATTGGCAATCAAGCACGCGCAGGTGAGCTGCGGGTACTTCTGGCGCTCGGCCACGACGCTGGCCAGCGTCTGCGGATTCCGCCAGTCGAACATTTCGTAGGCCTCGTAGCCGTGACGGGCCAGCGCAGCCAGCGCCTCGCCCACCGGCAATCGCCCGACTTGCCCCCATGTGGCGGAAAGTCGCAGCCCCTTCGCACCTGGCAGATTCGCCCGCAGGGGTGCCGGCATGCTCGCCGCCCCCACCCCCCCCGCCGCGACTCCCAAGAATGTTCTGCGGTCCATGATGGCCTCCTCCGAAACCGGTATAATCTCAGTGCGCCGCCTATTCTATAGTCCCGAGCGCGACGGCGCAATGCGCCCCGGAGGGCCGGGACGAAAGGGGCAGGGGCATCCTGCCTGAGCCCATGGTCGGTGCAACCACACGGCCTCCGGGATTGTGCCGGCCTGAAGGGGGGGCGCCGCGAAAGAACTCATGGACTTGCTGCTCTTCAAACCGGCGGCCGAGCTGCTGCGCGCCCTGCGCGAGAAACGGGTCTCAGCCGAGGAACTGGCGCGCGCCCTGGTCGAACGCATCGAGCAGGTCAATCCCCGCCTGAATGCGGTGGTTCAGTGGGCCCCTGAGAGGACGCTGGCGGAAGCGCGCGAAGCTGACCGCCGCCGCGCCCACGGCGAGTTCGTCGGACCGCTGCTGGGCTTACCCTTCACCCTCAAGGACGCCATCGAAGCCGCAGGCCTGATTTGCACGGGCGGAACCGAAGGCCGCCGGAATTACGTTCCATCGGCCAATGCTTCTGTGGTTCGCCGGCTGCGCGCCGCGGGCGCGATCCTGCTGGGCAAGACCAACTGCCCGGAATTCGGCTGGGCCTGGGAGAGCGACAATCTCATCTACGGACGCACGAACAATCCTTACGATCTCAAGCTCTCTCCGGGCGGATCGAGCGGCGGCGAATCGGCCCTCATCGCGGCGGGCGGCTCGGTTTTCGGGCTGGGGAGCGACGCCGGAGGCAGCGTTCGCTTCCCGGCGCACTGCACGGGCATCGCCGCCATCAAGCCGACCACCGGCCGCGCGCCCCGCACCGGCCACTTTCCGGGCCCCGGCGGGACGCTCGACGCGCTCTGGCAAATCGGCCCGCTGGCCCGCTCGGTGGAAGACCTGGCGCTCGTTCTCCCTTTGATCTCCGGCCCCGACTTCCGCGACCCGTCAGTCGTGCCCACGCCCGTTGGGGATTTCCGCAGCGTGGACGTCCGGTCGCTGCGCGTCGCCTTCCACACCGATAACGGCGTCGTCCCGCCCGCGCCCGAAATCGCCGAAACCGTCCGTCAGGCCGCCGCGGCACTGGCCGCCGCGGGCGCTCGCGTCGAGGAGTTAAGGCCCCCCGGCATTGAGGAAACCTACGACCTTTACCTGAGACTCTTCTCCGCCGACGGCGGCGCGGGACTGGAAGGGCTGATCCGCGCGGCGGGCACCGAGCGGGTTCATCCCCTGCTTCAGCGCGTGCTCGAAATCCAGAAGGCCCATGCCTGCTCGATGGACGGCTTTGTCGCGCTCACGGCCCGCTGGGACGACTTCCGCAGCCGAATGATCGCTTTCATGGAAGACTGGGACGCCATCCTTTGCCCGGTCGCGCCCTTCGCCGGCATGCGGCACGGCTGCACCTACGACATCCTCGACTCCTTCAGCTACACCATGACCTTCAACCTCACGGGCTGGCCTGCCGTTTCGGTCCGAGGCGGCTGGGCTCCCGGCGGGTTGCCGGTGGGCGTTCAAATCGCTGCCCGTCCGTGGCGCGAAGATGTTGCCCTGGCGCTCGCCCGCACCATCGAGACTTCCTGCGGAGGATTTCAGCCGCCTCCCGTCTAAGAATGCACCCCCCGGGGCAGCCACTCCCCAAAGCTGTCGCCGCGACCTTCAATCCGGAGGCATCCTGTCCGCTGAAGTAGCTCGTTCCGGCCGCCTCATGAGGGTGGGTCGGCTGTTTCCGAGATGGGGGATCGGAAGCGGGTTGGGAATCGCCGCAGGCATCCTTCAGCCCGCCATCGGGTTACGCGATGCTGCCGTCCCGAAGGCCGGCGCTGCGGCTTCAGGACGCGGCGCTGAAGCTCGAGAGCGCGTCGGCTTCCTTCTCGTGCAGATCGAAAATCTCCTCCATGTGGGTCATCTTGAGGGCTTGCAGGACGCGGGGCTGGGGACCGACGAACTTGCACTGACCGCTGGCGCCTTCCAGGGACGTATGGGCTCCCACCATCGCGCCAATACCAGAACTATCTATAAATGCAACGCTTTTTAAATTGATAATAATCTTTTTACGACCGGCTTCAAGCAGGTCCTGCACCTGGTCGCGGAAGGTGCTGACTGCGGGCCCCAGCACCAGATTCCCTTCCAGATCCAGGATGCTGATATCGCCCTGCTCTCGAACGTTGATCGTCACCGAGCCCTCGCTTCCGCCGCCCCAGATTTGTGCCCATGCCCTGCGTAGGCATCGCTCAAGCTACCTGAAACGCCGTGATAAATCAAGAACTGTGGCTGGAGCGATCATCGGCCCGCTCTATGATTTAAGCGACGCCAGGGCGACGGACAGGGCGCGCCGGACTCCGGGCTCTTCTTCCAGCCGCGTTCCACGCCGGAAAACTTCACCCATGGCGCAGCTGGCCGCAAACCACGGCGGGCGCGGCCACGGGCGAAACGGGCCGTACACCACACTCTTCTCAACCTGGTCGAGCAAAAAGGTGTTGTGGACGAATCCCACGCCGCTCTGGATGTCGGCCGGCGTACTGCCCGGAAACGCGCCCCAGGCCATTGAACCCCAAACGTAGCCCATCGCCACCCATTGGTTCAGAGCCACCGTCCCGTAGCGCAATGCGGCGACCGCATCCTCGAGGCGTGTGGCCAGTTCCCGCGCCGTCCGCGGATGCACGATGAGATTGGCGCCGAGCGTCCCCCACAGCCTCCCATTCGCGAATTCCACGGCATGCTTGAGGAACTCCGCAGCGCTGGCGCCCTCGAGCGCGGTATGCGCCAGAACCGGCACGAAGCACTCGGTGGCAAAGCAGGGATTGGCCCGCTCCCTCGGATCCACATGGGGAATCAGGGTGTAAGGGATCACGCCCTCACGGCGCGGCTGAAGGGCCTCGGCGGCGGGATTGGCGGCCAGGACCTCGGCGTAGCGCTTCTCCGCCCCGGGATAGTAGGCGGGGCGAGGCGGCAGCGCGGCCAGACGCCGGCGGATCGCATCGAGCAGCTTGCCCGTCCCCGGCCAGGCGCGGTGCGTCACCAGCACCCGCGAAGAGAGGCAGTTGAAGCCGGCATTGTTCACCACTTGAGTGGCGATGTTATGGGCGTGGAACTCGAAGTCGCCGTCGCTCCACGGACCGGGCACGACGATGACGGGCGTCACGTTTCCGAGTTCAGCGGTGACGCGCTTGGTGCAGCGTGGCTGATTGTTCCGCTGGCGCTCCGCCGCCTCCGGTCCATCGCCAAAAACAATGGCCCCGTAGGTTCGATCGCTGCCCGTCAGGTGAATCTCGTCCACGGCCGGATGCTCCGCCAAATACTTCCCTTCCTCAGCGCCGCCCGCGCAGAAACGCAGGAAGCCGTCGCGGGTCAGGTCGCCGAATGCCTCCTCAAGGATGGGCGCGAGGTAGGCGTTGACCGGATTGTGCTTGAACAGGCAGACTCGGCCCTCGACAAAGAGCTTCTGCGCCAGGTCGGTGGGCCCGATGGCTGCCACGTTGCCCGCCCCCAGCACCAGCGCCACGGCGCCCTCGCCGTGAGGTTGCCGGTAGAACGCGGCGCTGTCGGCCGCCAAGTTTTCCTGCGTCACCCCCGGACGCATCCAGATTTCGCCGTGGAACATGGGATAGAGAATCCGGTCAGGGAGGCTGAGCGGAAAGACCCGGGCCACCACCTGACCGTTGGCCCGGGTTCGGATCCGGGGCAGCGGTGGCCTGCCCGTCCGGGCGATCTGGCGAAGGGAATCGCGCAGCAGGCGCAACGTGCGCATGACAATGTACGGTTGCGCCCACTCCTCTCCGGCGAGAGGGGAATCCGGCGGAATTCCCTTGGCGCGATTGCTCAACTCCACCTGGCGGGGAGCCAGGCGCGCGTAGCGATCCAGAACTGACTTGGCGTAATCCGCCTTCCGCGCCGCGGAGAGCGCGGCCCAGGCGGCGCGGTGCGCCTTCAATTCCGCCAGAGACAGGTCAAGGGGGTTCGTATCCATCGCTTTATTATGCGAGAAGAAACATGCCGGGGCGCATCTCCCGGGAGCGACCCACTGTGCCGACTCCACCTCGATCCTTTGTTTTCAATAACATCCCAGCTTTGTTTCGACGGTTTTGCATGACAATTCGCAAGAAGGGCTGCTGGGGACGAGCCCTCGGCCGTCCTCGTGGCAAGTCGGCATGCCAAGAGGGGCCCTCCCGCAACCAGACCCGAGACGGAGCACGTTTCTAGCCAAAGCGCAAGCAGAAAATGCGACGGGAACGGTCCCGCCACCGGAGGGAGCCGAGGGTCGTGCTAACGAGAATGCGGAGCCACCCACGCGCTTCGGGAACGCCGCCCTAGTTGAAGCTGCCCGACACGCCCTGGAAGCCGCGGGCGGCCTGTTTCATCACCCAGCGCAGGGCCCGGCCGTCGTCGTAGGAATGCGCCAGGTTGTGATTGAGTGTCGAAAAGCAGTTCGGCTGGCAGCCCTTTTTCATCTCTTTGAGCTGGTCGTCGTCGAATTGGGGCCTTTCGATGACGCCCCAGTCATGTGTGGCCGAATACATTGGGAAGCACGGGCCGAGCGTCCCATCCACACGGATGATCACGTTGTTCTGCCCGGCGCGGCAGTTCCAGTCCTGGATCTTGCCGCGCATAAACTCCCGCATGTCATTCAGCCGTTCGGTGGAGTTCACCATCTTGTAGCCCGAGCGATTCTTGGCAATCAGCCAGTCGATGAGCTCATCCACTTTGGAGAAGTCCTCGGGGCGGATGAACGTCTCGTTGTTTTCCAAGTGCTGGAAGTGAGGCTGGTCCATCATGGGGGATTCGTTGATGTGATAGTCGGTGATGAGCCGGTGCTCGCGGGCGATCTCCGTGAGCTGCTTCACGTCCTCGATGTTGTTGCGGCAGATGTTGATGTTGAAGAAGACGATGTAGCCGTAGTCGTACTGGCGGCGCACCAGATACTCAAAATTCCGCCGGATGGCGTTCAGCGCCTTGGGCAGGCCGGGTTTTTCGTCCACCACGTCCACGGCCAGGTTGAACACCGCCGCGCCCGCGTCGCCCAGGCGGTCAATCACGTCGGGGCGAAGCAGGCGCCCGTTGGTGGGCACATAGACCCAGAAGCCCTTCTTGGCGGCGTAATCCACCACCTTGTGGACAAACAGAGGTCGCAGCAGCGGCTCGCCGCCCATCAGCGCCAGCACCCGGCAGGTGGTCGTGCGCAGCCAGTCGATGGAACGCTTGGCGATGTCCTCCGTCATGCCTTTGACGCTGTTATCAAACGCCCAGCAGTAGTGGCAGTCGAGGTTACATTTCCATTCGGTGAAGAGGTAGGCGATGATGGGATGGAACTCGCCTGGCAGAACTCGCGACTGGACGTAAGGCACGCCCCAGCCCCGGATGGCGCGGTAGATTAGCCCCGGCGACCAGCGGCGCTTTTCCGGCGGGATGTGAGGCTGGGCCAGCACCTGCCCGTGGTCGCGCACCCACTCCGGGTGCTGGGGATAGACCGGCTCGGGGAGTAATTCCGGCCCGGTGGGCCTAGGGGGCACCCGGGGCCGCTCGGAAGCGCCTTTCAATAATTCGTGGAGTTGAACATCCAACCGGAAAGTGCCGGAAGGCTGATCGGGTTGGCTACCCTGGTGTGGGAATCCCATAGGTCCCCCTCCATTCTTCATGCCATGTGAGTGGCCCCTCCACAAGAAGCCGGCCAGCGAGCCGCAGCGTGTCCACGCCCGTTGATGCTGCACCCCGAATGTCAAAACTCTTCCCTTTATTGAACCGGGCCGCATGACAATTGTCAATACCTGCAGGGGCGGGGGTTTCTGCCGCCCGCGAGGCGAGGGAGAATCGCGAGCAGAAAGGAAGCTATTCGATGCCAAGCGGCGAGAGGAGTTCGGCGATGTTATGTTCGTCCACGACCAGGCTGAGCCGGAAGTCGGAAAGCTGATTCTGCTCGTCGAAGGCGCGGAAGAGGCACATCTTGACCGCGGCATACTGCTCGCTCGGTCCGAGCTCGCGGCCGTGGGCACGGCTCCAGGCCGCGAGCGCCCGCGCGGCCAGGAAGACTCGCAGAGTAAACGGCGGGTGCTGGTCCGCCGTGACCACGAAGGAATAATCGGCGCCCGCTCCCTGCCCTTCCGGACGGATCACCTCGCGGCGGGCGTGGTAGTAGTACTGGTAGGTCACGCCCGTTTCGCCCGTATAGGACTTGTAGCGGTGGCCGGTCTTCATCGTAGGAAATAGCGAGTGCCTTAGGGGCGGCCCTTGTGGCCGCCCCTGCGTTGACCCCGTCAACGTCACCCTGCGCGATACGATGGGGCAGGCACGAGGCCTGCCCCGACAGTTCTAACGTGTCCCGCCCTGCAACTCGTCGGCAAGCGGGGCGGCGTCATAAAGCTTGCGCAGCACTTCGATCAGGGCCGAACTGTGCACCGCCACGGCCCGGTTGCGCTCCCCGCTGTAAACATAGTTTCCCACCAGACTCTCGATGTTGCCGTCGAAGATCAGGCCGACCAGCTCGCCCCGGCGGTTGACCACGGGCGAGCCGGAGTTGCCTCCGATAATGTCGCAGGTGCTGACGAAATCGAGCGGCGTCGAAAGCTCCAGGAGGCCCTTTCGGTCCAGGTACCGGGCCGGAAGGTGATAGGGATCCTTCAGTTCAAAGCTGTAGGCGCGGTCGTAGAGGCCGTAGAAAGTCGTCCAGGGCGGCGCCTGGGTGCCGTTCATCGGATAGCCCTTGACGCTGCCGTAAGTCAGCCGCAGGGTAAAGGTGGCGTCGGGATAGGCCGACTTTCCGTAGGCGGCAAAGCGCGCCCTGCCGACCTTTTCGCCTGCGGCCACGTCGAGGCTCTCCACCTTCGATTCAAACCACTTCTGCATCTCGCGCACGAAGGGGTCAACCCGGCGCGCCAGCGCAATGAGCGGATCGGAAGAAGAAGCCACCGCTGACTCGCCGCCTTCCACGAGTGATTTGCGAAACGCCGGGTCAGCCATCTTGGTTCCGGCCACGGCTTCCCTGGCTACCTCCGCCGCGCTGCGCCCGCCCAGGACCGCCTTCACGTAGGGATCGTTCGGGCCCAGTTCATCCATCGCTTCCTGGAGGGTATTGGCGAGCAGCACTTCCTCCATGCCCGGATAGACCGGGGCGGGGGAGAACAGCTCAAAGCGCAGGGAATCCAGTTGCGATTCGTGGAAGCCTTCCAGGCGTTCCCCGTCGGGCTTCTTCACTTCCGCCACATACTGCACCAGGCGCAGGGCCGTGGCCGCCAGGTTCGATCCGGTCAGGCGGCGAAAACGGTACGGTTTGATCTGGGTCAGCAAGTTCCGGGAGGCGGCGGCGTATTCATCCCAGGCCGAACCGTAGGCTTTCTTCCACTCGGGGTTGGCGGCAATAAGGCGGCGGAATTCGGCTTCGACCGCGCGCTTCTTATTCATCAAGGCGGGGTCTTTGAGCCCTTCCAATTCTCCCCCGAAGGCCTTCAGCGAGTTCTCTAAATAGAAGATGG
>CAZHKT010000089.1:0-15260 GCA_964533045.1 uncultured Acidobacteriota bacterium | reverse complement strand
ACAGGTGCCTTGGCTGGATAAAGCCGCTCCTTTTCGTTTCAGTATCTGCCAATTAGGTGCTCCGAGGTGACAAATGTCAGTTTTGTGGGTGAAATCCCCCGCCATGGAAATCCATCCTCAGTGGAAAAGTCAAACACCACAAGAATAAAGGGTTGTTCAGTTTCTCAACGATGCGCTTTGGTATGCGGTGTGCACACACACGCGGTGAGTCGGTATGGCGTGGAAGAAACGGACGCTGTTCAAATCCTCACCGGTGGACCACCCAAGGTGGCGCCGGGCGTTGGCCCGGCACTGCCGATCTGGCGACCTGAAGGTCGCCGCTACGGGGAAATAGACCCGGCGGTCAGAGACCGCCGGTAAAGCGGAGTTCAATCACAATGAGCAAAGCGATCCTGGTGGACACCACCAAATGCATTGGCTGCATGGCCTGCGTGGCGGCGTGTAAAGAGACCAACGGTTTGCCCCCCGGCGAAGAAGCCGAGTTGAGCGCCAATGTATTCAACGTGGTGCAATCGCGCTCCGGCGTATTTGTGCGTCGATTCTGCATGCACTGCCTGGATCCGACTTGCGCATCGGTCTGTCCGGTGGGCGCCTTCCGGAAGACGGCCAATGGGCCGGTGGTTTACGACGAGGACCGCTGCATGGGCTGCCGCTATTGCATGATGGCCTGCCCGTTCGGTGTGCCCCGCTACGAGTGGGATGCCGTGCTTCCCAAGGTGAAGAAGTGCACCATGTGCGCGCCGCGCCAGGCGCAAGGCCTGATCCCCGCCTGCGTCGAAATCTGCCCGGTTCAGGCGACCAGTTTCGGCGAGCGCGAAGAGATGCTGGCGGAGGCAGAAAAACGCTTGCGCGAGACGCCCGCCGGGTACATCCAGCACATCTACGGTAAGGAAGAAGCGGGCGGGACCTCCGTTCTCTATCTATCTGCCGTACCGTTTGCGGCGCTGGGTCTGCCCATCAATGTGCCGAAGGAACCGCTGCCGCAGTACACCTACCGGGTTTTGAGCAAGATTCCGACGGCGGTGAGTGCGGGTGCGGCGCTGCTGGGCGGCATCTGGTGGATCACCAACCGGCGCGAAGCCGTCCAGCGTGAGGAAGGCCCCGCTCGAGATCAAGACAGCGCGAAGGACCAAGGACCAAGGACTAAGGACTCATAACGTATGGCGACCCAAGCATCCGTATTGTCATCCCCCAGGTTTCCGCAGATCACCTTCTGGCGCGTCGTGCTGCTGATCAGTCTGGCGGCGGGACTCTATGCCACGATTCTCCGGTTCGCGAGGGGCCTGGGCGCCTCGACCGCGCTCAGTGATCAATTCCCCTGGGGGCTCTGGATCGGTTTCGATGTGCTGTGCGGCGTAGGACTGGCGGCGGGCGGCTTCACGCTGGCCGCGGCGGTTTACATCTTCCATTTGGAGCGTTTCCACGCCATCGTGCGCCCGGCGATTCTCACCGCCTTCCTCGGCTACGGACTGGTGGCGGTAGCCCTGCTTTACGATCTCGGCCGGCCCTATCGCATCTGGCATCCGCTGGTGATGTGGAATCCGCACTCGGTGATGTTTGAGGTGGCGTGGTGCGTGATGCTCTACCTGACGGTGCTGGCGCTGGAATTCTCACCCGTGGTGCTGGAACGTTTCAAACTCACCACGCCCCTCCGGATCATCAAGGCCATCACCATTCCGCTGGTGATCGCCGGTGTACTGCTCTCGACGCTGCACCAGTCGTCGCTGGGAAGTCTCTATCTCATCGTCCCCTCGAAATTGCATCCCTTCTGGTACACGCCCTGGCTGCCGGTGCTGTTCTACATTTCGGCGATCGGCGTGGGTCTGGCAATGGTGATTTTCGAATCGAACCTAAGCGCGCGTGCCTTCGGGCACCAGATCGAAATGCCGCTGCTCTCGCAACTGGCCAAGGCAATGTTCTGGGTGCTGGGCGCCTTCGGGCTGCTGCGCCTGGGCGACCTGGCCAGCCGCGGCGCCCTCGCGCTGCTGCGCGAGCCCACTCCGGAAGCTCTGCTTTTGGTGCTGGAGATCGTGCTGGGCATTCTGGCGCCCGTCGCCCTGCTCAGTTCGGCGCGCGTGCGCGAAAACCGCGAGGCGCTGTTCGCCACCGCGGTGCTGGTGATCACCGGATTCCTGCTCAACCGGCTCAACGTCTCGATCACGGGCATGGAAGCGTCTTCCGGAACGCACTATTTCCCGCGGTGGACGGAGGTGGCCGTGACACTCTCGCTGGTGGGAGCGGGGTTCCTGTTGTTCGCTCTGGCGGTGCGCTATCTAAACGTGTTTGAGTCTCACGCTGCACCGTCGGCGGGCAGCACGAGTCTTGCAGGAGGCGACCAAGCATGAATCCGGTGGTGCGCAAGATTCAATGGAAGCCGCCTCCGGCGACCCATCGGCCGCCCCGCTAAGAGGCAGGCAGAGAGGCAAACCATGCGACGCCTGACCAAGAGTTTGGCCACCAAACTGACGGCGTGCCTTGTCCTCAGCATGGTGCTGGTTTCCGGTATTCTGGGCTATCTCAATCTCCGGTATCACCGGCAGCAATTGGAGGAGCGGGTCTTCCTCAGCGCCGACGGCCTCAGCGACCTGATCCGCCGCAGCCTGCGCTACTCCATGCAGCGCGACCAGCGCGACGAAGTCTTCCAGATCATCAACACCATCGGGCATCAACCCTCCATCAGCAAGATTCGCATCTTCAACAAGGAGGGGCGCATCACCTTTTCCACTTACCAGCCGGAAGTCGGCCAGTATGTGGACAAGAGCGCCGAAGCCTGCTACGCCTGCCACGCCAAGGCGAAACCGCTTACCCGGCTCGACCGCCCCGACCGCATGCGCATCTACAAGGGGAAGGACGGTCAGCGCATCCTGGGGTTGATCAGCCCGATCTACAACGAGCCCGATTGCGCCAACGCCAGTTGCCACGCCCACTCGTCGCCCGACAGCCGTGTGCTGGGCGTGCTGGATACCGACCTGACGCTCGGCCAGGTGGACAGCAGCCTGGCCGCCAGCCAGCAGCGGCTGATGGCGATGACCGCCGTGGCCATGCTCGCCGTCAGCCTGATTTCCATCGGGATGGTCTGGTTCATGGTGCGTAATCCCGTCCGCGAGCTGACGGCGGGAACCCAACGCGTGGCGATGGGCGAACTGGACTACAAGATTCCGGTGACGAGTTCGGACGAACTGGGCCAGCTCGCCGCTTCCTTCAATCACATGACCGAGGAACTGAAAAAGGCGCGCGAGGAGAATCGGGAGTGGACGCGCACACTCGAACAACGCGTGGAAGAAAAGACCGGCGAATTGGAGCGCGCCTATCAGCACCTGGCGCAGGCCGAGAAGATGGTCTCGCTGGGCAAACTGGCGGCGGTAGTGGCGCACGAAATCAACAATCCGCTGGCCGGCATCCTGACCTATACCAAGCTGATCTCGCGCATGGCCGAAAAAGGGTTTGACGGCAGCCAGCGCATGGCCGAAGCGCGCGAGATGCTTCACCTGATTGAAAGCGAAAGCCGGCGCTGCGGCAACATCGTAAAGAACCTGCTCACCTTCGCGCGCCAGGCACCGCTCAGCCCCCAGCGGAATGAGGTGAACGCCATCGTCGAACGCTGCCTGCTGCTGGTGAATCACCTGCTCGAGTTGCAGACCATCGACCTGGTCAAGGAACTTTCGGATTCGATTCCGCCTATCTACTGTGACGCCAACCGGGTGCAGCAAGCCTTGCTGGCCTTGCTGATGAACGCCATCGAGGCCATGCCCACCGGCGGGCGGTTAAAGGTCACGACCCAGTTCGTCCCCAGCGAGCGGCAGGCGCGCCTCACCATCACGGATGAAGGGCCCGGTATCCCTGACGACATCCTGCCCCACCTCTTCGAACCCTTCTTTACCACCAAGCAGGAAGGCAAGGGCGTGGGGCTGGGGCTGGCAACGGCCTACGGCATTGTGCAGCAGCACGGAGGAAATATCGAGGTCGCCTCCGCGCCGCTGAAAGGAACCACCTTCACCGTGGTGCTGCCAGAGGAAGCGCACGCGCTGGCGGTGGAGAAGGCTGGAATCGCCGCAGCGGAGGAAAAGTAACAGTGGGCTGCTTGATTTGTCATTCCGGGCGGAGCGCGGTCTCGCGGCCGGGCAAGCGAGCCCGTGCGAGATGCCGGGGCTGCCCCGCTCCCAGCCGGACGGGCTCGGAAGGACAAGTGCGGAGCGGTGACGGGGAGAAAATGCAATGACGGCCAAAGCCAACATCCTGATTGTGGACGACGAAGCGGTCGTCCGAGATTCCCTTGGCAAGTGGTTCAGCGAGGAAGGCTACAACGTCGAAACCGCCGCCAGCGCCAAGGAGGCCCTGCTCAAGCTGCCCACCGAGCGCTGGGACCTCGCCCTGCTCGACATCAAGATGCCCGGCATGGACGGCCTGGAACTGCACCGCAAGCTGCGCGAAGCCCATCCCGACGTCATCGTTATCATCATGACCGGTTACGCCTCGGTCGAAACCGCCGTGCAGGCGCTGAAGGATGGCGCCTACGATTACATCACCAAGCCCTTCGACCCGGACGACCTGACCCACGTCATTCAGAAGGCGCTCGAGCACTTCCGCACGAAGCAGGAAAACCTGCGCCTCAAGGAAAGCCTGGATGAAATCCAGGCGGTCGAATTGATCGGCCAGAGCGCGGCCATGCAGAAGGTGATCGAAATGATCCGCGTGGTGGCGCCCACCGATACCACGGTGCTGATCACCGGCGAGAGCGGCACGGGCAAGGAACTGGTGGCGCGCTCCATCCACAACCTGAGCATGCGGCGCTACATGCCGCTGGTGGTGATTCACTGCGGCGCGCTCACCGAAACGCTGCTGGAGAGCGAACTGTTCGGCCACGAGAAAGGCGCCTTCACCGGCGCCCAGTACCGCCGCAAAGGGAAGTTCGAGGTGGCCGAGGGCGGCACCGTCTTCCTCGACGAGATCAGTGACATCAGCCTGCGCACCCAGACCGACCTGCTGCGCGTCCTTCAGGAAAAAGAGATTACGCGGGTGGGCGGCACGCAGGCCATCAAGGTGGACTTCCGCGCCGTCGCCGCCACCAACAAGGATCTGGAGGCCAAAGTCAAAGAGGGCGTCTTCCGCTCCGACCTTTTCTACCGGCTTAACGTCTTTCAGATTCGCATTCCTCCCCTGCGGGAGCGGCGCGAGGACATCCCTTTGCTCGCCGATCATTTCATGCGCAAGTACGCGCGCGCCATGAACCGGCGCTTCACCTCCATCGCTCCCGGCGCCCTGCGCTTGCTGGCGCAGCACGACTGGCCGGGCAACGTTCGGGAACTGGAAAACGCCGTGGAGCGCGCCGTGGTCATCGGCCGCGAACCCGAGCTGCAGGAATCGGACTTCCCTCCCCCGGGCGGCGGATTGGGGGAGGCAGCCGGGGGACTGGCGCTCGACGATGTGGAGCGCGCCCACATTCTCCGCGTTCTGGAGAGCTGCAACTGGAACCGGAGTATGGCAGCACGCATCCTCAAGATCGACCGCATCACGCTCTACAACAAGATCAAGCGGTACGGTTTCAAACGGTCGACCGTTGAGACGCCATGAAGCGCATTTCGCTGATCCCGCTGGGCAATATTTCCAGCAAGCAGATGGAGGTGCTCGCTGAGTCGCTGACCACCACGCTCCAGGTGCCCTGCGCGCTCTCCCCGGAGCGTCAGAATATCGAGTTTGCCTACGATTCCCTGCGCGGCCAGTACCACTCGACCGCCGTCCTCAGTCGGATGCGAAGCCTCCCCCATCGGGACGGCACCCTGCTTCTGGGAGTGACCGAAGCCGACCTGTTTGTCCCCATCTTCACTTTTGTCTTTGGCGAGGCGCAGCTGGGGCCGGATGACGCCACGACGGCCATCGTCTCGCTGCACCGCCTGCGGCAGGAGTTTTATGGCTTGGTGCCGGATTTCGCGCTGCTTTCCGCGCGCCTGCTGAAAGAGGCCTTGCACGAGATCGGCCACACCCTGGGCCTGCGCCACTGCCGGGACTATCGCTGCGTCATGAGCTCCTCGCCCGCCGTCGAAAACATCGATTTGAAAAATCCGCAATTTTGTGCACCATGTAAAGAGAAGCTCTCTTTCACCAGAGAGCCTGCTCCCAACGCAAAGGAAGGTTAGCTTTGGACCCGCTGGCGTCCCAATTCAGTGCTCATTTCGAGAAGGTGTCCCCGCGCCTGGAGGAACTCTCACAGTGGAAGGACGCGGCGCGCCCGCTGGAGGCGATTCTGGAGACGGCCCGCGGGGCGCGCGGGCTGAACACCGAGGATATCGCCTCGCTCATGGTCCACGGACAGGATGCGGCCCGGCGCGAAGCCATCCACGCCGCCGCCCGCGAACTTCGGGAACAGACCGGCGGCCGCACCATCGAAATCATCATTCCCGAATACCTCACCAGCATTTGCCAGAATGATTGCCTTTATTGCGGCTACCGCAAGTCGAACGTCCTGGCCGAACGCGTTCAACTGAGTTTGAACGATTACGAGCGCGAACTCGACCTGATTCTGGCCTGGGGATACCGCCAGATTGAACTGGTGCTTTCCGATGATCCGGATTTCGGCGCTGACCGCCTGGCGCCCTACGTCGAATTGACTCGCCGGAAACTGGCCGAAGCAGGCGGTGGGGTGGTGGCGTTGAACGCGCCGGCTTACAACGAGGAAAGTTACCGCCTGCTGTTCCGCGCCGGGATCGACTGGGTGGCGCTCTGGCAGGAAACCTACGACGAAGCGCACTTCGGCCGCTGGCACTTCCAGGGATCGCCCAAACGCGAGTTTGCCTTCCGCCTCAATGTCTGGGACCGCGCCCTCGCGGCGGGCTTCACCAGGGTGGGACTGGGCATCCTTTTCGGCCTTTACGACTGGCGGTTCGACGTTCTGGCGCTCGCCGAACACGCGCAATACCTGCAGCGAACCTATGGCGTCGAGCCGCACGCCTTCGGCATTCCTCGCCTGAAGGCGGCGCGCGGCGTGCTGGCCTCGCAGAAGCCTTCCAGGTTCAGCGTGTCGGATGAGGATTTTCAATTAGCAATCAGCCTTTACCGCCTGGCCTTCCCGCGCACCCGGCTCTTCTTCAATACGCGCGAGACCTACGAGTTCAACATGGCCATGGTGGCGCGCGGCGACCTGTTCACCGTGGATTGCGAGACCCTGCCCGGCGCCTACCTGCGCGGCCGGCTGCCTGGCCAGTTCACCACCTATCACTATCCCCCGCGAGGTGGCGTTCGGGCGGATTTCGCGCGGCGCGGTTTCGTCTGCCGCTATCTGGAGCCGGAAGACCCCCGCAAGCTGGCGGCCATCGAGGCCCAAAGGCCCCGCCGGGAATTGGCCCAAAGCCTGAAGGATGTCGCGGCGGAACACGATCAAGTCCGGATTCGGGCGAGCGAATGGCAGGACTTGCTGGAGAGACTCCGCGCGACGCCCCCCTACATGCGGCGCGTGGCAGCAGGCGAACTGCGCGAGCGGCTTCGGTACTTTGAAACCGACTACATCGCCCACTGCCGCGAAGAAGAGCGACTTCTCTCAGAGCTGAAGGGCCTGACCGCGCTGGATCCGGCGCAGACCGACGCCATGCTCCAGTACCACGAACGCTTTGCCGTGGACCTCGACCGTTTCCAGCGCCAAATCGCCTCCTACGAGCAGTCGGGCGATCCCACCGTGCTGCTGGCGCTGGGCGGGCGAATAATCGCGGAATTGCGCGAACACTTGGAGTCCGAGGCCAACCTTCTGGCCATCTGTTCCCCCTCCACCGGCGCGGACCTTGGCCAGGCTGGAGCATAGCCCGGATCTCACAGGGACACCTCCTGACGGGCCGCGGCAACGGGCCGTCGGAGTCGCAACTCGTTATAATTCAACTATTTACATGATTGATTGACTATTTTCCCTCTTCATCGCTGCTCAGTCTCCTTGAAGCGTGCTCGCGCTTTTCTATGCTGATTGTATGTGCTAAAATGAATTTTTGAGCCTACCCGCAAGCAATTCCTGCGCGTCAACTCCGGCAGAGCCAGAGGGCCGCACAGTCCACGAAGGGATATATGAAGCGCTACGGCGAGCACCGCTTTCCCGGCAAGCTCTTTGTCGTGGAGGGAATTGACGGCTCGGGCAAATCAACACAACTGATGCTGCTCCACCAGTGGCTCCAGGCCGAGGGCTACGGAACCATTTTCAGCGAGTGGAACTCTTCGCCCCTGGTGAAAGAGACTACCAAGCGCGGCAAGAAGAAACAGATGCTGACGCCGGCCACGTTTTCGTTGATTCACGCCACGGACTTTGCCGATCGCATGGAGCATCACATTATTCCGCTGCTCAAGGCGGGGGCGGTGGTGCTGTGCGACCGCTACATTTACACCGCGTTTGCGCGCGACGTGGTGCGGGGGATGGATCCCAAATGGGTGCGCGAGCTGTACGGCTTCGCCGTCAAGCCCACTATTGCCTTCTACTTTCGCGTGCCGCTGGACGTGGCGATGAAGCGCATTCTGGACGGCCGGGCCGGGCTGAAGTACTACGAGGCGGGCATGGACCTTGGTCTGAGCGATGATCCCGAGGAAAGTTTCCGCATCTTCCAGGGACGCATTCTGGAAGAATACGACAAGATGGTTCCAGAATTCGACCTCACCGTCATCGACGCCACGCTGCCCATTGAGGAGCAACAGGCAGCGATGCGGGCGGCGGTGAAAGCCAAGTTGGCGCAGGCCAAGCGCCTGAGGGTGGCGCCGTGAGAGAAACCTACGGAGTGGTGCTGCCGGGCTTGAAGCTGGAAGAGCTGACCGGCAAACTGATCGTGATCGAAGGCACGGACGGCGTGGGCCGTTCGACGCAAATCAACCTGCTCAAGCCCTGGCTCGAGCAGCAGGGACGGGCAGTGCTGGAGACGGGCGTGTCGCGCTCGTCGCTGGCGGGCAGCGGCATCAAGCAAGCCAAGGAAGGCCACACACTGGGCCGCGTCACGCTCAGCCTGTTCTACGCCACGGATTTCGCCGACCGGCTGGAAAACGAAATCGTTCCCGCGCTGCGCGCCGGCTTCGTGGTGCTGACCGACCGCTATATCTATTCCCTGATGGCGCGCGCCATGGTGAGAGGCATCGATCCCGCCTGGGTGCGCAGCGTCTACAGCTTCGCGCTCAAGCCCGACGCCGTCTTCTACCTCCGCATCGGGGTGGACGACCTGATTCCCCGGGTGGTCTTCAGCCGCGGCTTCGACTACTGGGAATCGGGCATGGACCTCCATCCCAGCGAAGACATGTACGAGAGCTTCCGCAAGTACCAAGGGGCACTGCTCAACCAGTTCGAGGTGCTGGCCGAGGAGTACGGCTTCGAGATCGTGGATGCTTCAGCCGACGAGAAAAAAGTGTTCGAGCGACTGAAGGCCGGTATCGCCCGCGTCCTCTCCGGCGAGCCGCGCGAGCCCCTCTTCGCCATCCCCCAGGCCCAAGAACCCGAGCCCAAAGTCATCGAAATGCCCGCGCCGGCGAAAGCAGCAACGAAGGAATGAAGTTGTGGATGGTAGGTCGTTAACGGTCAGCTATCCGCTTGGAGCCTTTAGCACGGACGCCTAAGTTTTCTTTGCGCTTTCGCATTTCAAATCGTCAATTATCAATCTACAATTCCAGGTTCTCCGCCCAGTCACGGACGCGCTGAAACTCCGGGCCCTGGAGGGTCTGGCGAAAGTAGGCTTCGCGGAATTTCCCTTTCTCCGCCCGGCACTTGAGGATGAGTTTCTGCACCTCCATGGCCACTTCAAGCTGGTCGCGCAGGAAGTCGGGGCGCGCGACCATCGCCACCATGATCTGTTCGAGCACTTCCAGGTCGTGCCAATCGCCGAGCAATTCCTGCACGCCGCGCAGCCACTTCAGGGTGGCCGAGCTTCCCGGCACATCGAATTCCTGGAGCACTTCGGTCAGGTAACGGAGCCGCTTGGCAGCGATGCGCACCGCGTGGATCACCGGGGCGCGCGAATCGCGATGGGATTCCTGCACCTGCAAATCAAACGCCTGCCAGACACGGGCCAGCGCCAGGGTGACGCGCTCCTCGAATCTTCCCGAGGCCGCAAGCAGTGTCTCGCCCCCTGGCGTCTCAGCGCCGCTGGCAGGCGCGCCACTTTCGCCCAGCAGGTGCTTCATGCGCACGTAGAACACCGCCAGGTTCAACTCTCCCAGCTTGCCCACCGCGCGCGTGAAGTGCCGGGCGCGTTCCGTCACGAGGTAATCGTGCAAGGCTTCCCAGGCGGCGCGGCGCGCCGTTCGCTTGCGGCGCAGAATCTTCCGCACTCGCGCCAACTGCACATCCGCATTGCGAACCTCGCCCAGCACCCGGCGCGCCCGGCGGAGGCGGCGGCGCAGCTTCCGCACCTCGCCGTGGGGCGTGGGATAAAGCAGGTCGAGAATCTGTTGCAGCCGCCGGCTGGCGACACGGATGTCGTGAATGGCGTCGGGATCGTCGCCGCGCAGCACGCGCGGTTCGAGTGCCATGAAACGGTCCAGTTGCCTGAGCGCCAGGGCGCGAACCTTAGCCCAGGCATCAGATGGCGGCGGGCCTTCTCTGCTCGGCGGCGGATCGGTCAAGGCGCCGGGGCGCGGCCACTCGGTCTGTTCTTCGGCCCGGACGGGCGCCGGTTTGGCAGCGGCTTCCATGTTGAGCCTCAAATCGTTGGACCGGGAGACGGGCACCTTCCGCCGCCGGAATGTTTCAACCTTGTGGAGTTGGCAAAAGGTAGTCTACTCCGTCGCGTGACGGGATTCAACGCCTCAGGCCAGCTTGCGCATGACCTTGGGGGTGAGCCACCAGACCAGTTGGCCGGGCGATCGGGGCGGGAATTCATCGAAGGCAATCCGGCAGCAGCCGCCTTTCCTGAACCCGAGGCGGGCATCGCGTCCGGCGCCGAGCAGTCGCGCCGCGAGCAGACCCAGGTCGGGCTCATGTCCGGTGATCAGCACTCGCGTCCGCTTCGGTTGGCGTGCCAGGAACTTGAGCAACGCCTCGGGGCTGCCGCCCGGGCTCAAGGCGTCGCACAAATCGAGCGGGGTGTTCGCGCCCAACCCGTCGCGGACGATCTCGGCCGTCTCTCGCGCACGCACCAGCGGGCTCGAGACAATCCAGTCCAGTTCCACGCCCAGCTTGGCGAGCCCCGCCACCGCCTCGCGCAACTTCTTCTTCCCGTCGGGCGTCAGCGGGCGTTTGGTATCATCCGGGTACGCCGGCCCGCGTTCCCCGGCGATCCCGTGACGCATGATGTAGAGATCGTAGGACGTCACCGGCGCGTCCTTCTCTTCCGAGCCGCCGTTGGTTGGCATGGGCGTGTCCTCTGAAGCGGTGATTGTATGGCGGGCGAAGGCGGGATGCAAGCCTCCAAAGCGCGAGCCGGTGTCTTGCATGTGGAAGCTGGCTGCGATTTCACGACCAGTGGAATCCATGCAGGCGCGGGCCATAGGTCCGCGTCAGAGGGGGTATTGCCCGAACTTCCTCGCCGCGTGAATCATGGCGAGATAGTTGGCGGGATTCACCGACGAGTGGATGGAGTTGGAGGAGGAGAGAATCAAGCCGCCGCCCGTGCCCGCCTGCGCGATGCAATCCTTCACCGCGGCTTCCACCTCTTCCGCCGTCCCGTGCGGAAGCAACTGGCCGCAATCGATGTTGCCGATCAAGCACAAGCGCGATCCATAGAGTCTCTTCATCTCGCCGATGTCCATGCCCGCCAGCGGCTCGATGGGATTCAAGCCATCCACGCCGGCCGCGACGATCTGGTCGAGAATGGGCATCAGATTCCCGTCGGAATGCTTGATCACTTTGCCGCCCTCTTCGTGAATGGCGTCCACCATGCGCTTCAGGCGCGGGATGGCGAATTCGCGCGCCACGGCGGGGGAAAAAAACGGACCGTTGTTGCCCGCGTAATCGTCGGCGACGACGATGGCGTCCGCCCCGGCGCGGATGGCGTTACGCGCCACCTTCAGGCTCATGGCCAGAACCTTGTCCATCAACTCGTGCGCGAATTCCGGGTCGAGGAGGAAATCCATCAGCAGGTTTTCAAATCCGCGCAGGAAAACCGACCACATAAAGGCATCGCGATGGCGGAAGATGACCGCGCGACGGCCCTTGAACCGCGCCACCAGTTCGGGGAGCTTTCCCAGCCGTTGAGGCGCGTCGGGATCAGGCGGCGAATAGCCCTTCAAATCGTCTTTGCTCTGGATGGGCCCGCGCAGCGGATGATCGATCATCTCCGCGCTGGGCTTGAAGATCACGTCCCACTCGTCCGCGTAACTGCCGTCGGAAAACCGCCGGACGGTGTCGAAGTGGAACGCCGTGCTGACGCCGTCGAAATCCATCGCGTCTTCGAAATCGGTCTGGTCGCGCGCCCCGGGCAGCAAAGCCCGGATTACCTTCGTGCTGATGGACCATTCCACGATCGGCACGCGGTCCGGCTCCTTGCAAGCGAGCGCGGTCATGAATCGTTCGCAGGCGTTCATCTCGGCACCTGCCGGGGAGCGGCGTCAGCCGCGGCGCAGAAGATAAAAGCACTGCCCCCCGGTCGCCCTAGAGGGCGCCACGAATTCTCTCACTTTGTAGCCTCTGCGGAAATAGACCTGGAAGATTCGGCGCGTTTCGCGCCGCCAGCGCGCCGCCAGCCTGATATCGCGGGCGCGCATGTCGTCCGTGGAGGCGGGAATCTCGACAAGCACGGTTCGAGCATTGAGGGAAAGGTGAAGGCGCCGATTGACCAGCAGGCCGCGGGCGTCCACGGCGGTTTCATTCACGCGCGGGAGGCGGTCAACGCCAATCTGCGGCGCGCCCTGGCGGAGACGGCGCTCAACCCGCGCCGAGGCAATCTTCCATTGCACGACAAAGCGATCGCTTTCCAGGCCGCGCTCGATGCGGCTGGGAAACCGCCCATAAACGTTGGTCTGGTATTCCTCAATGTCGGCGCCCAGCCGCGCCACGTTGAGTGCGGCGTTGCGGCTCATCAGCGGGTCGTACGTCCAGCAGATGGCCTTCACGCCCTGGGCTAAGGCCAGCTGGCGATGCGCCAGCTTCATCTTGAAACCGAGTCCATGATCGCGATACCCCTCGCGGACTGCCATCATGTGTGACCAGTGAATCCACCGGCCGCGGCGTCGCGCCGGAAACGCGTAGAGAAACCCCACCAGCTTGCGGCCCGCAAAGGCGCCGAGGAGCGCGCCGCCGTACTTCGCGGTCACGCTCAGAACCTCCGCCGTCACACCCGCTGCGCCCCACACTTCTGCCTGAATCTTCTCGCATTCCTGGAACTCGCGCAGCGCCCGGAGCGCCCTGACTTTCAGCCTCGACAAGATTCCCTCACGTGGACACCGAGTGGAATATCGTACCACCACACGCCCTGTCCATATCCTGCCAATGATGCATACGCAGGCGGCTTGGACGGCCAGCCGTCGGTATTTGACAAACATCAGGTAGCGAGTTGATGACTAGCGGCAGGGCCATTTCGCGCTTTTGGGACGAAATTAGGTCAGGCTGTGGCTAATTGCGCTCCCCGTTACCCTCCCCGCTGAAGAATTGGACAGGCCCTGTTGAAAATCGCCGCCTTACGCTCTATCTGCCTAAGTCCTTAACTGGCAATCGAATTGCTGAAATACATCGGAATGTTGCGATTTCCCACAGGCCCTGAGTCCACAAGACGGGAGAGAGTTCCCTTCCTAAACCGCTATCGTCTGAGGCTCGCCTGGCTCCTGCTTCTGCCCCTCGCTCCTGCAAGTAATTTTGCGGCCCAGCAGCCCACCGCCCTGCCCGGTTCGGAAGAATGCGCCGCCTGCCACGACTCGGGCCGGACAGCGCGCAAGCGGGAAGCGGGGGTCCCTCCCGCTTTTGACGCGGGAGCATTGAAGGCTTCGCCTCACGCGGCGCTCGATTGCGTGACCTGTCACGTCGACCTGGCTGCCAAGGAATTCCCTCACCCGGAGAAGCTGCAGAAAGTGGACTGCGGCATGTGCCACGCCACCGAGCAGGAGCAGCACGCCGCCAGTCTGCACGGGCAGGCCGCCAAGCGCGGCGACAAGCTGGCGCCCAAGTGCCTGGACTGCCACGGCGCGCACAACGTGCTGCGCCCCGGTGACGCCAAATCGCCCACGCACGTGACCCAGATCCCGCAACTCTGCGGCCGGTGCCATCACGAGGGCTCGCCCGTCGAGCTGACACACAACATCCCTCAGGACAAGGTTCTCGAAAACTACTCGGAGAGTATTCACGGCGAAGGGTTGTTCAAACGTGGCCTGGGTGTAACCGCGGTCTGCACCAGTTGCCACACCTCGCACTTCGTGCTGCCGCACACCGATCCGCGCTCGTCGATCTCGCGGCGCAACATCGCCAAGACCTGCGAAAAGTGCCACGTGCAGATCGAATCGGTGCACCAGAAGGTGATTCGCGGCGAGTTGTGGGAGAAACAGCCGCACATGGTTCCGGCGTGCGTGGACTGCCACGAGCCGCACAAGATTCGGCGCGTGTTCTACGCGCAGGGCATGTCGGACCGCGACTGCCTGCGTTGCCACGAGCGGCCCGACATCCTGCCCGCGAGCGGGGTGCGCCGCGCGTCGCTGCACGTGTCGGCGAGCGAAATTGCCGGCTCGCGACACGCGCGCGTCGCCTGCGTGCAGTGCCACACCGAGGGCACCCCCTCGCTGGCGCGGCCCTGCGCCACCATGAGGAAAAAAGTGGATTGCTCGATCTGCCACGCCGACCAGGTGCAGCAATACACCGAAGGCATCCACGGCCAGCTGGCCGCGCAGGAAAGCCCCGACGCGCCCACCTGCGCCGAGTGCCACGGCACGCACGGCGTCCTGAGCCGCAAGGATCCCCGCTCGCCCACCTTCTCACGCAACGTGCCCGCGCTCTGCGCCAACTGCCATCGCACCGGCCAGAAAGCAGCCCTGCGCTACACCGGAACGCAAAAAGACATCGTTGAACATTACTCGGAGAGCATTCACGGCAAGGGATTGCTGCAAAGCGGCCTGACCGTGACGGCGAACTGCGCCGACTGCCACACGCCGCATCGCGAGCTTCCCAGCAAAGACCCGCGCTCGAGCGTCAACCCCCAGAACGTGGCGGCCACCTGCGGGCGCTGCCACCAGGGCATCTTCGACCAGTTCAAATTGAGCATTCACTCTCCCGGCGTGGCGCGCACCGACAAGACGCTTCCCGTTTGCAGCAGTTGTCATTCGGCGCACAGCATCCGGCGTGTGGACATCACCGATTTCCGGCTGCACATCATGGACCAATGCGGCGACTGCCA
>CAZHKT010000088.1:0-15426 GCA_964533045.1 uncultured Acidobacteriota bacterium | reverse complement strand
CATGCTTAACCGGAGATGCCTTACCCAGTTTCAACACGATCCGTTGACAGCGCCGTCGGACCGGGGCGGGGTGCCGGTGCCCTCAGGGTTTGGGTATAATAAAGACCCCGCAGTTCAGCGAAGATGTAGCGGCGACCTTCAGGTCGCCGTTGTGGCGAAGCTCCACGTGGCGGGCCAAAGCCCGCCGCTTCTTGAATGGAGAAGGTGATCCATGCCGGTGAGCACGGGAGTGCGGGCGCAGTACGAAGCCGTGATCGGGCTGGAAGTGCACGTCCAGCTTCTCACGCGGTCGAAGATCTTCTGTTCGTGCTCGACGCGCTTCGGCGACCCGCCCAATTCGAACACCTGTCCGGTCTGCCTGGGACTGCCGGGCGCGCTGCCCGTGCTCAATCGCGAGGCGGTTACCATGGCGATGAAAGCTGCCATGGCGCTTAACTGTTCGATCAATTCGCGCTCGCGCTTCGCCCGCAAGAACTATTTCTACCCCGACCTGCCCAAGGGCTACCAGATTTCGCAATACGACGAGCCGCTCGCCGAGCATGGCTGGATCGATATTGAAGTGGACGGCGCGCCGAAGCGCATTGGCGTGACCCGCGTCCACCTGGAAGAGGACGCCGGTAAGTCGCTGCACGAGGGATTTCCAGATTCTGATCAAAAGTCCTATATCGACCTGAATCGCACCGGCGTGCCGCTGATCGAGATCGTGAGCGAACCCGATATGCGCACGCCCGAGGAGGCCTACGATTACGTCACGCGGTTGAAAACGATTCTTCTCTACCTCGGCGTCTCCGACTGCAACATGGAAGAGGGCAGCCTGCGCGTGGACGCCAACGTCAGCGTGCGCTCGGCGGGCAGCAGCGAGTTCGGCACGAAGACCGAGGTCAAGAATCTCAATTCCTTCCGCTTCCTTCAGAAAGCGCTGGCTTACGAGATCGAACGCCAGATCGAAGCGATCGAACGCGGCGACGGCGTGACGCAGGAAACGCGCCTGTTCGACAGCCGGGAAGGAAAGACCTTCGGCATGCGTTCCAAAGAATTTGCGCACGACTACCGCTACTTTCCCGAGCCCGACCTGCTGCCGCTGGTGATAACCGACGCCTGGCGCGAAGAAGTGCGGCGCAGTCTGCCCGAGCTTCCCGAAGCGCGCAAGCAGCGCTTCCTGCGCGACTACGGACTGGCTTCCTATGATGCGGGGCAGCTGACGGCTTCGCGCCCGCTGGCCGACTATTTCGAATCCGTGGCGAAGGCCAGCCATCAGCCGAAACTCGCCGCCAACTGGATCCTGAGCGAGCTCACCTACTTGTTGAAAGAAGCCGGCAAGGAAATCGAGCAGTCGCCGGTGAGCGCAGCGAACCTGGCGGGACTCGTGGCGCTGATCGAGCAGGGAACCGTGTCGGGCAAGATGGGCAAGGACATATTGGCGGCGATGTTCGCCTCCGGCAAGTCCGCGGAAGAGGTGATGGCGGCGCAGGGACTGGAACAGATCAACGACACCGATCAGATCGAAGCCGTGGTGCGTGAGATCATGGCCGCCAATCCGCGGCAGGTCGAGCAATACCGCAGCGGCAAGACCGCCACTCTTGGCTGGTTCGTCGGCCAGGTGATGAAGGCCACGCGCGGCCAGGCCAACCCGCAGCTGGTGCAAGACGTGCTGAAGAAAGAGTTGAGCGCCTGAATTTCCGTGGAAAGGATGGAATCCGTCATGCTGAAGGTTGGAGACAAGGCTCCCGATTTCACGCTGCCCTCGCACACGGGCGACCCAATTGGGCTCAAGGATTATAAGCGGAAGACTCTGATTCTCTATTTCTTCCCGCGCGCCGACACTCCCGGCTGCACCTGCGAAGCCAATGAGTTCCGGGATTCCCAAAAAGAGTTCGAGAAGCGGGGCGCGTCGGTGTTAGGGGTTAGCGGCGACTCGGTTGAGGATTTGAAGAAGTTCCACGATAAGTACTCGCTCAACTTCCCGCTGGCGGGCGACCTGTCGCACAAGATGCTCGAGGCCTACGGTGTCTGGCAGGAGAAGACGACCTACGGCGTGAAAAAGATGGGCATCGTGCGAACCACCTACGTCATCGGCCCGGACGGCAAGGTCACGCATGTCTTTCCGAAAGTGAAGGCCGAAGGTCACGCCGCGGAGGTCCTGGCGGCGCTGAAGGCGCGGTAAGCTAACGCGTCTCATTCAGCATGGGCGCTAGCGACGGACTCCGCTCGTACCCGAGCGAGGGGTGGTGCGCATAGAGGATGCGAAGTAACCGTCCGTCCCATCCCTCAATCTCCAACCGTTCTTCTGCCCAACCATTCGACTTCACGCGAGAGGCGAAGGGGACCGTCTCGGCTGCACTTCGCCCCAGCAGGCTGCGCTGGAACTGCACGTAGGCGTCCTCGCCCAGAATCAGGATCGTGTGGAGATTGGGAAACAGCCGCAGTTCCTCCCGCAGGAATCGCGCGCAGGCCATCAGCGCCCGCTCCGGCGCGCGCGGACCCGTGCAGTGGCATCGCAGCGCGTCGGTCAGAATGAAGCGCGAACGGAACTCCTCCCGGTTCGCCACCCCCACCAGCTGGAAAAGTGACGTCGTAAAACGATTCTCCCTGGCCGGCTGCCAGTACAGATAATTCTCGGGCTTCAGAGGACTATCCCGCGCGATGATCGCAGTGCGAACGGCGCCCAGGTCGGGATAATCGCGACGCAGATACTTGAGCGCAAATTCAGCGGGAGGCAGCCGGATGGCGCTCACCGCGGCGCACTCGCGGCAGTTCTCGACTTTCTTCCGCAGCAGATCGATCTCCAGCCCCGGGATGCGCGCGTCGGACGGCGCAAGGTGTTTCGAGGCCAGGGCGAGCTGAATCAACCGGTCTTCGGTCTCGCCGGGCGGGCCAAAGATGAGATTGTCGATGAGCCGTGCCGGTCCGACGCGGGCCGCAACGAGCGCCACGCAGCCGGCGGCAACGCGCCCGACGCTTTGCAGGCTTCCGGGCTCGACAACGGCCGCGTAATCCAGGCGCACGCCTGGCGCTTGCTCGATGGTGCGCCGGATCTCCTCCACCAGGCGGGCTGCGTTGGTTTCACCGCCATGCACCAGGCTTTCGGCGCGGCGCAAGCTGCGATGCAGCACCGTCGCTGCTCCGCGTTCTTCGGGATTCAGATAAGCGTTTCGTGAACTCATCGCCAGACCGTCCGGTTCGCGCACAATGGGACACACCACCAGCCGCACGGGCAGATGGAGATCCTCCACCATTCGCCGGACCACCTGCACTTGCTGAAAATCCTTCTGACCGAAATAGGCGACGTCCGGTTGAACCAGATGGAACAGCTTCAAGACCACTGTGGCGACGCCGCGAAAATGACCGGGCCGAATAGCGCCCTCGAAGACTTCGGCGAGCGCCCCCGGATGGACCCAGGTATCAAACCCGGGTGGGTACATCTCGCTCGCTTCCGGCGCAAAGACCACGTCCACTCTGAACTTTTCCAGCAGCTCCCGATCGCGTTCGAGATTGCGGGGGTAGCGCGCCAAGTCTTCGGCCGGACCGAACTGCGCCGGGTTGACGAAGATGGAAACGATCACGACGTCGCATTGAGCGCAGGCGCGCCGGACCAGGCTGAGATGCCCGTCGTGCAAGGCGCCCATGGTGGGCACCAGCCCGAGGGATTTCCCCTGGACGCGCGCCTCGCGCGTAAACGATTGCAAATCCGGAAGGGTGGTGATCCAGCGCATGGCGTCGGTGGGTTGGTCTGAGGGCGAGGAAAGCCGCGTTCAGCCCTGATCTTTAGATGAGCGGCTCACCGTCCATTTTTCAAATGCTTCGGCCAGCCCCGCGGGCCAGTGATAAGACTCGCGGTCGTCGGGATACCGGCCGGCCAGTACGTCGTCCCGGTACGCACGGAGCGCCCTGGAAATCGTTTCTGCCAGCTGCGTGTAGGTGCGCACGAACTTCGCCGGCTTCTGAAACGACAGGCCGAGCAAGTCGTTAGTCACCAGAATTTGCCCATCGCAATCCGGCCCAGCCCCGATGCCGATGGTCGGGATGCGCAGGCGCGCCGTGATGATCCGCGCCAGTTCGCGGGGGACGCCTTCCAGGACGATGGCGAACGCGCCCGCGTCCTCCACGGCCTGGGCATCGGCGATCAAGTCGTTGGCAGACTCGAAAGTTTTTCCCTGGACAGGGTATCCGCCCAAGGCGTGCACGGACTGCGGTGTCAGTCCGATGTGGCCCATCACGGGGACTTCCGCATCGACCATGCGGCGAATCAGGCTGGCACGCTTACGCCCGCCTTCGATCTTGACGGCCTCGGCGCCTGTCTTGAGCGCCTGAATGGCCGCGGCCAGCGCGTCGTGCTCCGAGCCCTGGTAGGATCCGAAGGGAAGATCGAGCACCAGCAACGCCCGTCGCACGCCCCGTCGCACGGCGCGCAGGTGATGCAGCATCTCCTCCAGCGTGACAGGGACGGTCGAGTCGTATCCGAGCGCGACCTGGGCGAGCGAGTCGCCAACCAGCAGAAGATCGGCGCCAGCTTCATCCACCAGCCGGGCGGAAGGGTAATCGTAGGCAGTCAGGCAGACGATCCGCTCGCCCCGAAGCTTGCGGTCGTGCAGAGAGGGAACCGTAATTTTGCTCACGGCCTGAGTTTGGGGGTCCATGGCATAACCTCGCTTCCAAACAATTCTCCCTTGAACACAAAAGCCCCGCTTCGACCGAGGGCGCCGGCCGCAGGAAGCGCGGTCCGCCTGGCGAGTGGGGGCCTCTCAAGGGGTTCGCCCGCGCTGACATTTTCGCGGGAAATGGAATGGTTTCGTCGCATCCGTCTCAGTCCGCCCCGGCGGATCCAAGCGGCAGAAAGTATTGTGTGCCTTGCACCGGCTGGCTCAGCCGGCGGAGCAACTCCCGCAAGTCCTCGTTCCGTTCGACAAAGTCGATTTCAGACGTGTTCACGACCAGCAAGTTGCTCTTCTTGTAATGGAAGAAGAAATGCTCGTAAGCCTTGATGACTTCTTCCAGGTACTCATCGGAGATCTCCCGTTCGCGCGGAAAGTTCTTCTTGGCGATGCGCTTCCGGAGCGTCTCCTTGTCCGCCTGCAAGTATATCACCAAGTCGGGAAGTGGCGACTGCTCCTCGAACAGGTCGAAGTAGGCATTGTAAAGTTGCAGCTCCGGATCGCTCAAATTCATATAGGCGAAAATCTTGTCTTTTTCGAACAGGAAATCGCTCACCACCGGCCGGTGGCGGTCGGCGGCGAGGTCGAGTTTCCTCAACTGGTGGTAGCGGTGCAGCAGAAAATACATCTGGAGTTTGAAGGCGGCGCCCGGCTGGTCCTCGTAGAAACTCTCGAGGAAGGGATTCTCTTCCGGGTCGCGCACCCGCAGGGCGTTCAGGCGACGCGCCAGAAGGTCCGCCAGGCTCGTCTTGCCGACGCGGATGGGCCCTTCGATAGCGATGAATTGCGGGGGTGCGAATTGGGGGACTTTCGGCATCGGAAAAAGCGTGCGGGTTAACCGCAGCGGAGGACTTGGCTGTGATCCGGCGACTCCTGCAGCATCTCCGCGACCGTCTGGCGAGTCAACGGGTGCCGCAGGGTTGGCGCCAGGTCGCTCAGCGGAACCAGAACAAAATTCCGATTCGCCAGGCGCGGATGCGGCACCTCCAGCGGCACGGACCGGATGACGGCATTGTCGTAAAAGAGGATGTCGAGATCAATGGTTCGGGGTCCTCTGCGAACTGTTCGCCGGCGCCCCATGCGTTGTTCGATCCGGTGGAGGGCGCTCAGCAAGCGGAGCGGCATCAGTTCGGTCCGCACTTCAACCACGCAATTCATAAACCAGGGTTGCGGGCGGTAATCGACCGGCTCGGTTCGATAGAAAGGCGAAACGCGGACTACTTCGATGCCCGCCGAAGTGAGTTCATGGGTCGCCCGTCGCAGGTGCGCGGCGCGATCCCCCAGGTTCGAGCCAATGGAAATGTAAGCTTGCTTCATACCGGAACGTCAATGCCGATGGCGTCATGGTCGGAGAGCGGAATGTCGCGGCCTTCGCGCAGGTCGTGAATCACCACGGGATTCTCCGCCCGCACGCCGCGCGTGGCGAACCAGTCAATTTTCAGCGGGCACTTCCCGCCGTGCTCACGCAGCGCCCACCGGATAAACGGAAAACACCATGCCGGAACCCACTCCCCCAGATTCTTGCGCGTTTTCGGATCCGAGACGTCGTAAGAAATCGTGTATTCGCCCATCCGGTTGCAGTGCCGGTAATCGAAGCCGTGTTCTTCCAGGGCGTTAAACAGCTCCTGCTCGAAGTAGCGGTAAGGGTGCAGGTAGTGATTGCGGATCACGTAATCCACGCCCATGAAGACACGCAACCAGAAGCCGGCGATGGCATGGAAGGCGCGGGAAGAGTTGTAGGTGGTGGTGTTCCAGTCGCCGCCGAGGATGACGGGCGTGCGCGATCCCACGCCCTCGAGCACCTGCCGCATCTGTTGGGCACGGTGCGCCTGAGTTGAGTTGGCATCAAGATGGACCGAGACGCCGGTGGCGCGCGTGTTGGGAAACTCGATTTCGGCGGCGACCGCCGTCTGCTGTCCGATGCGCTTTTCGCGCCGGGTCATCTTGTCGATGCCGTTCACCAGGTGGATGGGACGGACGCCTCGAATGGGGTAACGACTCAAAATGGCATTTCCGTGCAGCCCCAGGTCGTTCTCGCCGTGGGCATCGTATTCCACTCCCGAACCCTTGGAAAGATTCAGGTAGCACGGCACGAAGGCGAAATACATGCCCAGTTCGGCGGCGAGTTCCTGCGCCACGGCGCGATTGCCGGAGCGCGCCATGCCCACGTCGGTTTCGGTCAGCAGAAACACGTCGCCGGTTTTCAGATAGGGATGATTGCGGAACGCCTCCAGCTGGCCTTTGTATTCGATGCCGCGCTCCAGATTCCACGCGATCCAGCGGTAGCTGGCCTTGGCGGGCGCCGCGGCGTGGGTGAAATCGCCCACCTCCGGCGTCTCCAGGATTTGCGTGATCTCGCGCGCCAGCGACTGATACGTGGCGTTGGCGTGAAGTTCCGCGGTGGACTGGCATTTCGCCAGCTCCGGAAATCTTGGACGGACCCGCTCCCGCAGGAGCTGGTGCAATCCGGCGACCGACGTCGGCAGCTCAGTCACCGAGGGTGGCTTGACGGAAGGGAGGCGCGGGCTGAATTGCAGATCACTCAAACAGCCCTCCTTCGCGACCGGGCGGCACAGCAAGGCCGAGATGTTTGTAGGCGGCGGGATTGGCTCTGCGCCCTGTCTTGGTGCGGCTGATGAAACCTTGCTGGAGCAGGAAGGGCTCGACCATGTCCACCAGCGTGTCCACTTCTTCGTTCAGCGTGGCGGAGATGGCTTCGACGCCCACCGGGCCGCCGTCATAAACCCGGATGATGGTGGAAAGGAAGTTGCGGTCGAGATCGTCCATGCCAAGCTCGTCCACCCCTTCCAGTTTGAGCGCGGCGCGCGCCACCTCGGCGGTAATGAGGCCGTCGGCCTTGACCTGGGCGTAGTCGCGCACGCGCCGCAGCAGGCGATTGGCGATGCGCGGCGTGCCGCGCGCGCGGCAGGCGATTTCGACCGATGCCCCCTTGTCCAGTGGCGCGCCCAGAATGCGCGCTGAGCGCTCGATGATTCGCTGAATCTCCTCGGCGGAGTAGAACTCCAGATGGAAGAAGAGTCCAAAACGATTGCGCAGCGGCGCGGAGAGCGTTCCGGCGCGCGTGGTGGCGCCAACCAGGGTGAATCGCTTGAGCGGCATGTTGATGGTCTTGGCGAACATGCCCTTGTCCACCACAAAGTCCACCTTGAAGTCCTCCATGGCGGGGTAGAGGAATTCTTCGATGTTCGCCGGCAGGCGGTGAATCTCGTCAATAAAGAGAATGTCGCCCTCCCCCAAATTGGTCAGAATGCCCATCAGGTCTCCGGTACGTTCCAGCGCCGGCCCGGAGGTGGTGGTAATCTTCGATCCCATGGCATGGGCGATGATGTAAGCGAGGGTCGTCTTGCCCAGGCCCGGCGGGCCGTAGAAGAGCGTGTGCTCGATGGGCTCACCTCGCCGCTTCGCCGCTTCCAGAGCTATAGACAGTTTGTCCCTCACCTTTTGCTGGCCGACGTACTCTTCCAGCGTGGCGGGGCGCAGCGTCCGGTTAAAGGACTCCTCTTCCTTGGAAAGCAAATCCGGCGATACGAGACGCTCTCGGGCCATAGCTACTAATCTAGCAGAGGCAGGAAAACTTGCTAGTGGATAGTGAAGAGTGGCGAGTGAACAGATCGCCGAGCTTCGGAACACTGTCCGCTATCCACGGTTCACCGCTCCCCCGCCTGTTGCTGCTCAAAGACTCGCTTCAGAAAATCTTCGACGGTCTTCAAATTCCTGTGCCGGGCGAATATCGCGTCGACCATGCGCTGCGCCTCGACGCGGGAATACTCCAGTTGCGTCAGGACCTGGAGCGCTTCCTCCCTGAGTTCGGACGCCGACTCGCGTTCGATGGCGAGCGGTTCTTCCTTGGGCGCGAGAGCGAACTTGGCCATCTTGCCGCGCAGCTCGGTGACAATGCGCTCGGCCGTCTTCTTGCCGATGAAGGGAAGTTCCTCCAGAAAGGGCGCATCGCCGCGTTCGATGGCCAGAGCAATCTCGTTGATGGGCCGCACCAGGCACTTGAGCGCTTTCATGAATCCCACGCCGGGCACCGTGGTGAAAAGCTCAAAGAATTCACGATCAATCGGGTCGAGGAACCCCACCAGTTTGGGGGTGAGGTGCCCGCCGCCGACCGCGCCGTCGATGTAATTGATGGTGAACAAGGTGACCGGGTTGGGCCGTTCGTTTTCCGGCAACTGCCGCAGGCGCGAGGCAATGCCGGAAGGTACGAACACTTCGTAGGCAATGGCCCCTGCGCGCAGCAGGAGCGCGTTGCGCTGGATGCGGTCGTACAGAACTTCGCCCGTGATCTCAGAAATCATACGGTAGCGGCGGTGTCCCCGCCGCCCTGCCCTCGATTGTCATCAGCGGCGGTGAGGATACCGCCGCTACAGCTGCTTCCTCCGTCGGCGCGCCACGTTGACGTAGCACATGGCGGCCGCCAGCGCATCGGCCACGTCGGCGGGGTGCGGAACCTGGTGCAGGCGGAAATGCTGCTGCACGGAGCGTTGCACCTGGTGCTTGCTGGCATTGCCGTTGCCGGTGACGGCTTGCTTGATGCGCCGCGCGGAGAAGCTGTGCACCGGCACGCGCGCCAGGCGCGCCGCCAGGCAGATCACACCACGCGCATGGCCCATCAGGATCGCGGTGCGCGGATAATCGGCGTGCCCGAACACTTCTTCCAGGCACACCGTTTCCGGCCGGAAGTCTTCGATGACCTCTCGCAACTCATTGAAGAGCGATTCCAGCCGGAGGGCAAGGTTGTTGCCCTCGCTGCGTGGCAGGCGAATCACGCCCGCTTCCAGCAGACGGACGTCGGTTCCCTCGCACTCGATCACGCCGTAGCCCGTCAGATTCAGTCCGGGATCAATTCCGAGAACGCGGGTCACCCCGCTCGCACCCTTGGCCATCGAATGCGATTGTAACACTATCGCAAAGCCGCAAGCCCGGCCAATCGCATCGGCGTGAGCCCTAACGTGGCGTGGCGTCGGGCAGGCCGCCATCCACGGGGATCGTGGCGCCGGTGGTGGGCGTCTGGCGCGTGGCAAAAAAGAGCACGGCGTTGGCGACGTGGCGGCCGGTCACCGCTGCTTTCAGGAGATTGCGCTGGCGATAGTATTCTTCCAATCCCTTCTCGTCGAGGCCGCGGGCCTTCATGCGCTCAGGTCCCACCTCAGCCCACAGGCCCGACTTGCGGCTGCCGTGAGAAAAGACGGCGTCAGGCGCGACCATGTTGACGCGAACATCGGAAGAAGCGAATTCCAGGCTGGCGATGCGCGCCAGTTGATGCGCGGCGGCCTTGGTGGCGCTATAGGCGCCAAACTGCGCGCCCGGCGCAAAGACGTTTTTGGTGGAGACGAGAATGATATCACCGCCCGTTCCTTGCAGCTTAAAGTGGCGTCCTGCCTCGCCGATCACATTGAGCGTTCCTTCGACGTTGACCCGCTCGAGTTTCTGGAACGCTTCCAGTTTCATTTCGGTGAGCAGTGACACGTGAGCGAGCCCGGCGTTGGGAATGACGATATCCACACCTCCCCAGCGCTGGATGACGGCGTCGAACGCCTCCTGCACGGATGCGGGACTGGTTACATCCATCACCGCGCCCATTACCCGTCCGGGGAAGCGCGCTTCAAGGTCGCGCACCGCGGTGTGGAGCGCGTCGCCGGCCAGATCGGTGATGGCCACGTGGCAGCCCTGCTCGAGGAGGCCCTCGACAATGGCCAGGCCGATCGCGCCCGCCGCTCCTGTCACCAGCGCCACCTGACGCGCCAGCGGCAATTCACCGCCTGGACCGAGCTTGGCGTGCTGGTAGGTGTGATACTCCATCTCAAACAGTTCGTCTTCGGGCAAACCCTCGTAGCGGCCCATCGCCGCCACATGCATTTTCACCGCCACCGTGTGCGCGGTGATGTCGCAAGCGATGCGCGCCGCCAGGGCATTCTTTCCGGCGCAGAGCGCCCCCACTCCGGGGAGGAAGACCACGCGCGGCAGGGCATCGAATCGGCCCAGCCCCTGGGGAATGGTCGCGGCGTGTCGCTCGACGTAGGCCGAATACTCGGCCTTGTAGCGCTCGACCGCGGCCATGAGTTGCTCGCGCAGTTTGGAGTCGTCGTCGTAATGGGGCTGTTCAACCCAAAGGGGGAACGGTTTGGTACGAATCAGGTGGTCCGAGGTGAGGGGCGGCGTTACGGCGATTTCGCGGGCGCCCGGGGAATCGACAAAATCCAGAACTTCACGAGTGGCGAGCGGTTGCAGAATCACGCGCCGGTACGAGCCCGTCTCGTCGCGTTCGGCGAGCAGGCCGCGCAGAATGGGTGCCACTTTCGCCACGCGCGCCAGCGCCGTTTCTGCCGAAGTTGTGGCTGGGAACACGGAAACCCGTTTGGCCCGCGCGGCAATATATTCCTCGGCCCGCGTGACCAATTCGATCATGGCGTCGTAGGCCTGCCGCGCCGTTTCGCCCCAGGTCATAATGCCGTGCTTGATCCAGACCATGCCGCGCGCTTTGGGCGCCGCGTCATAGGCCGCCGCGACCGCCTTCGCCAGCTTGAAGCCGGGGCGCACGTAAGGAAGGATGAGGATGTCATCGCCCAGAGCTTCGCGCACCAGCTCCGCCCCATTCTCCTGATTGGTCAGCGTCAGGATAGCGTCCGAATGCGTATGGTCGATGAACTGGTGCGGCAGAAAGGCGTGGACCAGCGTTTCAACGGAGGGCGCGGGGGCTCCGGCGCGCAGCCGGTGCGTCAGCATCTCTTCCAGCATGCGCTCATCGGAGAGTTCGGGCAGCGCGCGCAGCTTGCGCAGGTAATCGAGTTCCAGCCCGGGGAATCCCTCCGGTTCGATAGTGCCCATGTCGCGGCCGGAAGCTTTGATGAAGATCGCGTCCACCTGCTCGCCCAGGAGCGTGGTGTGCTTGCCCTTTACGGAAGTGTTGCCGCCGCCATGCAGCACCAGGCTGGGATCGCCGCCCAGCAGCCGGCTCGTGTAAATCCGCAGGGCCAGGTCTTCGCCGTGTTCGGGTGCGTACTTCGCCAGGTATCGTTCTGCCGCTTTGTCGTCCCAGAGGTTTTGCATGGACGTGTTGGCTTCTTACGTCGTGCGTTTTGCTTCCGTCTTCACCGCGTCCAAAATGAAGCGCGCGTTGGCTTCTGCGGCCTTCCCATCGAAGACGGCGCTGCCGGTGACAATCAGGTCCGTGCCCGTCCGCGCCATTTCCGCGATATTGGCCTTCGTGACGCCGCCGTCGAGGCAAAGCAGAATATCGCGCCCGGAATCCGCGATCATCTTCCTGGTCCGTTCGATTCGCTTCAGCGCCGAGGGGATAAATTTCTGGCCGCCCCAGCCCGGGTTCACGGCCAGAATGGAGATCAAGTCAGCTTCGTCCAGCAGCGGCTCCAGAGTTTCGAGCGGCGTGCTGGGATTCAGCGCCACGCCGCGAACGATGCCGCGCGCCGGATCGTTGGCGTTGGCCAGGGTTTGGAGGTGCTGAAGGACCCGATGCGGTTGCGAACAAGCTTCCGGATGAATCGTGATGATGTCGCAGCCGGCGGCGGCGTATTCGGCGACCTTGGTGAGGGGCTCGTCAATCATCAGATGCGCGTCCTTGAGCAGCGGCGTCTTAAGCGCTTTGATAAAAGGCGGGCCGACTGTCATCATGGGGCAGAAGACGCCGTCCATGACGTCAATGTGGACCAGTTTGGCACCGGCACGCTCCAGTAACTGCAATTCGGCGCCCAGTTCCAACAGATTGGCGGTCACAATGCCGATGCTGACGTTGGGCGCCGACTCGCGCAGGATTTGGAATGCTGTTGAATTGGACATGGTCGTAGCGCCGGGCTTCCGAGTCTGTGTTATAGCCGCCTTTCGTAGCGGCGGGCTTTAGCCCGCCACCTTCATGACCCGCAGGTTGGCGACCTGAAGGTCGCCGCTACTGCGGTTATCCCACAGGCTCTTCAGCCCGGCACGCAAGCCACCTTCTTTAATGTCTGTGTAACAGCCGCCTTTCGTAGCGGCGGGCTATAGCACGCCACCTACATGGTCAACAAGGTGGCGACCTGAAGGTCGCCGCTACGGCGGTTATCCCACAGGCTCTTCAGCCCGGCATCCGGGGTCAACCGGTTTGCCCGGCTGAAGGCCGACGCCAGTGAGGGCGTGCCGCCCTGGAGGGCGGCGCCACACCTACCGCCCTACGGGCGCCGCCTTGCTTTCATTCTTCAGCGTCTGGTAAAGATCGTAGGCCTGCTGAGGCTTCATGCCTTCGTGCACGACTTTCCCGACGGCCTTGATCATGGCCACCGGCGCATCGGCCTGAAAGATGTTGCGGCCCATATCCACACCCGCCGCACCTTGATCGATGGCGTTATAGGCCATTTGCAGCGCGTCGAGTTCGGGAAGCTTTTTACCGCCCGCCATCACCACCGGCACCGGACAGGAGGCGGTGACCGTTTCAAAACCCTCGGGGCAGTAGTAGGTCTTGACGTAGTGCGCGCCCAGTTCGGCGCAGATACGCACCGCGAGTCGCAGGTATTTGGCATCGCGCACCAGGTTCTTGCCGACGGCGGTGACGCCCAGCACCGCCACGCCGTAGCGATTGCCCGCATCCACCAGCCGCGTCAGGTTGTGGATGGACTGCGTCTCGAACTCGCCGCCGACGAAGACTTGAACGGCGACGGCGCAGGCGTTCAGCCGCAGGGCGTCCTCCATGTCCATGGCGATTTGCTCATGGGAGAGCTCTTTCAGAATGCTGGGCCCGCCGCTGGCGCGCAAGACGATGGCGTTGCGGCAGGAGGGCGGAATCGAGGAGCGCAGAATGCCGCGCGTCAGCATCAGCGCGTCGGCGTAAGGAACCAGCGGCACGATATGGACGTCCACACGCTCGAGGCCGGTGGTCGGCCCCTGGAAATAACCATGGTCAATGGCCAGCATCACCGTCTTGCCGCTCACCGGGTTGAAGATCCGCGCCAGGCGGTTCTGCATCCCCCAGTCGAGCGCTCCCGAACCCTTCAGGAAGAAGGCTTCGTTCTTCGCTGGAATATCCAGATAGAATTCCTTGTGTTCAACATTTCCATCAACATCTGGCATGTTTGCAATTCTCCTTCGATCGTCTTTGGGATTGGAGCCTTTTGAGTTTACTTCGTGAAGGCGCAAGAACTGCAATGTGTGCAGTCGGCTCGTGCCCCATCACGCGTAGATCCCGCGCAGGCGAACGCTGAACGCCACACGGTCAATGGCCAGCATGTAGGCGGCGATGCGGTTGTTGACCTTGTGCTTGTCGCCGTAATGCACCACGCTGTCGAAGGCGGCGATCATGATCTGCTCCAGCCGTTCGTTCACCAGCGATTCCGGCCAGAAATAGCCCTGGCGGTCCTGCACCCATTCGAAATAGGACACCGTCACGCCGCCCGAGTTGGCCAGAATGTCGGGAATCACAAACACGCCGCGCTCGAAGAGAATGTCGTCGGCGGGCGCCGAAGTCGGGCTGTTGGCGCCCTCGGTCAGGATGCGCGCTTTGATCTTGCCGGCGTTCTTGCTGGTGATGACGCTCTCGGTGGCCGCGGGCAGCAGCACGTCGCAATCCTGCTCGAGAATCTCCATGTTGCCGATGCTTTCGCCGCCCTTGAAACCTTTGACGGTCTTCGTTTCGCTCACGAACTTCAGTAGCGCTGGAACGTCGAGCCCGTGCGTGTTGATCACTCCGCCATACATGTCGGCCACGCCGATGATCTTGTAGCCTGCCGCGTGCATCAGGCGCGCCGCCTGCCCGCCCACGTTGCCGCAGCCCTGAATGATGACGCGTGTCGCTTCCGGTTGGCGCCCGAAGCGTTTGAGAGCCTGGTCGGTGGCGATCATGCAGCCGCGCCCCGTGGCTTCGCGCCGCCCCTGCGAGCCGCCCAGGTCCACCGGCTTGCCCGTGACGACGGCCGTCGTGGTGTGCCGGATGTGCATGGAATAGGTGTCCATGATCCAGGCCATGGTCTGCTCGTTGGTGTTCATGTCGGGGGCGGGAACGTCGCGCTCCGGGCCGATGTAGTCGAGGATTTCGGCCGTGTAGCGCCGGGTGATGCGTTCCAGTTCACCCTGCGAAAGTTTGGACGGATCGCAGACGATGCCGCCCTTGGCGCCCCCAAAAGGGATGTTGGCCACGGCGCACTTCCAGGTCATCTCCGCCGCCAGGCCGCGGATTTCGTCCAGCGTCACGTGGGGCGAGTAGCGGATGCCGCCCTTGCAAGGCCCGCGCGCGATGTTGTGCTGCACGCGATAGCCGTCGAAAACCTCCAGCACGCCGCTATCGAGCGCCACCGGAATGTGAACGACAATCTCGCGATTGGGCGTGCGCAGGTACTGCGTCAGGCCCTCGTCCAGATTCAACATGCGCGCCGCGACATCAAACCGCGCCGCCATGGATTCGTAAACGCTGTACTCTTTGTCGCTGACAGGCGTGCTCATGGTGCTCCTGTCCCTGGGACCGCGGGCATCCTGCCCGCAGTCTTCTTAACATGCAGGCGGGACGCCTGCGCTCCCAGGCTGTAGCGGCGGCCTTCAGGCCGCCATCTGGAGCGGCGGTGTCCTCACCGCCGCTCTGAGACCGCCGGAAAGTATAACAAATGCAAAGCCAAGGAGATAGCAGGGGAGAATTACGCGAGGGGGGCGGGGGCAGCCTTCAGCTCGGCATCCGTAGCGGCGGCCTTCAGGCCGCCATTGCCCCCAGGGCCTTGGTGGCGACCTAGAGAGAATTACATAATATAGTGACATCAGGGAGCATTTCGTGTATACT